>NZ_JBNPXB010000009.1:0-193800 GCF_050433525.1 Aminobacter sp. BE322 | reverse complement strand
GTGGGGAGGGGCTAGGGGTGGGGGTATCTTCTTCAACATCGGTTCGCACCCGAGGGCCCAGCGATGATCCCGCTCGCTATCGGCATCGACCTCGGTACGTCAGGCGCCCGCGCCGTGGCGATGACGCCGTCGTTCGAGATCGTGGCGCAAGGCGCGGCAAAACTCTCCGATTTCGGCGCCAACCCGCGCGACCCAAGGATATGGTGGCAGGCGGTCGAGGCGGCCTTGAACGCTGTGCTTGCCCAGGTCGACCGCGCCTGGGTCCATGCGATTGCCGTAGACGCCACCTCGGGCACGTTGTTGCCTGTCGATGCCGAGGGCACGCCGCTCGCCGGGCCGCTGATGTATGACGACAAGGTGGGTGACGCAGCGCTGCTTGCCCGCATCGCCGCCGTCATCCCCGTAGAAAGTGCCGCCCATGGTGCCACCTCCGGTCTTGCCAAGGCGCTGGTCTTCCAGGATGTGCCTGGCGTGGCGAAGGTTCTGCACCAAGCCGACTGGATAGCCGGACGGCTGGCCGGCCATTTCCGAACCACAGACGAGAACAATGCGCTGAAGACGGGTTACGACCCCATAGACCGGCGCTGGCCGGATTGGGTCGCGGCGACGGGTCTCAACACCGCCTTGCTGCCGCGCGTCGTGGCGCCAGGCACACCGCTCGAGACGATCGCGCCGGAGATGGCGAGTGCCTTCGGCCTCAGCGAAGAGGTCGAGATCATCGCCGGCACGACCGACGGATGCGCCTCGTTCCTGGCGACCGGTGCCGACAGGCCGGGCGACGGCGTCACCGCGCTCGGCTCGACGCTGACGCTGAAGCTGCTCAGTGATCGGCCGATCTTTGCGCCCGACTTCGGCATCTACAGCCATCGCCTCAACGGCATGTGGCTCGCCGGCGGTGCCTCCAACAGCGGCGGCAAGGTGCTGGCGCATTTCTTCTCCGCCGTCGATATCTCACGGCTGTCCGCCGAGATCGACGCCAACGTTCCGACCGGCCTCGACTTCTACCCTCTCATTGAGCCCGGCGAGCGCTTTCCCGTGCTCGACCCGGCCTGGCCGCCACGGCTCGCCCCACGCCCTGCAGACGATGCCGATTTCCTCAAGGCCATGTTCGAGGGCATCGCGGCCATCGAAAAGCTCGGCTACGACAGGCTCGCCGAACTCGGCGCACCGCCGCTCCGCTCCATGCGCAGCCTCGGCGGCGGTGCCGCGAACCCGGCGTGGACGGCGATCCGAGAGATGCGGCTGGGCGTGCCGTTCCTGCCTGCGCACTCCCTGGAAGCGGCGGCCGGAACGGCGCGGCTGGCGCTGATCGGCCTCGAAGCGGTGGGGGACCTGTGATGCCCACCCAACACGATGGCATCCGCGACCTGGCCGAGCGCTTCGACGTGTTCATTCTCGACCAGTTCGGTGTGCTGCACGACGGCACGGCTCCTTACCCGGGCGCTGTCGAGGCGCTTGTATGGCTTAAGCAGGCCGGCAAGCGCACGCTGCTCTTGTCGAACTCGGGCAAGCGCTCGGCACCCAACGAGGCGCGGCTGGCAAAGCTCGGCTTCGTGTCCGGCAGCTGGGACCATTTCCTGTCCTCGGGCGAGGTCGCCTGGCAGAGCCTGCGCAAGCAGCTCAGCAATGAAGCGGGCTTGCGTTGCCTGCTCATCGCCCGTGACGGCGACCGTTCGGCGGTGGAGGGCCTGCCGCTGACATTGGTCGACACGGGCGAGGAAGCAGACATCGTGCTGCTCTCGGCCAGCGAGGGCGACCGCTACGACCTCGACCACTATCGCCTGCTCCTCCAGCCCGCGGCTGCGCGGGGCATCAGGTGCCTCTGCACCAACCCGGACAAGATCATGCTGACGTCGGTCGGCCCCCGCTTCGGCGCCGGGCGCATCGCCGACCTCTATGCCGAGCTGGGCGGCGAGGTCGCCTGGATCGGCAAGCCGTTCCCCGAGATCTATGCGGCAGCGCTCGACATACTCGGCTCTCCGGATCCGGCGCGCGTGGTCTGCATCGGCGACAGCATCGAGCACGACATCTCAGGCGGGCAGGGGGCAGGGCTGCGAACGGCGCTCGTCATGACCGGCGTTCTGGAGACGAGCAGCCAGGCCGAACGGGACAGGCTGTTCGAGGAGCATGGGGCCACGCCCGATTTTCTTGTGCGGACATTTGCGTGGTGAGGCCGCGCCGGAGGAGGATGTGATGGAAACGATGATATCAGGCGATACCGTCGAGAAAGGCAACGCCACCCGCGAAAAGGCCCTGCGCGCCGATTATGTAGCGCTCAGCGAGCAGCTCGACCGGCGCGGCATCGCCATCGACGCCATCCTCGGCAAGGTCGAGGCTTTCGGCGTGGCGATCCCGTCCTGGGGCGTCGGCACGGGCGGCACGCGATTTGCCCGCTTTCCCGGCCCGGGCGAGCCGCGCGACGTGTTCGACAAGATCGAGGATTGTTCGGTCATCAACCAGCTGACGCGTGCCACGCCCACCGTTTCGCTGCACATCCCCTGGGACAAGGCCGAACCGAACAGGCTGAAGCAGACCGCCGCGCGCTTCGGCCTCGGCTTCGATGCCATGAATTCCAACACCTTTTCCGATGCCCGCGACCAGAAGCACTCCTACAAGTTCGGTTCGCTCAGCCACGCGGACACGGCCGTGCGCCGGCAGGCGGTCGAGCACAACATCGAATGCATCGAGATCGGCAGGGCGTTGGGATCGAAGGCGCTGACGGTGTGGATCGGCGACGGCTCGAACTTCCCCGGACAGGTGAATTTCGCCCGCGCCTTCGAGCGCTATCTCGATGCGATGAAGGACATCTATGCGGCGCTGCCCGACGACTGGCGGCTGTTCACCGAGCACAAGATGTATGAGCCGGCTTTCTATTCGACCGTCGTTCAGGACTGGGGCACCAACTACATCATCGCGAAGGAACTGGGCGACAAGGCCTATTGCCTCGTCGACCTCGGCCACCACGCGCCCAACGTCAACATTGAGATGATCGTCTCCCGGCTCATCCAGTTCGGCAAGCTGGGCGGCTTCCACTTCAATGACAGCAAGTATGGCGACGACGATCTCGACGCCGGTTCGATCGATCCCTACCGCCTGTTCCTGGTCTTCAACGAACTTGTCGACGCCGAGCTTTCGGGCGCCGGGGATTTCCATCCTGCCCATATGCTCGACCAGAGCCACAACGTCACCGATCCGATCGAAAGCTTGATGCTGTCGGCGGTCGAGGTGCAACGGGCTTATGCCGCGGCGTTGCTGGTCGATCGCAAGGCGCTCGAAGGCTTCCAGGAAGGGAACGACGCGCTGATGGCGACGCAGACGCTGAAGGCCGCCTACCGCACAGACGTCGAACCCATCCTCGCTATGGCTCGGCTCAACAGCGGCGGCGCCATCGATCCGGTCGCGGCCTATCGCGCCAGCGGCTACCGCCAGAAGGTAGCGGCCGAACGCCCGGCATCGGTCGGCGGCGGTGGCGGTATCGTCTGAGGGAGACGGGGAAATGCCCGAGCGCATCGCCTTCCGCATGGTCCTCAATCCCGGTCAGGCCGCCGAATACAAGAAGCGGCACGACGAGATCTGGCCGGAACTCAGTGCGGCGCTGCGCGAAGCCGGCGTGTCCGACTACACGATCTGGCTCGATCCCGAGACCAGCCACCTGTTCGCGACGCTGGTTCGTACTGACGACCACACCATGGAGAGGCTGCCGCAAACCGAGGTCAACCGCCGATGGTGGGACTTCATGGCCGACATCATGCAGTACACCGACCGCAACGAACCGCTGGTCGTGCCGCTGCAGAAGGTTTTTCATCTGGAGTAGACAATGACTGACAAGGGACTGCGCGACGAGATGGTGTCGATCTGCCGGCGCATGAACTCGAGCGGCATCAACCAGGGCACGGCCGGCAACCTGTCGGTCCGCTCGGGCAGCGGCTTCCTCATCACGCCGTCGGGCATGCCCTATGACATCATGGGGCCTGACGACATCGTCGAGATGGATTTCGACGGCACCTATGTCGGCCGCCGCCCGTCGTCGGAGTGGCGTTTCCACCGCGACATCCTCAAGGCGCGCGAGGACATCAGCGTCGTGCTGCACTGCCATTCGGTCTATGCGACGACGCTCGCCTGCCACCACAAGACCATTCCCTCGTTCCACTACATGACCGGCGTTGCCGGCGGCACCACCATCCGCTGCGCCGCCTACGCCACCTTCGGCACCCAGGCCCTGTCCGACAACGCACTCGTGGCACTCAAGGACCGGCTCGCCTGCCTGCTCGGCCAGCACGGCCAGATCTCGCTCGGCACCAACCTCGAACACGCGCTGTGGCTGGCGATTGAGGTCGAAACGCTGTCGCGCATGTATGTCCAGGCGCTCACGCTCGGCGAGCCGCCGATCCTGCCCGACGACGAGATGGAGCGCGTCATCGAGCAGATGCGCCGCATGAGTTATGGCCTTGCGCCCGATGCCGAAGGCACCAACGACGTCGCCCGCCCGCGCAATCCGTAGTACCTGTCACAGCCGGGTGACGCGGCTGCTATCAGGCACCTGCAATAAATTTCAGGACTCTCCCTTGTCGCCGCCGCCAAGTTATGAAATATATTTCATCATATGAATTTTATTGACATAGCGATTCAAGGCTGCAATCCTCTGCGCATCGGACTTCGGGAGGAAGTTCGGTGCAATCAATCCAAATGGCGCGGCGCCGAGGGTGCCGGCATCGGTAATTGATCTGGCTTCGGCCAAGGGAGGGAACTTGCGTAGATTTCTGAGCACTTTCGCGGCCGCAGCGGCGGTCTCGACCATTCTCGGCGCGGGCCATGCCCAGTCGGCCGAAAACCCGTTCAAATGCGCGCCCGGCGAAAAATACGTCATGAACGTCATGGTGTCGGGCGTCGAATACTGGTTCCCGGTCTACGAGATGTTCAAGCAGGCCGGCCAGCAGTTCGGCTGCGAGACGGCCTACACCGGCACGCCGGAATATGACGTCAACAAGCAGATCGCCACCTTTGACCAGGCGCTGGCGCAGAAGCCGGCCGGCATCCTGGTGCATCCGATGAACTCCGATCCGTTCATCGAGCCGATCAACCGCGCTATCGAGCAGGGCACCGCCGTCGTCACCTTCGCCGCCGACTCGCCCAATTCCAAGCGCGTCTCCTACATCACCTCCGACAACGTCGCCGAAGGCACCTATGCCGCCGACGCCGTGGCCAAGGCGATGGATGGCAAGGGCGAATATGCGGTGCTGGAGAACCCCGGCCAGGACAACCATGACAAGCGCGTCAACGCCTTCGTCGCCCGCATGGAGGCCAAGTGGCCGGACATGAAGCTGGTCGGCCGCGCCGCCTCGAACCAGGACCCGACCAAGGCCTACCAGGCCGTGCTCAGCCTGGCGCAGGCGCATCCCGACCTCGGCGCCGTGTTCATGCCGGAGGCCAACTCGGCCATCGGCGCGGCCCAGGCAGCCAAGGAAGGCGGGGGCAAGATCAAGGTCATGCTGGCCGACGTCAACGCCAAGATCCTCGACATGATCAAGGCCGGCGAGATCTTCGGCTCGGTCAACCCGAACCAGGGTATGCAGGGCTACATGGGCTTCATGCTCTTGTGGATGGCCAAGCACCCCGAGCTGATCGACTCGATGAACGACGCCAAGCGCTCGGGCTTCAACCCGATGAGCGTGCCCTTCGTCGACAACGGCTTCTCGATCGTGACGGCCGACAACGCCGACGACTTCTACTGGGACAAGTACCTCAAGCGCCGCGGCACCAAGGGCATCGAGGAATAGATTTCCTCGACTATTCGTGCCTTGCTTGAAGATCGCCGGGGCGCCCGCGCCCCGGTGCTATCAGGACCCGAACCGCAGTGAAAGTTGACAGATGTCGACGCCTATTCTCGAGATCTCAGGAGTTTCGAAGTCGTTCGGCGCCATCAAGGCGCTGACCGGCATCGACTTCTCGCTGGCGCCGGGCGAGGTGCATGCGCTCTGCGGCGAGAACGGCGCCGGCAAGTCGACGCTGATGAACATCATCGCCGGTGTCCTGCAGCCTGACGAGGGCGACATCCGCATCGGCGGCGAAAACGTCGTCATCGCCTCGCCGGCAGCGGCGCAGAAGCTCGGCATCGCGCTCGTCCACCAGGAGATCGCGCTCTGCCCGGATGCGACGGTCGCCGAGAACATCTTCATGTCCGCAATCAATACCCGCCGCGCGCCGCTGATGAATTTCCGCAGCTTGCAGGCCGAGGCGCAGAAGGTGATGGATCTTTTGGCCTCGATCCCGGTGCGCACCAAGGTCTGCGACCTTTCCATTTCCAACCAGCAGCTGGTCGAGATCGCCAAGGCGCTGACGCTCGACTGCCGCGTTTTGATCCTCGACGAGCCGACCGCGGCGCTGACCGAGCCGGAAGCGCAACGCCTGTTCGCCATTGTCCGCGAACTCAAGTCGCGCGGCATCTCCATCATCTACATCAGCCACCGCATGGCCGAGATCTTCTCGCTCTGCGACAGGGTGACGGTGTTCCGCGACGGCCGTTACGTCGCCACCGACGAGATTGCGGCGACCTCGCCCGACGAGGTGGTGCGCAAGATGGTCGGCCGCGAGATCGCCCAGCTCTATCCCGACAAACTCGGGCTGGACGAGACGCCGGGCCGCACCTTGCTCAAGGTCGCCGACCTGTCGGACGGCGAGCGCTGCTTCGGCGTTGGCCTCGAGCTGCGCGCCGGCGAGATCCTCGGCATCGGCGGGCTGATCGGCTCGGGACGCAGCGAAATCGCCCAGACGCTGTGCGGCCTGCGGCCTGCGGTTTCAGGTGGTGTCGAAATCGATGGCCAGCCCCTCAAGGTTTCCGGCTACGCCCAGGCGGTGAAGGCCGGGCTCGTCTATCTCTCCGAGGATCGCAAGGGCTCGGGCGTGTTCCTCGACATGTCGATCGCCGCCAATGTGTCAGCACTCGATCTCGGCAAGCTCACCGGCAGTCTCGGCCTGCTCGACCGTCGCGCCGAAACCGAGCAGGCGACCGAACTGGCCAGGCGCCTCGGCGTGCGCATGGCCGGCGTCGGTGCTGCGGTGTCGACGCTCAGCGGCGGCAACCAGCAGAAGGTGGCGATTGCCAAGCAGCTGTCGGTCGGTCCCAAGGTGATGATCATGGACGAGCCGACGCGCGGTATCGACGTCGGCGCCAAGGCCGAGATCCATCGCCTGCTGCGCGAGCTTGCCCGCCGCGGGGTCGGCATCATCGTCATTTCCTCCGAGATGCCCGAGCTGATTGGCCTGTGCGACCGCGTGCTGGTGGTGCGCGAGGGCCGGATCGCCGGCGAGCTCGCGGCCGAAAAACTCGGCGAGGAAGCCATCATCATGCTCGCCTCCGGCGTGCAGCCCAACTCACACAATGCCGGGCAGGCCCGAAATGTCGCCTAGGGAAGCGGAAGCACCGATCATGACGGCCCAGATCAAGACCGAAAGCCAGGGCGCGCGCTGGAACCTCGCGCGGCTGGGCTCGATGCGCGAGGCGGGGCTGATTGTCATCATCCTGGCGCTGTGCATCGCCATGTCGTTCGCCTCGCCGCATTTCCTGACATGGGGCAACTTCCGCGCCATGCTGATGAGCTTCTCCATCGAGGGCATCGTCGTGGTCGGCATGACCATCCTGCTCATCGTCGGCGGCATCGATCTGTCCGTCGGTTCGGTCGTCGCCTTCTCGATGGTGGTGTCGGGTGCGCTGTTCCTGGCCGGTCTCGATCCGTGGACCGCGAGCCTGATCGGCATCGCCGTCAGCGCGCTGATCGGCGCGGTGATGGGCTTCTTCGTCACCGTCGTCGGGCTCAACCACTTCATCACCTCGCTTGCGGCGATGGTGATCGTGCGCGGCCTGTGCCTGATCGTCACCAAGGGCACGCCGCTGTCGCTGTTCACCCTGCCGCCGGCTTTCAAGGCGATCGGCCAAGGCAGCTTCCATGGCGTGCCCTATGTCATCATCATCTTCGTGGTGGTGGTTGCGATCTTCGATTTCCTGCTGCGCCGGGCGACCGCGTTCCGCAAGGTCTTCTACACCGGCTCCAACGAGAAGGCGGCGCAGTATTCCGGCATCCGCACCAGGCAGGTGAAGTTCTGGGTGACGGTGCTGAGCTCGACGCTGGCAGGCTTTGCAGGCGTCATCTACATGTCCCGCTTCGGTGCCGCCACGCCCACCTTCGGCGCCGGTATGGAACTCAACATCATCGCTGCTGCCGTGATCGGCGGCGCCTCGCTCAATGGCGGCTCGGGCACGATCTTCGGCGCGATCCTGGGCATGGCATTGCTTTCCGTCGTCACCAGTTCGCTGATCCTGCTCGACATCTCGGTCTACTGGCAGGACATGATCAAGGGCTGCATCCTTCTGGCCGCGGTCTCCATCGACCACCTGCTTCACCGCAGGAAGGCATGAGCGGGAGACGAAGGATGGCCAACGGCAACTCACGCGACGAAATCGCCAGCGCCCGCCAGATGCACCAGGCGCTCGTGCTCCACTACATGGAAGGCAAGACCCAGGCGGAGATCGCCCACGAGCTCGGCATCTCGCATGCCACCGTCAACCGCCTGATCAAGCGTGGCCACCAGATGGGGCTGGTCGAAATCAGGATCAAGTCGCCGATCGAGCATCTGGTCGACATCGAAAGCCGGCTGGTGGCGCTCGGCGGGCTCAAGCGTGCGGTGGTCGTGCCCTCGCTCGGCGACAATCCGCAGACCGCGCTGCAGCGTGTCGGCGAGGCGGCGGCGACGCTGCTGCAGGACACGATCAAGGACGGGGACACCATCTCCATCACCGGCGGCAAGGGCGTTTCCGCCGTGGTCGCTGGCCTCAACGGGGGCCGCCAGGTCAAGGTCGAGGTCATTCCGGCGACCGGGCTGGTGCAGGGCAAGCACTACACCGACGTCAACCACGTGGCGTCGCTGATGGCCGACAAGCTCGGCGGCCGCGCCTACCAGGTGCATGCGCCGCTGTTTGCCGACAGCCCCGAGCAGCGCAACATGCTGATGGGGGTGAGCTCCGTCTCCGACGTGTTCCGCAAGGCCCGCGAGGCCAATGTCGCGGTGGTCGGCATCGGCTCGATCCTGACCGACGATTCCAGCTATTACGACCTGCATCCGTCGTCGAGCACGGACCGCCAGGCCATCGAGCGTTCGGGCGCGGCGGGCGAGTTGCTCGCCCATCTCGTCGATGCCCAGGGCAAGGTCTGCGACTACAGCCTCAACCGTTGCCTGGTGTCGCTGACGCTCGAGGAATTCGCCACCATCCCGCGCACCATCGGCGTCGCCAGCGGCGCCAGCAAGGTGGCGCCCATTCTCAGCGCCATGCGCGGCAATCACCTCGAAACCATCGTCACCGACGAAGCCACGGCCCTCCAGGTCCTGGCACTCGCCGAAGGAAAAAGACCATGACCCAGCTTGTGCGCAACATCGGCCGTTCAGGCATTTCGGCCTCCGGCGTCGGCCTGGGCACCTGGGCCATAGGCGGCTGGATGTGGGGCGGCACCGACGAGGACGCCTCGATCGGCGCGATCCAGGCTTCGATTGACGCCGGCGTGTCGCTGATCGACACCGCACCTGCCTATGGCCTCGGCCGCAGCGAGGAGATTGTCGGCAAGGCCATTCGCGGCCGGCGCGACAAGGTGGTGATCGCTACCAAATGCGGGCTCAACTGGCACTCGGGCAAGGGCAATCATTTCTTCGACCAAGACGGGCTGCCGGTGCATCGCTATCTCGGCGCCGACGGCATCGCCCATGAGGTCGAACACAGCCTGCGTCGTCTCGGCACCGACCGCATCGATCTCTACATCACCCACTGGCAGGACCCGACGACGCCGGTCGCCGAAACCATGGAAACGCTCCTGTGCCTCAAGCAGCAGGGCAAGATCGGCGCCATCGGAGCGAGCAACGTCAACGGCGAGGAGTTGAAGGCCTACATCGCCGCCGGCCAGCTCGATGCCATCCAGGAGCGCTATTCGATGCTCGACCGCGAGATCGAGGAAACGCTGCTGCCGATCACGCGCGCCAACGACGTTGCCACGCTCAGCTATTCATCGCTGGCGCTCGGCCTGCTTTCCGGTGCCATCGATCCGTCGAGGAGGTTCGAGGGCGACGACCAGCGCAAGGACAATCCGCGCTTCTCCGAGGCCAACCGGCAGAAGGTCGCGGATCTCAAGGCTACCATCGCTCCCGTCATCGACCGCCACGAGGCGAGCATGGCGCAGGTGGTGATCGCCTGGACGCTGGCCCAGCCCGGCATCACCTTTGCCCTGTGCGGCGCGCGCAATCCGGCGCAAGCGCTCGACAATGCGCGGGCCGGCCAGATCAGGCTCGATGCCGAGGATCTGGCGGTGCTCGACGCGGCCGTCTCCAGGCATCTCGTCGCCATGGACGCCTGATCGAAGGAAGCCATCCGCATCATGAATCGCAGCGAAACCATAGCCGGCCTCAAGGGCCGGAACGGCCCCGCCGTGCTCGTGATCGGGGGCGGCATCAACGGCATCAGCGTCTTCCGCGAGCTGGCACTGCAGGGTGTCGAAGTGCTTCTGGCCGAGAAGGGCGACTATTGCTCGGGCGCCAGCGCGGCCCTGTCGCGCATGGTGCACGGCGGCCTTCGCTATCTCGAGAACGGCGAGTTCAAGCTGGTGCGCGAGTCCCTGCTGGAGCGCGACCGGCTGCTCAAGAACGCTCCGCATTTCGTGGCCCCCCTGCCGACGACAGTGCCGATCTTCGACGTCTTCTCCGGCATCACCAACGGCGCCTTCCGTTTCCTCGGCCTGACCCGCCGCCCGAGCCGGCGGGGTGCCGTGGTCATCAAGGCTGGCCTCGCCGTCTACGACATCCTCACCGCCAGCCGCCGGCTGATGCCCAGGCACATCTTCCGCAGCCGGGCCGAGACGCTGAAGACTTGGCCGGCGATCAATCCCGACATCCGCAACTCGGCGACCTATTACGACGCCTGGGTCAGCCGGCCCGAGCGGCTGGGTGTCGAGATGCTCAACGACGCGCTTGCCGCCAACCCGGCGGCGCGAGCGCTGAACCATGTCCACGTTGGTGGCGACGCCGATGGCGTGAAGCTGGTTGACACGCTGACGGACGAGACGATCCGGCTCGCGCCGCAGCTGATCGTCAACGCCACGGGCGGCTGGATAGATCTGACCAATTCGGGTCTCGGCGCTCACGTGCCCAGGATGATGGGTGGCACCAAGGGATCGCATCTGATCGTCGCCAGCCGCGCGCTGCACGACGCGCTGGCCGGCCACATGATCTATTACGAGAACGAGGACGGCCGCATCTGCATCCTGTTTCCCTATCTCGGCAATGTGCTGGTGGGCTCGACCGACATTCGCGTCGACGACCCCGACCAGGTGCGCTGTGAAGCCGACGAGCGCGACTACATCCTGCAGTCGCTGGCCTTCGTCTTTCCCGACATCCGCGTCGCGCCGGAGGAGATCGTCTTCCAGTTCGCCGGCGTTCGCCCGCTGCCGGCGAGCGACGACAGCTTCACCGGCCGCATCCCGCGCGACCATTTCTGCGAGACGGTGCCGGCCAGCGGCGCGCTGCCCGAAATGCTGTGCATGATCGGCGGCAAGTGGACCACTTTTCGTTCGTTTGGGGCGCTGGCGGCCGACGTGACCCTCGAGCGGTTGGGCCTTAAGCGGGTCAAGGATACCGAGAACCTGGCGATTGGCGGCGGCCGTGACTTCCCCGCCAATGTCGAGCGCTGGATTGCCGAGCAGGCAAATGTCTCGGGGCTGTCGCGTGCCCGTATGCGCGAGCTGTTCGAGCGCTACGGCACGGATGCCGCGACAATTGCCGATGGGCTTGGCGATGACGAGATGCTGTCGCGCTGTAGCTATTCCGTCGGCGAACTCCAGCAATTGATCACGCGCGAACACGTCGAGAAGCTCGACGACCTGCTCCTCAGGCGCACCACCATCGGGGTGACCGGCAAGCTCTCGCCGGATCTCATTGCACAGGCGCTCGACATCCTGGCCGAAGCCAAGGGCTGGGACGCGGCTCGCAGCGCCCGCGAACACCGTGAATTCCTCGCCCTGCTGGAAAGCCGGCACGGGCTCGATGTCACGCAACTCCCAGCAAGATCCGAAAGGAGCGCAGAATGCGCATCAGCCCTAAAGTCCGCATAAACCGCCTGTTCGCCAACGGGCGCTGCCTCGACGTCGCCATCGACCACGGCGTCTGCAACGAACCGTCTTTCCTCGATGGGCTGGAAGATGTCGCCGGCGTCGTCGACCAGCTGGTCGCGGCCTGTCCCGATGCCATCCAGATGAATTTCGGCCAGGCCGATCTGCTGCAGGAGCGTCCGGGCAAGGACAAGCCGGCGCTGGTCATGCGCATCGACATGGGCAACCCCTACAACAAGACCCGCCATCGCCACATGTGGGCGTTACTGCAGAACGAGCATGAGCCGCTGATCGGTGCGCTGGCCATGGATGCTGCTTGCGTGGTGGTCAACCTGTTCATGTTGCCCGACGAGCCCGACCTGTTCCGCCAGTGCGTGCAGAACATTGCGCGCGTCCGCGCCGACTGCGACAAGTACGGCATGCCGCTGATGATCGAACCGCTGGCGATGCTGCCCAACTCCGAGCGCGGAGGCTACATGGTCGACGGCGACGCCGAGAAGATCGTGACGCTGACCCGGCTGGCCCGCGAGATGGGTGCCGACATCGTCAAGGCCGACCCGACCACCGAGGCGGCCGATTTCCACCGCGTCGTCGAGGCGGCGCGTTGCCCGGTGCTGGTGCGCGGAGGTGGCAAGGAGGATCTGCGCGTGGTGTTCGACAAGTCGGCGGCGCTGATGGCGCAGGGCGCGCACGGCATGGTCTATGGCCGCAACATCTATCAGCATGCCAACCCCAGCGCCGTCGTCGCCGGGCTGATGGCGATCATCCACGAAGGCGCTGACGGCGCCACGGCCTGGGACCGCTACACCAGAGCGGACTGACGGGCGCGTCGCAGCCGGAAGGCCTGCAACTGGCCAGACAGACGGAGCCCCGTTCCGCAGGGTCGGAACGGCGTGGCTCGAAGGCCTTGGGAGGGGCTTATGGGAGGATACATTCTCGGCCTCGATGCCGGCAACACCGTCATCAAGGCCGTGCTGTTCGATCTCGAAGGCCGCGAGCTGGCGCTCGCCGCCAAGGACGGCCGCTCGTGCATGCCTAAGCCCGGCCATGTCGAGCGCGACCTGGGTGAGCTGTGGCGCAACGCGGTCGAGGTCATCGGCCAGTGCATCGCGCGATCGGGCGTTGACGCGCGCGACATCCTTGCTGTCGGCTGCGCCGGCCACGGCAACGGGCTCTATGCGCTCGACCGCGACGGCGAACCGCTCGTCGGCATTCAGTCGCTGGACACGCGCGCCGCACCGCTGGTCTCGGAATGGCAGAAGCAGGGCGTCGGCGAGCGTACCTATCCGCACTGCCTGCAGAAGCCCTGGGCGGCCCAGACGCCGACGCTGCTGGCCTGGCTGAAGCGCCACGACCACGCGCTTTACGGCCGCATCGGTACGGTGTTCCTATGCAAGGACTTCGTCGTCAACCGGCTGACCGGCGCGCGCTCGACCGATACGACCGACATGTCGGGCTGCGGCCTGCTCACCATGCCGGGCCGCCGCTACGAGCCGGAGCTGCTTGCCGCCTACGGTCTCGGGGACTGTGCCGGGATGCTGCCGCCGGTGCTGGAATCGGCTGAACTCGCTGGCCGCATTTCGCCGGAGGTTGCGCGCCTGACCGGCCTCGCGGAAGGCACGCCCGTCATCGCCGGGCTGTTCGACGTGGTCGCCAGCGCCGTCGGCTCTGGCGTCACCCGCACCGGGGCTGCTTCGATCATCGCCGGTACCTGGAGCATCAACCAGGTCATCACGGACGAGCCGATCCGCGACCCCAGCATCTTCATGCTGTCGACCTACGACCCCGGGCGCTATCTCGCGATCGAATCCAGCGCCACCTCGGCCGCCAATCTCGAATGGATCGTACGCGAGTTCTTCGAGCATGAACACGAGGCCGGCCGCTCGCCCTTCGAAGTCTGCGGCGAACTGGTCGCTTCGGTCGACCCGACCGGCGATGTGCCGATCTACCACCCCTATCTCTACGGCGCCCAGGCCAACGGCCAGGCGCGCGCCGGCTTCTACGGCATCGCCGGTTGGCACGGCCGCGCGCATCTGCTTCGGGCGCTGTTCGAAGGCGTGGTGTTCGAGCACCGCCGCCATGTCGAGACGCTGCGCGCAGCGGGTGCTGCGGTCGATGAGGCTGTGCTGTCGGGGGGAGGCTCGCGCAGCGCCATCTGGCCGCAGATCTTCGCCGACGTGCTCGGCCTGCCGGTGACGGTGGCGCGCAGCCGCGAGACCGGCGCTTTGGGGGCGGCGATTGCGGCCGCGACCGGCGTCGGGGTGTTCAGGGATTTCGGCGAGGGTGCCGCGGCCATGACGGCTGTGGCGCGCCACCATCGGCCCAATGACGGGGTGGCGCAGGCCTATGGACGGCGCTACCGGCTTTATGGCGAAATCAACAAGGCGATGGGCCCATTGTGGCAGAGCATGGCGAGCGAACAGGTCGGGACATGACCGATACAAGCGATTTCGGCACATATGACTTCGTCGTGGTCGGCGCCGGCTCGGCCGGCTGCGTGCTGGCCAACCGCCTGTCCGCCGATCCTAGAAATCGCGTGCTTTTGCTCGAAGCCGGCGGCAGCGACCGTTACCACTGGGTCGATATCCCGATCGGCTATCTCTACTGCATGGGCAATCCGCGCACCGACTGGCTGATGAAGACCGAGGCCGAGCCGGGGCTGAACGGCCGCGTGCTCAACTATCCCAGGGGCAAGGTTCTGGGTGGCTGCTCGTCGATCAACGGCATGATCTACATGCGCGGCCAGGCCGCCGACTATGATGGCTGGCGCCAGGCCGGCAATGTCGGCTGGGGCTGGGACGATGTGCTGCCCTATTTCCTCAAGTCCGAGGACTATCATGGCGGTTCATCCTCGGGACATGGCAAGGGCGGCGAATGGCGCGTCGAGCGCCAGCGCCTGTCCTGGCCGATCCTCGACGCCTTCCGCGATGCGGCCGAGGAGATGGGCGTTCCGCGCACTGACGATTTCAACCAAGGCACCAACGAGGGCTCGGGCTACTTCGAGGTCAACCAGAAGAAGGGCGTGCGCTGGAACACCTCCAAGGCCTTCCTGCGCCCGATCCTCAGCCGGCCGAACCTGCGCGTCGTCACCGGCGCGGAGACCGAGCGCCTGGTGCTCGAGGGGCGGCACGTGCGCGGCGTCGTCTTCCGCCTCGATGGCAAGCTGCATGAGGCGAAGGCAGGCGAGACGATCCTGGCTGCCGGCGCCATCAACTCGCCCAAGATCATGGAGCTGTCGGGCATCGGCCGCCCGGATGTGCTCGCCAGCCTCGGCATCGATGTCAGCCATCGGCTCGACGGCGTCGGCGAAAACCTACAGGACCATCTGCAGATCCGCACGGTCTTCAAGGTCCAGAATGCCGCGACGCTGAACCAGCGCTACCACAACCTGTTCAGCCGCGCGGCGATGGGCATCGAATATGCGCTGAGGCGATCCGGCCCGCTGTCGATGGCGCCGAGCCAGCTCGGCATCTTCGCGCGCAGCGATCCGCGGCTCGAAACGCCCGACCTCGAATACCACGTCCAGCCGCTCAGTACCGACCGGCTGGGCGAGCCGCTGCACCGCTTCCCGGCGGTCACGGTCTCGGTCTGCAATCTGAGGCCCGAAAGTCGCGGCAACGTGCATGCCACCTCAGCCGACCCGGCCAAGGCGGCGGCGATCCGCCCGAACTACCTGTCCACCGAAGGCGACCGCGAGGTCGCGGTGGCGTCCATCCGCCATGTCCGCAAGCTGATGTCGACCAGGGCCATCGAACGTTTCGCGCCCGAGGAGATCCTGCCGGGACCGTCGATTGCCGCCGATGCGGACGTGCTCAGGAAGGTCGGCGACATCGCCACCACGATCTTCCACCCCGTCGGCACCTGCAAGATGGGATTGGACACCATGTCGGTGGTCGATGCACGGCTGCGCGTCCACGGCCTCGCCGGCCTGCGCGTCGTCGATGCCTCGATCATGCCGTCGATCGTCTCGGGCAACACCAACTCGCCGGTCATCATGATCGCCGAAAAGGCGTCGGAGATGATCCTGGCCGACGCGGCCGCCTGATCGGCTCGGAGCCTTGGGACTCTGCCTGGTTATGACCGTGGCGGCAGCGGGCAAGCAGCCGTCGCCCGTGCCACCGCGCCGTTCGGCGCCGACTTCTGCCTCGGGAAATCGTAGCCATTGGCCTTGGACGTCAGGTAACCGGCGCCCACCAGCGCCTCCGCCATCTTCACGGCCGCCGTGACGCCGTCGATGACGGGCACTCCCGTCTGTGCCGTCAGCCGCTCGCACAGTCGCGACATGCCCGCGCAGCCGAGAATGATTGCCTCGGCGCGATCCTGTGTCCTTGCGCGTTCGATCTCGTCGACCAGCAGGCGTTCCGCCTTTTCGGGCTCTTCCTCCAGGCCCAGCACCGGCAGGTCGATGGCGCGGACGGCGCGGCAATGATGCCCGGCGCCATAGGCTTGCACGATGTCCTCGATGATCGGCACGGAGCGGGGGAGGGTGGTGACGACGGAAAAGCGGCGGCTGATGGTCATTGCGACCTGTACGGCGGCCTGGCAAATGCCGATCACCGGTCCCTTGGCGATTTCTCGCGCCGCGTGCAGCCCGGGATCGTCGAAGCAGGCGATGACATAGGCATCCACGCCCTCAGCCTCGCCGCGGCGAATTTCCGACAGCATGCCCGGCACCGCCAAAGCCTCGTCGAAGGCGCCTTCGATGCTGACGGGCGTGCCGCTCGGGTTGACGGCGGTAACCTGCGTGTCCTGATTGGCCACGCGCAAGGCGCTTTCGAGCGCCTGGGCTGTCATGGAGGCTGTCGAGTTAGGGTTGATCAGGCGTATATGCACGTCGAGTTTCCTAATGCGCAGTTTCTAGAGCCGCGACAAATGCTGAAGGGCCCGCGCCTGCGATGCGGCTTGGCGGTCTGGCGTGACGGCGGTTGACATTTTTCTACCCATGCCGAATGTCCATGACCGTGGCAGGGTCAGGTGCATGACAGATCAGACAGGCATTTCTACGCAGCACATTGTCGAAAAGGTCTGGCTTTCGATCGCCGAACGCAGGTTGCGGCCGGGCGTGCAACTGAAGGAAGGCCAGCTGGCGACCATATTCGACGTCAGCCGCGCCCGCATCCGCCAGGCGCTTTCGGCGCTCGAGCGTGAAGGTCTCGTGACCATCATCCCGAACCGGGGCGCCTTCGTCTGCCAGCCCTCCGTCGATGACGCCCACGACGTCTTCGCCGTTCGCCGCACTGTGGAACGGTGTGTGGTCGAGGGCATCGGCAAGTCGGCCTCGAAGGCGGACATCGACAGGCTGCGCAGCCATGTCGCGAGCGAACGTGTCGCAAACGCGAGGGACGTGACCACCGACATCATCAAGCTGTCGGGCGGCTTCCACTTGCTCTTGGCCGAGATCTCGGGCTCCGATTTCCTCTTCGGCATGATGCGCGACCTGATCTCGCGGACGTCGCTCATCACCGCCGTGTACCGCAACACCGCACGCTTCAACTGCGGCCCGGACGAGCATGCCGAGATCGTCGAGGCGATCTCCGTCGGCGATGTCGGGAAGGCCTCGCGGCTGATGCAGCATCATCTCGAGCATGTGGAATCGGAGCTCGACCTGAGGGAAGTGCGCGACCTGTCCCACGACCTGAAGGCGGCGCTGGCGTAGCCCCTAATCCGCCGCTCGATCATTCGTCCTCCACCAGATGGCAGGCGACGTGCGTTCCGTTGCCGAGCGTGCGCAGCTTGGGGAGTTCCGCCGAGCAGCGGGCGGTTGCCATCGGGCATCGCGGATGGAACGGGCAGCCTGACGGCGGCTTGAGCGGGCTCGGCACCTCGCCCGCAGCCACGGTCCTGTCGCGATGCGGATGCTGGATGTTCGGGATCGTCTGGAGCAGCAACTGGGTATAGGGATGGCGCGGCCGGGCGAACAGCTCCTCGGTCTCGCCCTCTTCGACGATGCGGCCGAGATACATCACCGCGATGCGGTCGGACATGTGCCGCACCACGCTCATGTCGTGGCTGATGAACAGGTAGGTCAGCCCGAACTCGTCCTGCAGGCGGCGCATCAGGTTGAGCACCTGCGCCTGCACGGACACGTCGAGCGCCGAGGTCGGCTCGTCGCAGACCAGGAAGCGCGGTTCGCTCGCCAACGCGCGCGCGATCGAGATGCGTTGCCGCTGCCCGCCGGAGAATTCATGCGGAAACTTGTCGCCGTCGGACGCCGAAAGACCGACCGTGC
Organism: Aminobacter sp. BE322; assembly: GCF_050433525.1. Classification (NCBI taxonomy): domain Bacteria; kingdom Pseudomonadati; phylum Pseudomonadota; class Alphaproteobacteria; order Hyphomicrobiales; family Phyllobacteriaceae; genus Aminobacter; species Aminobacter sp. BE322. The sequence goes on along the minus strand of NZ_JBNPXB010000009.1, from coordinate 175,431 downwards.
GTAGCAGTTCCTCGACGCGTTCGGTGATCTCGGCCGAGGACTTGCGCAGCTTCATCTCGCGCAAGGGCTCGGCGATGATGCTCTTGACCCGCCAGCGCGGGTTGAGCGACGCATAAGGGTCCTGGAAGATCATCTGCGCCGACAGCGGCTTGCCGTCCTGGCCGGACGCGAAACGCATCTCGCCGCTGTCCGGCCTGTAGAGACCGGTGACGAGCCGCGCCACGGTGGACTTGCCGCAGCCGCTTTCGCCAACAAGGCTCAGGCAGCCGCCCATCGGCACTGCAAAACTCACGTCGTTGACGGCCTGGAGCAACTGCCTGGGCTTGCGTTCGATAACGCGGTTGAGCCAGGGCGCGGAAACGTCGAACGTCTTGAAGAGACGATCGACCTTCAGGGCCGGCGGTCTCGCGGGCATGGCGTTCATGCGGTTCCTCCTGCATTCAGCCAGCAGGCGCTGGCTCCTGCTCCGGCCGGCAGCAGGCTTGGTCGTTCGCGGGTGCAACGCGGCCCGGCCTGCTTGCAGCGCGGATTGAAGGCGCAGCCCGGCGGGATCGCATCGAGCCGCGCCATCGATCCGTCGATCTGGTTGAGATGCTTGACCCGCGCGCCAAGCGCCGGGATCGAGGCCATCAGCCCGCGTGTGTAGGGATGCATCGGCTCGTGCAGAACCTTGTCGACCGGCCCGATCTCGACCAGACGACCGGCATACATCACCGCGATCCTGTCTGCGGTTTCGGCAATGACGCCCATGTCGTGCGTCACCAGCATCACCGCCGTCCGCTTTTCCTTGCACAGCCTGCGCAGCAGCGATGTGATCTGCGCCTGGATCGAGACGTCGAGTGCCGTGGTCGGTTCGTCGGCGATGATGAGCTTCGGCGAGGCGGCGAGCGCCAGGGCGATGACCACGCGTTGCCGCATGCCGCCCGAAAACTGGTGCGGATACTGGTTGACGCGCTCTTCCGGCGAGGGAATTCCGACGTCCTTCAGAAGTGCTACCGCCCGTGCCTTGGCTTCGGCTTTGCCCATGCCGAGATGCTGGCTGATCGTCTCGGTCAGCTGCGCGCCAACCGTGAACAGCGGATTGAGCGAGGTCAGCGGGTCCTGGAAGATCGCGCCGATCTCGCGCCCGCGGATCTTTTCCATCTCGCGGTCGGCAAGGTTGTCGATACGGCGATCGCCCAGCCAGATCTCGCCCTCGGCAATGCGGCCGGGCCGCTCGAGCAGGCCCTGTATCGCCAGGCCGGTCATCGACTTGCCGGCGCCGGACTCGCCTACGACGCCGAGTATCTCGCCCGGCCGGATCGACAGGCTCACATCGGAAAGGGCCGTGGCGATCCCGTGACGGCCTGGGAATTCCACCTTGAGGTCGCGGACCTCAAGCACCGGCTTCTCGGTTTCAGCCATTGCGGTTGACCTCGATTGGGTAGCTTGGAGGGAAGATCTCCGACACGGGCGGATGGGCCCAACTGCGCTCGGGATATTTCGCGACGAGCCCGTCGAACTGCGTCTGCGCCCGCTGCCGCGCGGCCTTCATGTCGATGCCGGCGACATCGCCGAAGCGCATCGACAGCCGGCCGTCGACGAACACCGCCTGCGTGACCTTGCCCGAGCCGCCCGTGACCAGGGTCGTGATCGGATCGATGGACGGCGCCATTACGGCGTCGTTGAGGCTGAAGACGGCAATGTCGGCACGCGCGCCAGGGGCCAGGCGTCCGAGATCGTCGCGGCCGAGCGCTTTTGCGCCGCCCAGGGTGGCGGCGTCGAAAAGGTCGGCGCATCTGACCCGGTCCGGGGCGCGATCGTTGATCCTGCAGGTGATGAGCCCGACCAAGAGGTTCATCAGCATATCGGCGGGCGTCGTGTCCGTGCCCATCGCAATGTTGATGCCGCGCTCGCGGCACTTGGAGAACGAGTTCAGCGTGCTGCCGCCGCGCCCGGAAACAAGCGGGCAATGAACGATCGAGACCCCGTTGCCGGCATAGAGGCCGAGATCTTCCTCGGTCGCGTTCGTCGCATGCGGTGCAATCAGCCGGTCGTTGAGCAGGCCCTCGCGCGCCAGCCAGACGGGGGCGGTCGTGCCGTGCAGCTTGCGCACGGTCTCCACTTCCATGGCGCCCTGCGCCATGTGCAGGCGGATCTTGCAGCCAAGGTCGCGCGCGGCGGCCTGGGTACGAAGCAAGAGTTGCGACGTACAGGTCTCGACGCGGTCCGGCACGAGCAGGCCGCGCACCAGATCGTCGAAGCGGCCCGTCTGCCGGCCGATATAGTCGACGGCGTCGCGCAGGCCCTCGAGACCGCGCTCCTCGTCGAACACCGGCACCATCTGGCCGGGCGCATCCAGCACCATGCCGCCGGCGCGATAGGCAGGGCTCAGATAGATACGGAGGCCGAGGTCGCCAGCGGCATCGGCCGCGGCATCGAACTCGGCGACCGTTTCGCCCCATTCGCGATAGAACAGCGAGGCGATGGGTGCTGCCGTGGTGATGCCGTTCAGCAGCAGTTGGCCGAAGGCAAACCGCTTCTGGAACGCCAGCTCTTCTTGCGAATACATCTCATAGGGGCCGGCTTCGACATAGGAGCGCGGCCACACCCGGCCCTTGGCCCAACCGGGGTGGTGGTCGATGCCGAGGATGGTGGTATCGAGGTCCGACAGCGCGTCGAGGTCGATAAAGCCTGGGCTGACGAGCGCGTTGCCGAAGTCGATCCGCCGGGCCACCTCGCCGGGGAACTCTGTGCCGACGAAGACGACTTGGCCACCGTCGATCACGAGCTCGCCATTCGGGACGAGCCGATGTGAGCCGTCACGGTGACCGAGCACCCAGCCGGCGGTGATCAGCGTCCGCCCTTCGGGGCGTTTGCCGAGCGGAAGCGAGTCGAGCACCTGACGGGTCATGGCATTTCCACCATTGGAACGCCGCTGCGCGCGGTGACGCGGCCGGCCTTGATGACGAGAGGGCGCGGGTCGACATTGACGACGGCATGCGCCAGCGTCTCGCCGCTGAGCAGGGTGAGGTCGGCATGGCAGCCCTCGGCCAGGCCGTAGCCGTCGATGCGCATCACATCGGCGCCGCCCTGCGAGACGATATGGAGCATATGCTCCAGCTCGCGGTCCGAGCGCAGGCCGTTCTTCATCCCGATGACCTTGGCGCGGTCGATCATGTCGGGTTGGCCCCAGGGGCCCCAGGTGTCGCGGATGCCATCGCATCCGGCGCCGACGCGGACGCCGGCCTGCTTGAGGCGCATGACCGAGGGTACGGTCGCGGACGGCGCGCCCGTCGTCAGGATGGCCACGTCCAGCGCTGCGATTTCGTCGATGAGCTGGCCGACGCGCAGATAGTCGTTCATGCCGAGCGCGAAGGCGTGGCTGATGGCGACCTTGCCCTGCATGCCGTTGGCACGGATGCGCTCGAAGATGAGCTCCATGGTGAAGGCGCCGAGGTCGCCGGCCTCATGCAGATGGATGTCGATCGGGCACTGGTGCTTCACCGCCAGCGCGAAAATGGCATCGAGCTGGCCTTTGGGATCGCGGTCGATGCCGCACGGGTCGATGCCGCCCAGGACCTCGCAGCCCTGCGCCAGCGCCGCGTCGAGCAGCTCCAGCGTGCCTGGCATCACCATGACGCCCGACTGCGGGAAGGCGACGATCTCGATGTCGATGATGCCCTTGAGCTTTTCGCGGGTTTCCATCACGCCATCGACGATCGAGAGGCCGTGGACCGGGTCGATGTCGACGTGACTGCGGATGTGGGTCGTGCCATGCGCGGCCAGGCCGATGGCGTGGCGCATCGACTGGCGATGCGGATCGATGCCGATGGCGCTGCGGTTCTCCCGCTCGTAGTCGATGCGTTCGCGCAGCACTGCGCGCCGGTTGTTTTCATGCCAGGGCATGCCCCACGTGGTCTTGTCGAGATGCGTGTGCGCGTCGATGAGACCGGGAATGGCGATGGCGCCGCCGCCGTCCTCTACCGCCATGCCGGCTTCGGGCTCGAAATGGCCGATGCCGGCGATCCGGCCGCCGCGGATCAAGAGATCGCCGACGGCACCCCCGAAAGGCCGGACATTGCGGAGCAACAGGTCGTTCATGGGCAGCTTACCTCAGTTTCGGATTGAGCACGTCGCGCAGCCAGTCGCCGAGGAGATTGACGACGACGACGAGCAGGCAGAGTTGGATCACCGGAAACAGGACGATCCACCACGAGCCGGAGAACAGATACTGGTTGCCGATGCGGATCAGCGTGCCGAGCGAAGGCTGGCCCGGCGGCATGCCGATGCCCAGGAACGACAGCGTCGCCTCGGTCAGGATGGCCATGCCGAAGTTCAAGGTCGCCGCAACCAGAACCGGCGTCAGGGTGTTGGGCAGGATGTGGCGCGCCAGGACGCGGCGGGCCGGTACTTTCAGGAGCTTGGCCGCCTGAACGTATTCCTTGCTGCGCTCCACGATCGTCTGCGCGCGCACCGTACGTGCGTATTGCACCCATGCGGAAAGGGCGATCGCCAGCACCAGCACGGCCGAAGCGCCGATCTCGCGCAAGTCGGCGGGAAGCAGCTGGCGCACCACCGTCGAAACGAGGATCGCGATCAGGATGGTCGGGATGGACAGGGTGATGTCGCCGAAGCGCATCAGCACGTTGTCCACGAAGCCGCCGAAGAAGCCGGCGACCAGTCCGGCCGTCATGCCGATCAGGAGCGACAGAGCTACCGAGGTAAGGCCGATCACGATCGAGATCCGCGTGCCGTAGAGGATGGCCGACAGCATGTCGCGGCCTTGCGTGTCGGTGCCGAGCAGATAGGGCCACTCGCCACCTTCCTGCCAGACCGGCGGCAGCTCCGCCTTCCACATGTCGAGCTGGGCTGCGTCATACGGGTTCTGGGCGGCAAATAGCGGCGCAAAGGCTGCGGTGACGATGAGCACGGCGAGGATCGCCGCGGCAACCATCGCCGTCTTGCTATGCGTGAACGACCACCAGACATCGCTGTTGCGCATGCGTTGCAACATCGTCCGCCGCGGTGCGATTGCGCCCGTCTGGGACTTCGGCGTTTCGATCGTCATGGACTTGTCCTTCCGGCGATCAGCGGGCGTTGCGCAGGCGCGGGTCGATCACCGCATAGGTGATGTCGACCAGCGTGTTCAGCGCGACGAAGATGAAGGAAATGATGCACAGGTAGGCGGCCATCACCGGTATGTCGATGAAGGTCACGGCCTGGATGAAGAGCATGCCCATGCCAGGCCACTGGAAGACCGTCTCGGTGATGAGGGCGAAGGCGATCAGCGAACCGACGTTCATCGCGGTCATCGTCACCACGGGCATCAGGCAGTTCCTGAGCGCATGGCGGAAATGGATGCGCCAACGCGGAATGCCCCTGGCGCGGGCAAACTTCACATAGTCGGAGCGCAGCACTTCCAGCATTTCGGCGCGCACCAGACGCATGATCAGCGTGATCTGGTACAGCGAGAGCGCGACCGCCGGCAAGAGCAGCGCCGCCCGGCCGGAGGGCGTGAGCAGGCCCGTAGACCACCAGCCGATCTGGACGACGTCGCCGCGGCCGAAGGCCGGCAGCCAGCCGAGACTGACCGAGAACGCCAGGATGAGAAGGATGCCGACGACGAAGCTGGGCAGCGATACGCCGACGATCGAGACGAATTGCAGTGTCTCGGTGTACCATTTCCCACGTTTTATGGCTGTGAGGACACCTAGCGGAATGCCCACGACAAGCGAGATCAGCGTGGCGACCAGCACCAGCTCGAGCGTCGCCGGGAAGCGGTCGGCGATCAGGGTCAGCACGTCCTGGCCGTTACGGTAGGAGATGCCGAAGTCGCCCTGCGCCGCATTCACGACGAAGCGGGCGAACTGCGTGGGGATGCCGTCGTTCAGGCCCAACCGTTCCCGCAGACTGTCGCGGTCGGCCTGGGTCATCTGCTCGTTGGCCATCAGCTCCACCGGATCGCCCGCAAGACGGAAGATCAGGAAAGCCAGCATCGCGACGGCGAGCATGACCATGATCGCATTGGCGATGCGGGTGATGATGAAGACCAGCATGTCAAGCCTCGCAAGCTGTGCGGGAGCCGGAGCGCATGGGCTCCGGCTCCACACCAGGGTCATTCCGCGAAATTGGTCAGCCAGTGACGCGGCTTGTTGTCAGCCAGCTGCGCGATCCGGTCGATCTTCTTGCTCATGACCCAGGCCATCGGCTGCTGGTGCAGAGGCAGCATGATCATCTCGTCCTTGGCCATCTGGAGCGCCTTGGTCTGCAGCTCGAGACGCTTTGTCCGGTCCATCTCGGTCGAAGCCTGGATGATCAGCTTGTCGATCTCCGGATAGCTCCAGCCGCCCCAATTGAAGACGCCGGCCTTGTCGCTCTTGGTCTCGATCATCTGCAGCAGGATCGAATAGCTGTCGAGCATCGGTTCGTTCGCCCAGCCGATGAGGTAGGCGTCGGAAAGCCCGCCGGTGCGCTTGGGCGCCTGCGCGGCCGTCGGAGCGATGTCGAGCTGCGGCTTGAAGCCGGCGCGGCTCAACATGTTGACGATGCCCTGGCAAAGCTCCTCTTCGTTGACATAGGCCTCGTTGGTGCAGACGAGGGTGAAGGGGAGGTCGCTGGCGCCGGCTTCGGCAAGCAGCTTCTTCGACATATCGGGGTCGAATGGAACCACGGTGTCCAGCGCCTCGGAGTAGCCCGGGATCTCCGGAGCGATGATCGCGCCCGCGGTCCTCGACTTGCCGCGCATGACGCGCTTCTGGATCAGCTCCTTGTCCAGCGCGTAGGCGAATGCCTGGCGGACGCGCAGGTCGTTGAACTTGTTTTCGGTGCCATTCGCCAGCTTGGGCTTGCGGTTGAAGCCGACCATGACGGTGCGCAGGTCGGTGCGCTCCATCACTTTCAGGTCAGGCTGCGCGACAAGGCGCGGCAGGTCCTGCGCCGGCGCGTTCTCGGTGAAGTTGATTTCGCCCGACAGCAGTGCCGCGACGCGTGTCGCCGCCGAGGTGATGGGCGTGAACTCGATACGGTCGATATTGGACTGCGACTTGTCCCACCAGTCGGGGTTCTTGACAAGCACCGTCTTGCTGTCCGGGACCCGGCTCTCGAGCTTGTACGGCCCGGTGCCATTGGTGTTGTAGGTCGCGTATCCCTCGATCTTCTTGCCGACGTCGGTGGGCTTCTCCGAATTGTTGTCCTTCAGCCAGGTGGCGTCGAAGATGTGGATGTTGGTCAGGTCGTTGAGCAGCAGCGGGTAGGGGCCGACCAGCTCGATATCGACGGTGTAGTCGTCCACCTTCTTCGCCGACTTGTAGGCCGGAAGGTTGCCGCGCAGCGGAGACACCGGATCGCTGACCCGGGTGAGCGAAGCGATCACGTCGTCGGCGGTGAATTCGGCACCGTTGTGGAACTTCACGCCCTGGCGCAGGTGGAACCTCCAGACGTTGTCCGCCACGGTCTCCCAGGATGCCGCCAGCGCCGGCTCGATCTTGAGGTTGGCGTCGTAGCGGACCAGGCCTTCATAGACGTGGTTGAGGAAGGCAAGCGTGTAGCTGTCGCCATAGGAATAGGGGTCGAGCGAATAGATGTCGCGCGATGCGCCCCATTTGAGCGTCGCCGCCTGGCCAGCCGTGGACAGCGCGGCCGCCATGAAGGCCGCGAGGGTCAGTTTCTTCAGCATTCTGCAGTTCTCCCTTTAGAGGTCATCGTTCCCCTTGGCGGGGTTCTTCTTCTTTTTTGAAGGGCAGGGACGGCCCGAAGGCCGTCCGGCTATTCGCCGAGGCGGGTCAGCCAGTGGCGCGGCTTGTTGTCGGCGCGGATCACGACCTGCTCGACCCGTTCGGACATCGCCCAGGCCATCGGCTGCTGGTGCAGCGGGATCATGATCAACTCGTCCTTGGCGAGCTTGAGTGCTGCGGTTTCGATCGCCAGGCGCTTTTCGCGGTTGGGCTCCTTGGCCGCCTGATCCACCATCTTGTCCAGCTCGGGATAGGACCAGCCGCCATAGTTGGCCACGCCCGCCGCGCGGCTGCGGGTCGAGAGCACCTGCACGAGGATCGAATAGGCATCCAGCGTGGGCTCGTTGGCCCAGCCGATCATGTAGACGTCGGACTTGCCGCTCGAGCGCTTGGGCGCCTGGGCGGCGCGCGGCCCGATGTCGACGTTCGGCTTGAAGCCTGCGCGCGTCAGCATGTTGACGATACCGGCGCAAACGTCCTCCTCGTTCACGCTTTCGTCGTTCATGCAGAGATAGGTGAAGGCAAGATCCGACTGGCCGGCGTCGGCAAGCAGCTTGCGCGAAAGCTCGGGATCGTAGGCCGACGGCTTGTCGAGTTCGGCGCTGTAGCCCGGAATTTCCGGTGCCACGAGAGTGCCGGCGGGGTGGGCGAGGCTGCGCATGACCTTCTTGTTGATGAGCTCGCGGTCGATGGCGTGGTCAAAGGCCTGGCGCACCCTAAGGTCGTTGAAGGGGTTGCTGCGCCCGTCCTCCAGCTTGTCGCGGCGGTTGAACGCGATGGAGACCGTGCGCAGGTCGGAGCGCTTGTCGACCTTGATGCCGGGTGCGGCCTCAAGGCGCGGCAGATCCTGGATCGGGGCGGAATCGACAAGATCGACCTCGCCCGAAAGCAGTGCCGCAACCCGTGTCGCCGGCGATCCGATCGGGGTGAATTCGATGCGGGTGAGATTGTGCTTCTTCTCGTCCCACCAGCCGTCGTTGACGACCAGTACGGTCTTGCTGTCCGGCACGCGGCTCTCGAGCTTGAACGGCCCCGTGCCGTTGGTGTTGTAGGTGGCGTAGCCCTCGACCTTGGCGCCGACGTCGGTCGGTTTCTCGCTGTTGTTGTCGACGAGCCATTGAGCATCGAACATGAAGATGTTTGTCATGTCGTTGAGGAACAGCGCCGACGGCGAGGAAACCTCGATCTCGACCGTGTAGTCGTCGATCTTCTTCGAGCCGACATAGAGTGGAATGTTGCCGCGCAGCGGCGAGGTCGGGTCGCTGACGCGCTTCAGCGAGGCGATCACGTCGTCGGCGGTGAACTCGGCGCCGTTGTGGAACTTGACGCCCTGGCGCAGCTTGAAGCGCCAGACCTTGTTGTCGACCAGCTGCCATTCTGTCGCCAGCGCCGGCACCACCTCGAATTCCGGCGTGTAGCGCACCAGGCCTTCATAGATGTGATTGAGGAAGGCCAGGTTCGACGTGGAACCGTAGGAATAGGGGTCGAGCGAGAAAATGTCGCGCTGGCCAGCCCAGCGCAGCGTGTTCGCATGCGCGGCCGTCGCCAGAAGCCCCACGGTTACCGCTGTCGCGATGGTCTTCCAAAGTCGCCGCATCACCCTGCTCCTCCCTAGCTTGTGCTTGCAGAGGCCAGTTTGTTTACGCATCAATGCAGTGTCAACCAAATTGTCTACAATTATGGGTACTATTTTTTTGATTTTTGTAGACAGTTTGAAATCCCCCACTGATTGCCGCGGGGAGGCGCTCCGACGTTGCGTTTGGCCGTGCCCCCGGGATCACTGGTCCGGCACTGGCGTGCCGAAGAGGGACGTGTGATCGTCCGGGACCGGCTGCGCTTGAAATGGGCTAGCAATGAGCACATATTGAGCCGATGAAGTTCAAATCTTGCACTGGGAATGTGTGATGACTGCTCAGAGCCTCGGCGTTTCGGCGGCCCATTTCGGTGACAGCCGCACGCCTTTCCTGTCGGCACGGCGGGTTTCCGAGCAGCTCGGCGTGACGCAGTCGGAGCTCGCCCGCCTCGTCGGGGTGGCCCGCAACACGCTGGCTGCACGCTCCGGCGCGCGCAAGGTCGACCAGGCGCTGAGCCCGGTGGTGCGCATCCTGGCGATGGCGTCGGAGATGGCCGGCGACGAGCATCGTGCAGTGATCTGGTTCAAGCACCAGCCGATCCCGGGCTGGGCGGGCAAGACGGCCTACGACCTGGTGGGCGAGGGCAAGGCGGACAAGGTCCTGGCCTATCTGGAGGCGGTGCGCTCCGGCGTCTATGCCTGAAAAAGAGCGGTCGAAAAGCCGGACCTTGTGGCGGGCCTTTGTGCCGCGCTGGGCCTATCTGCCGCTTTCCGGGGAGGGGGCGGCGCGTTTCGGCGGCCGCTGGAACCCGGTCGGCGCGCCGACGCTCTATGCGGCGTGCGAACTTTCCACCGCATGGGCCGAATACAATCAGGGTTTCGTGCAGCATCCGGCGCTGATCGCGCAGCTGGAACTGAGCGAAGCCAGGCTTGCGGATCTGACGGAGGCTGCCGTGCTTGCCGATCTCGGCACCGACGCGACGATCCATCGTTGCGAGTGGCGGGCCGATCTCGACGAAGGCCGAGTGCCCGAAACGCATTCGCTTCGGCAGCGGCTGCTCGGGGAGGGCTACGACGGGGTCGTCTACCCGTCCTTCATGTCGCCTGGCGGCAATTGCGTCGCGCTGTGGCACTGGAACAGTTCGGGAAAGCCGTCGGTGAAGGTCATCGACCCTGAGCAACGCCTGCCCAGAACCCCCGCGTCCTGGGTATAGCCAGCCTTCGGCCCCGGTGCTCTCACCGCGCTGGGAGAACGCATATGGTGGAGCGTGTCAGGAAGCGCTTCTCGCGGCCATTGTCGAGCGAGAACATGCCGCCGCGCCCGGGCACGACGTCGATGATCAGGTCGGTGTGTTTCCAGACCTCGAACTGCAACGCGCCGATGTAGACCGGCGTGTCGCCGATGGTGCCGAGCAGCACGTCGTTGTCGCAGACGATGAAGTCGGAACGCGGATAGCACATCGGAGAGGAGCCGTCGCAGCAGCCGCCGGACTGGTGGAACAGCACCGGGCCGTGCTCGGCGATGATCTCGTCGAGCAGGGCGAGGGCATCAGGCGTGGCGGAGACCTTGTCGAGGGGAGGATGCGAGGACATGGCGCGGGTTCCGGTTCTTCCTTCTCCCCGCCTGCGGGGAGAAGGTGTCACGAAGTGACGGATGAGGGGCAGCGCGAGCGCGGTCAGGTAGGCCCTGCCCCTCACCTGCCTGCCGGCGTCCTCTCCCCCGCGAGCGGGGAGAGGAGAGCTCGTCACCCTCAGAAAAACCCCAGCTTCTTCGGGCTGTAGCTGACCAGCATGTTCTTGGTCTGCTGGTAGTGGTCGAGCATCATCTTGTGCGTCTCGCGGCCGATGCCCGACTGCTTGTAGCCGCCGAAGGCGGCGTGCGCCGGATAGGCGTGGTAGCAATTGGTCCAGACGCGGCCGGCCTGGATGGCCCGGCCGAAGCGATAGAGCCGGTTCGCGTCGCGGCTCCAGATGCCCGCACCGAGGCCGTAGAGTGTGTCGTTGGCGATCGACAGCGCCTCGTCGTCGTCCTTGAAGGTGGTGACCGAGACCACCGGCCCGAAGATCTCCTCCTGGAAGATGCGCATCTTGTTGTGGCCCTTGAACACCGTCGGCTTGACGTAGTAGCCGCCGGCAAGGTCGCCGGGCAGGTTGGCGCGCTCGCCGCCGGTCAGGAGTTCGGCGCCTTCCTGGCGGCCGATATCCATGTAGGACAGGATTTTCTCCAGCTGCTCCGACGAGGCCTGCGCGCCGATCATGGTGGCGGGGTCGAGTGGGTCGCCCTGGACGATTGCCTCGACGCGTTTCAGCGCGCGCTCCATGAACTTGTCGTAGATCTTTTCGTGCACCAGCGCCCGGCTCGGGCAGGTGCAGACCTCGCCCTGGTTGAGCGCGAACATGACGAAGCCCTCGATCGCCTTGTCGAAGAAATCGTCGTCTTCCGACGTCACGTCCTGGAAGAAGATGTTGGGCGACTTGCCGCCGAGCTCGAGTGTCACCGGTATCAGGTTCTGCGAGGCGTATTGCATGATCAGCCGGCCAGTGGTCGTCTCGCCGGTGAAGGCGATCTTGGCGATGCGCGGGCTGGATGCGAGCGGCTTGCCGGCCTCGAGGCCGAAACCGTTGACGATGTTGAGCACGCCTGCAGGCAGCAGGTCGCCGATCAGGTCGGCCCACAGCATGATGGTGGCGGGCGTCTGCTCGGCCGGTTTCAGCACCACGCAGTTGCCGGCGGCGAGCGCCGGCGCCAGCTTCCAGCAGGCCATGAGCAGCGGGAAATTCCACGGGATGATCTGGCCCACGACGCCCAGCGGCTCGTGGAAATGATAGGCGACCGTGTCGTGGTCGATCTCGGAGATCGAGCCTTCCTGGCCACGCAGCACGCCGGCGAAGTAGCGGAAATGGTCGATGGCGAGCGGCAAATCGGCGGCGGTCGTCTCGCGGATCGGCTTGCCGTTGTCCCAGGTCTCGCCGAGCGCCAGAAGGTCGAGGTTTTCCTCCATGCGGTCGGCGATGCGGTTGAGGATCAGCGCACGCGTTGCGGGCGCCGTCTTGCCCCAGGCCTCCTTGGCCATGTGGGCGGCGTCGAGCGCCGCCTCGATGTCGGCGGCGTCGGAGCGGGCGATCTCGCCCAACGGCCGGCCGGTTACCGGCGAGATGTTTTCGAAGTACCGGCCGGCCTTGGGCGCCACCCACGCGCCGCCGATGAAGTTGTCGTAGCGCTTGGCGAAGGGGATCTTGGCCGTGCGCGAGAATTCCACCTTGTTCATCTTTTCCTCCCGAAGATCGCACCGCGGGATGCGGCGCCCGAGAGGAGAGTGCCAAGTTGCCGGCCGATGTCAGCCGGGGCCCGGCAGGAGGCGGAGGTCATCTGTCGCAGATCTGCGACAGATGGAGCGGGGAAAGATCAGTGCGGCCGCTGCAGCCCGAGGCGGGCGAGCTTGCGGTGCAAGGTCGCGCGTGAAATGCCGAGCGCCTCGGCCGCGGCGGAGACGTTGCCGCCGGATCGCGCCAAGGCGCGCTGGACCACGCTGCGCTCTGCCCCGGCCAGATCTTTCGACGCGGCCGCGTGGGTTCCGAGCAGGTCCGCGGTGGGCATCGGCCTGGCCATCATCTGCGGCGTCAGGCCGAGCGCCTGCCGCGCCGCCCGCGTCGCGCCGATCACCAGGTCGTCGTCGTCCACTGCAAGCAGGGCCGCAGGCGAGGTGTCGGGGTTCGGCGCGACCAGGATGCGCGCTGTCGGGAAGCACAGGCGGAAGTTCTCGGCCTCGATACGACGCACGGCGTCGCCGACTGCCATCGAGATCAGACTGACGAAGCCGTCGGTCTGGTCCGCGCGGCACGACGACACGTCGAGTGCGGCGGCGAGCTGGCCCTCGTGGTCGTAGATCGGCGCCGTCGTGCAGGAGAGCAGCGTGTTGCGGCTCAGGAAATGCTGGTCGCGATGAATGGTCAGCGCGCGCTGCTCGATCAGGCAGGTGCCGATGCCGTTGGTGCCTTCACATTCTTCACTCCACACCGAGCCGGTCCACAACCCCCAATCCTCGAAGGTCTCGTCGTCGGCTACCGCTCCCCGCCGCTCGACCGGCACGCCGTCGCGGTCGGCGAGGAGCACGCAACAGCCGACGCCGCCCACTGCGAGATAGAGGCGGTCGAGGGTTGCCTGGGCGGCGGCGACAAGCCGCCCGATACGCTCACGTGCGGCCGAAAGCTCCGTTTCGGTCAGGCGGCGCGGCGGGTTGCGATGCGCCGGGTCCAGCCGGTGCAGGGACGATGACCGGCTCCATGAGGCCACGAGCGCGGACCGGGCCGCCTCGCTGGAGCGGAGCGCGGCCTGGATCCTGTCCACATGCTCGACGACAACGCTCGCGTTCATGCGCCCCTCCCAAGGCGTTGCCTGCATAGCCTGTCCGGCTCAAGGCCGGCGGCCAAATTGCATGGGGCGGCAGCGTCAGGTCAATTGGTCCTTAGACCAACGATGGGGCCCTCACCACTCGGCGAAGGAGCCGTCGGCGTGGCGCCAGACGGGGTTGCGCCAGCGGTGGCCTTCCTTGGCACGCTCCACGACGTAGTCCTCGTCGACATCGACGCCGAGGCCCGGGCCGTCGGGGATGGCGACGAAGCCGTCCTCGTAGCGGAACACGTCCTTGTTTTTGGCGTAGTCGATCAGGTCGTTGGCCTTGTTGTAGTGGATGCCGAGGCTCTGTTCCTGGATGAAGGCGTTGTAGGTAACGGCGTCGAGCTGCAGGCAGGCGGCGAGCGCAATGGGGCCGAGCGGGCAATGCGGCGCAACCGCGACGTCATAGGCCTCGGCCATGGCCGCGATCTTGCGGCATTCGGTGATGCCGCCGGCGTGCGACAGGTCGGGCTGGATGATGTCGACCACGCCTTCCTCGAATACGCTCTTGAAGTCCCAGCGGCTGTAGAGGCGTTCGCCGAGTGCAATTGGCGCGGACGATAGCGCGGCGATCTCCTTGAGCGCCTCGCGGTTCTCGCTCAGCACCGGCTCCTCTATGAACATCAGCCGGTAGGGCTCGAGCTCCTTGACCAGAACGCGCGCCATCGGCCGGTGGACGCGGCCGTGGAAGTCGACGGCGATGCCGACATGCGGGCCGACGGCCTCGCGCACCATGGCGACGCGCTCGACGGCGGCGTCGATCCTGTCGTGGCTGTCGACGATCTGCAGCTCCTCGGTGCCGTTCATCTTGAGCGCGGTGAAGCCTCGCGCGACGACATCCTTCGCGCCGTCGGCGACGTCGGAGGGGCGGTCGCCGCCGATCCAGGAATAGACCTTGATGCGGTCGCGGCACTTGCCGCCGAGCAATTCGTGCACCGGCACGCCCAACGCCCGGCCCTTGATGTCCCAGAGCGCCTGGTCGATGCCGGCGATGGCGCTCATCAGGATCGGGCCGCCGCGGTAGAAGCCGCCGCGATACATGACGTTCCAATGATCCTCGATCAGGCGCGGGTCCTTGCCGACGAGATAGTCGGCGAGTTCGTGAACTGCCGCCTCGACGGTATGCGCGCGACCTTCGACCACGGGCTCGCCCCAGCCGCTGACACCCTCGTCGGTCTCGATCTTGAGGAACAGCCAGCGTGGCGGGACGATATAGGTCTTGAGCGCAGTGATCTTCATGATGTTGGCACTACTCCGGATGGGCTTGTGCCCGTTCAGTCTTGCTTGTGCTGGTTCTTGGCGCGGGCGAGGTCGCGGGCGGCGAGATCGAGGATCTCGTTGGCTGCCCTGCGCGCGGCCGCGCCGTCGCGCATGCGCAGCGCCTCGACCACGCCGAAGTGAACCTTCACCGCCTCGTCGCGGCGGTCGACGGAGTTGGCCGTCGCTTCGAGGGCAAAGTTCAGCGCCGTCTCGATCATGCCGCCGATCTGGCGGAAGATCGGGTTGTGGCAGGCGCCGTACAGCACCTGGTGGAAGCTGGCGTCCGACCGGGCAAAGCGCCCAACGTCCGAGCCCGCGGCTTCCATGCCCCTCCAGGCGGCTTCGAGGTCGGCGATCTCCTGCAGGGAGGCGCGCTTGGCGGCCAGTTCGGCGACCAGCGGTTCGATCGCACGTCGGGTCTCCAGGATGGAATCGAACAGAGCCGGGTCAATACTGTTCGGCGCGTGCCACTCGAGCACCTGCGGGTCGATGATGTTCCAGGTGTCGCGTTCGCAGACGACGGTGCCGATGCGCGGGCGGCTGTGCACCAGCCCCTTGGCGGCCAGCGTCTTCAGGGCTTCGCGGATGACTGTGCGGCTGACGCCATGCTCGGCGCAGAGATCGTTTTCGCTGGGGAGCGTCGAGCCTACCGGGTAGCTGCCAGAGAGGATTTCGGAGGCGATAGCCCGGACCACGTCGGGCAAGACGCGCGGCCGGCGCGGCTTCGGCGCTGGAACTGCAATTTCGGCCGTAGCATTGGCCATCAGTCTATTCCTCCCCCGGCATTCTATTCTCGTTCTTATGTGCGCGCCGCATGCCGGACAATGCTGGTTGCGGCCTTATTTCCGCAGCCCGCGCATCACCACGAAACGAAGCCTAGCTCATTTATCATACCAGCGCAATTGACTGGTATGATAAAAGCGGCTAGCGTTGGTCATCCGGGCCGAGCCCCGGCATGTTCTGGGAGGAAATCATGCGATTGTTGAAGACGGCGCTCGTCGCGGGCGCCCTTGCCGTCCTTTCTGCCACCACCATCGTTTCTGCCTATGCGCAGGAGACCAAGATCGGCTTCATCGTGAAGCAACCCGAGGAGCCGTGGTTCCAGGACGAGTGGAAGTTCGCCGACCAGGCGGCCAAGGAAAAAGGCTTCACGCTGGTGAAGATCGGGGCCGAGGACGGCGAGAAGCTGATGTCGGCGATCGACAATCTCGGGGCCCAGGGCGCCCAGGGGTTCATCGTCTGCACGCCTGACGTAAAGCTCGGACCGGGCATCGTCGCCAAGGCAGCCGCCAACAATCTCAAGCTGATGACTGTCGACGACCGCCTGGTCAGCGCCGACGGCAAGCCACTTGAAGACGTGCCGCACATGGGCATCTCCGCGACCAAGATCGGCGAGGCTGTCGGCCAGGCGATCGTCGACGAGATGAAGGCGCGCGGCTGGAAGCCCGAAGAGGTCGGCGCGATCCGCGTCTCCTACGACCAGCTGCCGACCGCCGTCGACCGCGTTGAGGGTGCGATCTCCGTGCTCAAGGCGAACGGCTTCAAGGCTGAGAATATCTTCGATGCGCCGCAGGCCAAGACCGACACGGAAGCCGCACTGAACGCCGCGACCGTGGTGCTGAACAAGCATGCCGACATCAAGAAGTGGGTCGCCTTCGGCCTCAACGACGAGGCGGTCCTGGGCGCCGTGCGCGCCTCGGAAAGCGTCGGCATTGCGGCTGACGGCATGATCGGTGTCGGCATTGGCGGCGCGGATTCGGCAATCAACGAGTTCAAGAAGCCGTCGGCCACCGGGTTCATCGGTTCGGTGATAATCTCGCCGAAGCGGCATGGCTACGAAACCGCGCTCAACATGTATGAGTGGATCGTCAACAACAAGGAGCCGGAAAAGCTGATCCTGACCGCCGGTGCCCTTGCCAAGCGCGACGACTACCAGAAGGTCCGCCAGGAACTCGGCATCGAGTAAGCTGCAACATTGAACGGTGTCCGGCGGCGGAGCCTTGGTCCCGCCGCCGGATCTTCAGGAGGACCGTCGATGTCATATCTGGAATTTTCCCGCATCTCGAAATCCTATCCGGGTGTCCAGGCGCTGTCGGATGTCTCGTTCACCGTCGAGAAGGGGGCCGTGCATGGCCTGATGGGCGAGAACGGCGCCGGCAAGTCGACCATGATCCGGGTGCTGTCGGGCGACCAGCATGCCGACTATGGCGACATCATCATCGACGGCCAGGTCCAGAAATACGCCTCGACGCGCGACGCCTTCCATGCCGGCGTCATCGTCATCCACCAGGAATTGCAACTGGTTCCCGAGCTGACCGTCGCCGAAAACCTCAGGCTCGGCCGCTTCCCGGCCAACGCCGGCGTGATCCGGTCCAGGCAGATGTTCGCCGAGGTCGGCGAGAAGCTGAAGTCGGCCGGCATCGACATCGACCCGCGCCGCAAGGTCAAGACGCTGTCCATCGGCGAGCGCCAGATGGTCGAGATCGCCAAGGCGATCATGCTCGACGCCCGCGTGATCGCGCTCGACGAGCCGACCTCGTCGCTGTCGTCGCGCGAAAGCGAAATCCTGTTTGCCCTGATCGAGCGCCTGCGCGCCGTGGGCAAGGTCATCCTCTACATTTCCCACCGGCTCGACGAGGTGTTCCGCCTCTGCGACAGCTTGACGGTGCTGCGCGACGGCAAGCTGGCCGCCCACCATCCGAGCCTCGAAAACGTCACCCGCGAACAGGTGGTGGCCGAAATGGTTGGCCGCGAGATCGCCAATGTCTGGGGCTGGCGGCCCCGCGCCATTGGCGATGTCAGGATGAAGGTCGATGGCATTTCGGGCGAAAAGCTCGGCCAGCCGGCGAGCTTCGAGGTTCGCGCTGGCGAGATCCTCGGCTTCTTCGGGCTGATCGGTGCCGGCCGCTCCGAATTGATGCGGCTGGTCTATGCCGCCGATCCGCGTTCGGGCGGCGCGATTACCATGGACGGCAAGGCGATTCATCTCGCCGATCCGCACCAGGCCATCCGCGCCGGCATCGTGCTGTGCTCGGAAGACCGCAAGCATGACGGCATCATCCAGGGGCGCTCGCTGGAGGAGAACATCAACATCTCCTCGCGGCGCCATCACGCGCGCTTCGGCATCCTCAACCCGCGCAAGGAGGTGGAGGTCGCCGAGACCTTCATCAAGAAGCTCAAGGTCAGGACGCCATCGCGCAGGCAGGACATCGTCAACCTGTCCGGCGGCAACCAGCAGAAGGTGATCCTCGGGCGCTGGCTGTCGGAAGAGGGCGTGCGCGTGCTGATCGTCGATGAGCCGACGCGCGGCATCGACGTAGGCGCCAAGTCCGAGATCTACGAGATCCTCTACCAGCTCGCGGAGCAGGGCATGGCGATCGTCGTGGTCTCCAGCGAACTACCCGAGGTGATGGGCATCTGCGACCGCATCCTGGTCATGTGCGGCGGGCGCATCTCGGCGCATCTCGACCGTGAACAATTCAGCGAGCGTGCGATCCTGGCGGCAGCGCTCCCCGACAAGAAGACGCCAGCCGCAATCGCATCTTAAGGGAACGGAGCATGACGAGATCTTTCAAGAACGTACTGCTCGGCGACCAGGGCCTGGTCGTAATCTTCGTGCTGGCCTTTGCGCTGGTGTCGATCTTCGTCCCGAACTTCCTGACCGAACGCAACATGCTGGGCCTTTTGCAGTCGGTCGTCACAGTCGGCATCGTCGCCTGCACCATGATGTTCTGCCTGGCGGCGCGCGACTTCGACCTGTCGGTCGGCTCCATCGTCGCCTTTGCCGGCATGGTGGCGGTCATGGCCTCCAATGCCACCGGGTCGATCATGGTCGGTATCCTGGCGGCGCTGCTCTGCGGCGCAGTGGTCGGACTGGTCAATGGCGTAGTCATCGCCAAGTTCCGTATCAACGCGCTGATCACCACGCTTGCCACCATGCAGATCGTGCGCGGCCTGGCGCTGATCTCGTCCGACGGGCGCGCGGTTGGCATCAACGACCCGAATTTCTATCAGCTGGCGCTGTCGAAGCTGTTCGGCGTGCCGACGCCGATCTGGGTGCTGCTCGTGCTGTTTGCCGTGTTCGGCTTCGTGCTCAACCGCACCGTATTCGGCAAGAACACGCTCGCCATCGGCGGCAATCCCGAGGCGTCGCGCCTCGCCGGCGTCAATGTCGACCGCACCCGCATCTGGATCTTCACGCTGCAGGGCGTGGTCTGCGCCATCGCCGGCATACTGCTCGCCTCGCGCATCACCTCGGGCCAGCCCAATGCCGCCATCGGGCTCGAGCTGTCGGTCATCTCGGCCTGCGTGCTCGGCGGCGTGTCGCTGGCCGGCGGCCGCGCGGCGATTGCCGGCGTCATCGTCGGCGTGATGATCATGGGCATCGCCGAGAACGTCATGAACCTTTTGAACATCCCGGCCTTCTACCAGTATATCGTCCGCGGCGTGATCCTGCTGCTCGCAGTGCTGCTCGACAATCTGAGGTCCAGCGCGATCGGACGCCGGTGAGATGCCAGCGTTTGTCAGCCTTGAAAACGACCGCCTGTCGTTGCGTGTAAGCCCACGGGGTGGGGCGGTGGTCGACGGCTCCACCCTGGACGGCCGACCGTTCCTTCGGCCATTCGGGGACGGTGGCTTCGACGTGCTGCGCTCTGCCTGCTTCCCGCTGGTTCCTGTCGGCAATCGGGTTGAAGGCAACGGCTTCGAGCTTGGCGGCGCGCGCTATCGCTTCATGCCCAATACGGCCGAGCCCTATTACATCCATGGCGATGGCTGGCTGGCCGACTGGACGGTGGAGGAATCGTCGGCCTCAGGCATGAAACTCGCCTTCGAGCAGGCGCGGCCGGAAAAGTCGCCGCACGTCTATCGAGCGGTGCAGATCATCACGCTTGATGGCGCGACGGTGCGGCTTGAGCTCAAGGTGACGAACCGGGGTCGCGGGACGATGCCCTTCGGCATCGGGTTCCACCCCTATTTTCCGCGCACTGATGGCACCAGGCTGATGGCCCCGGCCGAAGGCTGGTGGACCGAACGCGAGGGCTTTCTGCCCGGCGTGCGTACGCCGATCCCTGACCGCTCCGACTTCTCGATTGCGCGCAGCCTGCCGCGGCGCAGGCTGAACAATTGCTTCGAAGGCTGGAACGGGCGGGCCCGCATCGTCTGGCCCGAGACGAGGCTCGCCGCCGACATCGAGGCCGATCCGGTGTTCTCGCGCTACATGCTCTATGCGCCGGAGGACGACACGAGCTCCTTCTGTCTCGAACCGATGTCGCACACGCCCAATGCGCTGGCGATCTCGGGGCGCGACGCCCTCCATCTTCTTGCGCCTGGCGAAACGCTATCAGGCGCGTTTTCGATCACCGTTTCCGATTGCGAGGAATTCCAATGAGCGACCGTCTTGCCGGCAAGCGCATCTTTCTCACCGGCGCCGCCCAGGGCATCGGGCTGGCGATCGCCGAGCAGTGCCTGAAGGAAGGCGCGAAGCTGTTCGTCGTCGACCGCGACGGGGCACTGCTGCGAGAGACGGTGAAGCGCCTCGACGCGGGCGAGGGCATGCTTGGCCATACCGAGGCCGACATCTCCGACGCTGCCGCCATCGCCGCCGCCATGGCGCGGGCCGACAAGGAGATCGGCCAAGTTAATGCGCTGATCAACAATGCCGGCATCAACGTCTTCAGCCTGCCGCTGGAGACCACCGACGAGGAATGGCAGCGCTGCTTCGACGTCAACCTGAAGGGCGCGTGGAACTGCTGCAAGGCAGCACTTCCCGGCATGATCGCGGCCGGCGGCGGGGCGATCCTCAACATCGCCTCGACGCATTCCTTCACCATCATCCCGCACACATTCCCCTATCCCCTGGCCAAGCACGCGCTGCTCGGCCTGACCAAGTCCCTGGCGCTGGAATATGTCGGGGCGGGCGTGCGCGTGAACGCGCTGGCGCCCGGCTATGTCGAGACGCAGAAGAACATCGACTACTGGAACAGCTTCCCCGACCCGGCGAAGGCCAAGGCTGAGACGCTGGCGCTGCACCCGGGCAAGCGCATCGCCACCACGGCCGAAATCGCCAAGGCCGCAGTGTTCATGATCTCGGACGAGTGTCCGTTCATGAACGCCGCGACGCTGGTCGTCGACGGCGGCCTCAGCGTGCTGCAGCACGCGGCCTGAACCCGCCCGGACTCTGACAGAAGGTACAGCACGTGACACGGAAACTGCGTTCCCAGGCCTGGTTCGGCGGCTTCGGCAAAGATGCCTTCATCCACCGCAGCTGGATGAAGAACAACGGCCTGCCCGACGACGCTTTTGACGGGCGCCCGGTCATCGGCATCTGCAATACATTTTCCGAACTCACGCCCTGCAACGCCCATTTCCGCGGGCTGGTCGAGCATGTGAAGGCCGGTGTCCTCGAAGCTGGCGGCCTGCCGCTGGAGTTTCCCGTCGTCTCCTGCGGCGAGTCCAATCTGCGGCCGACGGCGATGCTGTTCCGCAATCTCGCCTCGATGGATGTCGAGGAGGCGATTCGCGGTAACCCGATGGACGGTGTCGTGCTGATGGCCGGTTGCGACAAGACCACGCCGTCGCTGGTGATGGGCGCTGCCTCCTGCGACGTGCCGGCGATCGTCGTCTCGGGCGGGCCGATGCTCAACGGCCGCTTCCGTGGCAAGGCGATCGGCTCGGGCACCGACGTGTGGAAATTCTCCGAGGACGTGCGCGCCGGAGTCATGAGCGAGCAGGAATTCGCCGCCGCCGAAAGCGCGATGTCGCGATCGCCCGGCCACTGCATGACCATGGGCACGGCCTCGACCATGGCTTCGATGGTGGAGTCGCTGGGGCTCGCCCTGCCGGGCAATGCCGCCTATCCGGCGGTCGACGCCCACCGCGCCCGGCTGGCGCGGCTCTCGGGCCGGCGCATCGTCGAGATGGTCAGGGAAGACCTGCGATTGTCCCGGATTCTCACCCGCAAGGCCTTCGCCAACGCCATCCGCGTCAACGGCGCCATCGGCGGCTCGACCAATGCGGTGGTGCACCTGCTGGCGATTGCCGGCCGCACCGGCACCGAGCTTTCGCTCGACGACTGGGACCGCTTCGGTCGCGACGTGCCCACCATCCTGGACCTGATGCCGTCGGGAAAATTCCTGATGGAGGAGTTCTGCTATGCCGGCGGCCTGCCTGCCGTGATGAAGGAGATCGCCGATCTGCTCGATCTCGACGCGCTGACGGTGACCGGCAGGACGGTGGGCGAGAACATCGCCGGCGCAGAGAATTTCAACGACGAGGTGATCCTGCCGCGCGACAAGGCGCTGACGGCGCAGGGCGGCATTGCCGTGCTGCGCGGCAATCTAGCGCCCGACGGTGCGATCCTGAAGCCGTCGGCGGCCTCGCCGGAGCTGATGCGCCATCGCGGCCGTGCCGTCGTGTTCGAGGACATCGAGCACTACAAGGCGCGTGTCGACGACGCTGATCTCGACATCGACGAGACCTGCGTGATGGTGCTGAAGAACTGCGGGCCCAAGGGTTATCCCGGCATGGCCGAGGTCGGCAATATGGCGCTGCCGCAGAAGCTGCTGGCCAAGGGCGTGCGCGACATGGTGCGGATTTCGGATGCGCGCATGTCGGGTACCGCCTTCGGCACGGTGGTCCTGCACGTCGCACCCGAGGCCGCCGTCGGCGGGCCGCTGGCGCTGGTCGAGGACGGCGACATGATCGAGCTCGACGTCGAGGCCCGCCGGCTGAACCTCGAAGTCCCGGACGAGGAGCTGGCGCGACGCCGGGTGCGCTGGAAGGCGCCGGCGCAGCCGATGCAGGGCGGCTACCAGAGCCTTTATGTCGAACGCGTTATGCAGGCCGACAAGGGTGCCGACCTCGACTTCCTGGTCGGTTGCCGCGGCCACGACGTGCCGCGCGAGAGCCACTGAGGTCCATCATGCCGCGTTTCCCCGCAGCCGACATGCACGGCATCCACGCCATCCTCTACGCGCTGTTCGACGAACACGAACGCCTCGACCGCGCAGCGATGCGGCGCCAGGTCGAAATCTGCCTCGCGGTCGGCGTACACGGCATGGCAGCCCTCGGGCTTGCCACAGAGGCTTCGAAGCTGAGCGAGGCCGAGCGCCGCACGGTCATGGACTGGATCGCGGAAGATACGGGCGGCGGGGTGCCGCTGGCGCTGACCATTTTTGGCGCGTCCGTCACCGAGCAGGTGGCGCAGGTGCGTCATGCCGAGAGCGTCGGCGCCGACTGGCTGATCCTGCAGCCGCCCATGGTGGGGCAGTTCGCGGCGACCGAATACATCCGCTTCTTCGGCCGCGTGGCGGACGCCACCGACCTGCCGGTCGCGATCCAGAATGCGCCTGCTTTCATGGGGCGCGGGCTGAGCTCGCAGGAGATCGCCGACCTCGTGCGCCAGCATCCCAACATCCAGCTGATCAAGGGCGAGGGGCCGGTGACCGACATCGCCGGCCTGGTCGAGGCGACCGGCGGCAAGCTGCCGATCTTCAACGGCCGCGGCGGGCTCGAACTGATCGACAATCTGCGCATCGGCTGCCGTGGCCTGATCCTGGCGCCCGACTGCATCGACCACGCGGTTGCCGTCTACGAGGCCTTCGTCGCCGGTGACGAAGCGGGGGCCATGGTGCACTACCGCACCATGCTGCCGGCCGTCGTTTCGACCATGCAGGGCATCGAGCACCTGATGTGCTACGGCAAGCGGCTGTTCGCGCTGCGCGCCGGGCTTACCGTCCATGATCGCGCGCCGGCTCTGCGCCCCAACGCGACCGGGCTCGCCATGGTCGAGCGCTTTGCCGCCGAGATGGGACCGCTCGAGCGGAGGACGGCCGGCCGCTGACCCGCCCAGGGTGCGCGGTGTCACCGCGCCTGGTGGCGTGTCAGATGCCGCTCCAGCAGGCGCACCAGGGTGATCAGGATGAGATTGGTCGCCAGATACAGCGCACCCGCGATGGCGAACACCTCGAAGACCGCATAGGTCTGGCTCATCAGCCGCTTGGCGTAGCCGGTGATCTCGAGCACGGTGATGGTGGAAGCGAGGCTCGTGCCCTTGACCGTCAGCACGAGCTCGTTGCCGTAGGCCGGCAGCGCCTGGCGGATGGCGAGCGGAAACTCGATGCGGCGGAAGCGCAGGAGGCGCGACATGCCGCAGGCCTGGGCCGCCTCGACGAGGCCCGCCGGCACCGACATGAGGCCGCCGCGCAGGATTTCTGATGTATATGCGGCGGTGTTCAGGGCCAGCGCCAGTACGGCACAGCGAGCGCCGTCGCTGACCACCCACCACAGCACGGCATTGTCCTTGACGAAGGAGAGCTGCCCGAGCCCGTAGTAGAACAGGAAAATCTGAACGAGCAGCGGCGTGCCGCGAAACACGGTGCTGTAGTATTTTGCGAAGCTGGCGACCGCCCGGTTCGACGAGAGCCGCATGATGGCGAGCCCGAGGCCGAGGTTGAATCCGATCAGGACGGACAGGAAGGTGAGTACCGCCGTGGCCTTGAGGCCCTTGAGGAGCACGGGCAGCGCCTGCCAGATGAGTTCGAGATCCATCGGACTACTTCCTTGAACGGAGCCTGAGCAGGCGTTCGGCCCAGTCGATGCCGGCCTGGCTGACCAGCGTGATCACCAGATAGACCACCGCTGCGATGAGATAGAAAATGAACGGGTTCCGCGTCGTGTTGGAGCCGATGAATGCCGTCCGCATCAGCTCCTGCAGGCCGACAACCGATACCAGCGCGGTGTCCTTGATGGTGACCTGCCAGACATTGTTCATGCCGGGAATGGCGATGCGCAGCATCTGCGGGGCGATGATGCGGCGGAAGATGCGCAAGCTCGGAATGCCGAGCGCCCGGGCGGCCTCGATATGGCCCTGCGGGATGGCGGCCAGCGCCCCGCGCACGACTTCGGTGGAATAGGCGCCCGATATCGCGCCGATGGCGATGACGGCGATGACGAAGGCATAACCGCTTTCGGCCAGGCCGGCATAACCGAAGGCCGTTGCCACCCTGGTGACGAACTCGACGGAGCTGAAGAAGAGCAGGTAGATGATGAGCAGTTCCGGCACGCCGCGGACGAGTGCGGTGTAGCCGTCGACGAGATAGTTCAGCGGGCGGACGCGGCCCCACTTGATCATGCCGCAGATCGTGCCGATGACGAAGCCGCCGAGCATGCTGGCGACCGCGACTGCGATGGTGATCGCAGCGCCCCGCAAGATGGCGCCGATCCAGCCGCCTTCCCATACCTGCCAAATACCGAATTCCATCGGATTCGCCTGATTTTTGATGATGGTCATGCCCGGAAGGCAGCCGGGGTGGCGCCTTCCGGGCTTTCGAGCCGACCGGGCAACGCTGTTGCGCCCGGCCGCCCCAGCGCGTCACTGGCAGGGACGGGAGATATCCGTCTTGAACCATTTCTGGCTCGCCTTGCCGATGGAGCCGTCGGCGACCAGTTCGCAGAGCGCCTTGTCGATGTCCGCCTTGAGCGCGGTGTTCTCCTGCGCAATGCCCACGCCGATGCCTTCGCCGAGCGAGGGGTCGAAGGTGCTCTGGATCTTCACGTCGACGAACTGGAAGGTCTTGCCGTCCGGCTTGTCGAGGAAGTCCTGCAATGCCGAGGCGTCGGCGAAGGCGGCGTCGATGCGGCCGGTGGCCAGGTCGATCTGCATCTGGTCGAGCGTGTCGTAAGTCTTCAGGTCGGCATTTGGTACGCGCTTTTCGAGGAAATGCGCATGCGTGGTGCCTGCCTGGACGCCTACCTTCTTGCCGTCGAGCGACTTGAGCAGCGTGTCGATGTCCTTGATGCCGGCGAGGTCGGAATCCTTCGGCGCCACGAACATGTTGGCGAGCTCGGCGTAGCCGACGGAGAAGTTGATCTCCTTCTTGCGATCGGCGGTGATCGACATGCCCGAGATGATGATGTCGAAGCGCTTGGCCTTGAGCGCCGGGATCAGGCCGTCGAAGGCCTGGACGACGAAGTGGCACTTGGTGTTCAGCTTGGCGCAGAGCAAGGCGCCGACGTCGGCGTCGAAGCCGGTGACGTTGCCGGCGGCATCCGCCATGCTCCAGGGCGGATAGGCGCCTTCGGTGCCGATCGACAGCTCACCCTCGTTGGCAAATGCGCTGCCCATACCTGCGGCGAAGCAGGCGAGCAGGGACAGGACCTTCAGTTTCATATTCCGTGTTCCCCATTGTTGGATGTTGTTGGGTCTGCATCGGGCTGCGCGCCCGCTTGCTCCTTGGTCGCGCCGGGCGGTCAGAGCGTCCTTGCCAGGAACTGGCGCAGGCGCTCCGAACGCGGATTGGCAAAAAGCTCCGCCGGCGCTCCCTCCTCCTCCACCTTGCCGCGGTGGAGGAAGAGGATCTTGTGCGACACCTCGCGCGCGAACTGCATCTCGTGCGTCACGAGGATCATGGTGTTGCCTTCCTCGGCGAGCTGGCGGATGACGCGCAGCACCTCGCCGACGAGTTCGGGGTCGAGCGCGGACGTCGGCTCGTCGAGCAGGATGACCTTGGGCTGCATCGCAAGCGTGCGGGCGATGGCCGCCCGTTGCTGCTGGCCGCCCGACAGCTGGCCAGGATACTGGCCGTGCTTGTCGGAGAGCCCGACCTTCTTGAGCAGCGCGTGCGCGCGCTCGACGGCTTCGTCGCGCCGCTCCTTCAGGCCATGTACCGGGGCCTCGACGATGTTCTCGAGCACGGTCAAATGCGGCCAGAGGTTGAAGCTCTGGAACACCATGCCGACGCGGGCGCGGATCCGCTCGACCTGGCGCGTGTCGGCCGGGTGGATGCTCCCGTCCGACGCCGTCTTCATCCGGATCTCTTCGCCATCGACGATGATGCGGCCGCCATTGGGCTGCTCGAGCAGGTTGATACAGCGCAGGAAGGTGTTCTTTCCCGAGCCGGACGAGCCGATCATCGACACCACTTCGCCGGCCCTGGCCGAAAGGTTGACGCCGCTCAGCACTTCCAACTGGCCGAAGCGCTTGTGCAGGTCGAGCACCTCGACCGCGGGCGTCTGCCGGCTCGCCGGATGCGGCTGCACGACGGTCGCGGTCGCGGGCTTCGGCACGGAAAGGGGCTTGTTCTCCGTCCCGCCATCGACAGCCTTGAGATCGGCGAATGCCCGGTCGAAATAGCGCAGGCTCGTGTTCAGGCAGTTCCACTGCCAATCCGGGTCCTCCGGGATGAAGGCCGATCGCAAGGTCGCCTTGATGCGCTGGCCGAGCGGTGAGTCGACCTTGCCGAATACATGCAGCCAGTTGTCGGCCTGCACCGCGTCCATGACGGTCGGTCCGTCGAGCGTGCCGCACTCGACGACCAGCGGCAGTGCGCGCGCCTCGGGTATGGCCTTTCGGACCGCAGCCGAAACGTAGCCGGTGGCGGTGGCGGCTATTCCGGTGTCGGTCGTGGCGTCCCTGCCGGTAAGCACCACGGAGAGGGCCGGACCGAAGATCGACTTGCCCCAGGCAAGCCCGCCATGCTCGGTTTCGGCGACCGACAGCAGGGCCGGGTAGCCATAGGGGCCGGCGCCGGTGTGCAGGTCGAAGACCACGACGTGACGCGCCTGGCCTGCAAAGGTGACAAGGATGTCGTTGAGCGTGCGGTTCGACCAGACCGGTCCAGCGCCGCCGTAGAACAGCCCGTCGGGAAAATCGTACTGTCCGGCTTCGACGATGGGGGCCAGGCCGGCGTGGCCGCCCAGCCGCTGCTTCGCCGCGGCGAGCGCCTCATCGGCCTTGTTGCGGTCCGGGCCTTCCCACTCGTGGCAGACCAGGGCCTCGTGCAGGGCCGCGTATCCGTCGTTCTTCGGCACTCCCGCCTGCCAGTCGACGAAGTTGCGGTTGAGGTCGACATTGTCTTCGTTGACGCGCCGCGACCAGGCCGTGCCCCACGGGTTGATGAGGTGGATGGCGAGCACGGCCGTGTCTTCCGGCAGCCGCCAGGGCGAATTCTCCTCGAGCCACGCCGTCTGGCAGGCCGAGCCGAACTGGCCTTCGACGCCATGCGTGCCAGAGATCAGCACCATCAGTTTCGCAGCGTCGCGCCGGCCGAGATAGGCGACGTCCGTGGCGAGCACCTCTCCGGCCGGTCCATGGAGCGGGTGAAGATATTCCGTCAGCTCGGCGCCCGCTCGCCCGGCGGCCGCGCGGAACCGCCGGCGGAGCTCGGCGTAGTCGACGGAGCAGGAGCGGCTTGCCGGGGTGTCACGCATCGGACGGGTTTCCGCGCTCGTTGTCTTTGGCAAGAAGTGGAGCAAGGGGCATGACCTTTCCCGGGTTCATCAGTTTCAGGCCGTCGAGTGTGTCCTTGACGTGCATCATCAGGTTCAGCTTGCCCGGATCGGCCGTGGCGAGCAGCGACTGGATGCGCTTGGAGCCGACCCCGTGTTCGGCCGAGAACGAACCACCGAGGGCTGCGAGATCGGCGTAGAGAACCGCCTCGATCGCTTCGGCGACAGGCTGCGGCAGAGGACCCTGCCGGTTGAGAACGATGTGAAGGTTGCCGTCGGCGAGATGGCCGAAGACGTAAGGTTCCAGGTCGTCGTCGATGGCGGACAGCCCTGCGAGGATCCTTTCGACATAGGTATCGATTTCCGACAACGGCACCGACACGTCATACGAAGGCGCTGCTTCATACGCCCGATAGATCACGTCGGTGTCCTCGCGCAGTCGCCACAGAACCTCTTCCTGGCGCTTCGACCCGGCAACGATGCCTATGGTCTCGTGGTGGCGTTCGAGGAGTTCGACGAACAGTCTCTCGAACTCGGCCCGCAGTATCTCCTCGTGTGCGCCGCCGAACGCCAAGAGCAGATAGACCGGCAGGTCGAGGTCGAAGCCGGGCTCCGCCCAGCCATGTGCCGATGCGGCCAGCCCGATATAGGGTCGCCACATGGCCTCGGCCGCCCGCAACTGGCCGCCCTCGCTGTCGAGCGCCAGGCGGATGAGTTCGAGCGCAGCACTGACCGAAGGCAGGCCGAACAGCGCCGTCGCGGTCGCCCGCGGCGTGGAGTCGAGCTTCACCACCACCCTGGTGACGATGCCGAGCGTGCCTTCCGCACCGATGAACAGGTGTTTAAGGTCGTAGCCGGCGGCGTTCTTCACCACCCGCGTCATGTCGGAATAGACCGTGCCGTCGGCCAGCACGGCCTCAAGGCCGAGCACGCGATGTCGCATGACGCCATTGCGGAACGCCATGACACCGCCTGCATTGGTCGACACCATGCCGCCGATGGTGGCGCTGCCGCGTGCCGCGAGATCGATGCCCGGTTCCAGCCGGTGCTCCAGCGCGGCCACCTGCAAGGCTTCGAGGCTCACGCCCGCCTGGACGACAGCCGTGCGTTCGACCGGATCGAGCCGTTCGATGCGGTTCATCCTTGCGAGCGACAGGACGATTTCGCCGGGCCGCGAGATGCCGCCACCAACCAGCCCCGTTCGCCCGCCATGGGCGACGACCGGAACGCCATGCCGACGGCAAAGCTGTACCACGGCCGCGACCTCTTCGGTCGAACCAGGCGAAACGATGATGCCGGCGCCCAGATTGTCCGGGTGCTGGCCCGGATCGACGTCCGCTCCCGCGCCGGTGCGCACGTTTTTGGCTCCGACGATCGTGCGAAGGCTGCCGATCAGGTCGTGCGGAACCTCGGCCAGGTCAGGGGCTTCATGATTGGCGGGGTTCGCCTGCGAGCCCTTCATCGACGTGCCATCCCTTCGAGGGCGCGGATCAGTCGGTCGTTGTCGCCGGACGAGCCGATCGTCACACGCAGATAGCGCTCGTAGCCCTTCTCGCGCCAGGCCTTGACGATGATTCCTTCCTTGAGAAGGGCAGCGGCGACGGCGGAACTGTCGGTGCCGCAGTCGAAGAACAGGAAGTTGGTCTGGGAAGGCGCAACCCTGAATCCCAGCCTTTCGAGCGCGGCTGCTACACGAATACGCTCTTCGCGCAGCCGGGCGACCGAGGCCTGCATCCAGGCTTCGTCACCAAGCGCCGCGATGGCTGCCGCCTGGGCCGCGGCGTTGACGTTGAACGGCGTCTTGGCTGCTGCCACAAGTCTCGCCAGCGCGGCGTCGGAGCAGACGGCGTAGCCGACGCGCAGTCCGGCAAGTCCATAGGCCTTGGAAAAGGTGCGCAGCACGATGTAGGCGACACCGCTGCCGCGCAGCATCTCAAGCCCGTCGGGGCTGGAGCCGTCCGCGAATTCGAAATAGGCCTCGTCTAGGACAAACAGCGTGCCGGGCCGGATCGCCGTAAGCAGCCGCTCGAGCGACGCTGCGTCGAGCGCCGGACCGACCGGGTTCCACGGCGAAGACAGGAAGACGAGGTTGGGTCCGGCCACGATGGCCTTTTCGAGCGCCGCTATGTCGAAACCGAGATCGTCGGTCATCGCCACCTTGGCGACCGCAGCGCCCTGTGCCAGCGGTTCGATCTCGTGCAGGCCGAAGCTCGGAACCACCGTGACGACCGAGGCGCCCGGCAGGAGCGCGGCACGCGAGATCGCGGCGATCATCTCTTCGGAGCCGTTGCCGACGACGATGGTTTCCGGATCGACCGCAAGCGTCCGGCCGAGGGCGGCACGCAGGGCGGTGCAGGCCGGGTCGGCATAACGCCAAGGCTCCAGCGCAGGCGAGGCAAGGGCCGCCAGCACCGCCGGCGAGCACCCGTCCGGGTTCTCGTTGCTGGCGAGGCGGGCGATGTCGTCCCTTCCCGAGATCGATCGGGCAACGGCCACGTTCATGCCGGCATTGTAGGGCGGCAGGGCGGCGACATTCGGGTTGATCGCCAGGCTGGCTATCGAGGCTTTTTCGACTGGAGTATCCACGCCAATGCTTCCGTTCTCGGGGTTCTACCTGGAGTTCGTGCGATATCGGGCGCGCGCCCTGTCATAGGTCCAAGACGATTGATCCTTGCGGCTTGGAGCAGCACAACAGCACCTCGCCGGGGGCAAGTTCGTCGAGCGGCTCCTCGAAATAGACGACGTTGCCAGCGACCAGCTGCGACTTGCAGGTACCGCAGATGCCGGCGCGGCAGCTGAATTCCGGCGCAAGGCCCTGGTTCTCGGCGAAGGCAAGCAGCGACTCGGCCGTCGCGTCCCATATGGCCGTGCGACCCGACTTGCGGAATTCGACCATGGTCGCATCTGCAGGTGCCGAGGCAGGCGCTGGCTGGGGTCTCGATTCAGGGGCGGGCTCCAGCAGCGTCGCCGGGCCGAAGAACTCGTAGGCGATGCGCTGTCTCGGCACGCCAAAGCCGCGCAGGATGCCGTGCACGGCCTGCATGAAAGGCGAGGGGCCGCACAGATAGAAGTCGTAGTCGTCGATCGGCAGCAGGCCCTGCAGCAGCTCGCGCGTCACCACGCCTTCGCTGTGATGGCGGCCGGCGGCCCGGTCCCGTTCCGTCGGAAAGCGGTAGCAGAAATGCACCGTCACCCCGGGTCGCGACGCGGCGAGCGCCTCGACCTCGTCGCGCAGCGCATGCACGTCGCCATTGTCGCAAGCATGGACGAACAGCACCCGCCTGTCGGTCGTCGTGAGCGCGTGCAGCATCGACACCAGAGGCGTGAGCCCGACCCCGCCGCTCAGCAGCACCACCGGTCGCCGGCTATTGCCGTCCAGCACGAAATCGCCGCGCGGACCTTCGGCCACGAGCACGTCACCGACCTCTATCTGGTCGTGCAGGAAACTGGAGCTCAGCCCGTCGGGGACGCTGGGGGAGGGGGCTGCCTCGCGCTTGACGGTGATGCGGTAGCTGCCCGCCTCTCGGGGCGAACTGGAGATGCTGTAGTTGCGCAGCACGAAGTCGTTGCCGCCTGCCGTCGGAATTCGGAACACCAGGAACTGCCCGGGCTCGAAGCCGCGCCAGCTTTCCGGCTGTACGGGTTCGAGGTGGAAGGAGGTGATGCTGCAGCTCTCGCGAAGCTTCGCCACCACCTTCAGGTCGCGGAACCCGTTCCTGTGCGTGCTGACGGGAGCGGCAAAGGCATTCATTCGACCGCCGCCAGCTGCTGTTCCTCGGCTGCGATCAGCTTGGCCAGGTTGCGGCGGAAGCGGAGCGGGCCGACGTCGATCTTGAGATCGAGATTGGGGGAGCGCTTGTTGGCCATGCCCTTGTGCACGGCATTGAGCACCACTCGGTCCTCGTCGAAGGCCCCGCGCACCGACTTGGCGAACTGGCGCGAGATCTCTTCGTCGTCCGGCGCGAAATTGCGCATCTGGAACCAGTAATACTTGGTGTGGTTCTCATCGACGGGCGTCATGAAGTTGTAGCTGTCCATGAGGAAGACCTCCTCGTGGAGGGACTTGCCTTCGCCGCCGGTGTTGGCCGGCACGAAGATCGCCTTGATGATGGCGTTGCTCGGATAGTGCACCTCGTAGTGCTGCTTGCGGTCGCAATTGCCGGCGAACTTGAGATAGGGCGCGTAGAACGGCGCCGGCTCGACGTCGATCATCCAGCGCCAGACGGTGACGCCGTCCTCGCCGATGGTGGTCTCGAGCGGCGCCGCTTCGGCGGCCGAATTGCCGAATGAACTCTGATGCACCCAGGCGACATGCGAGGGGTCCAGCAGGTTGTCGGTCATGTAGAGGTAGTTGCAGTCGAGCGTCATCGACTCGCCGCGGTTCACGCCCCAGGCCGCGTCGCCCCAATGCTCGACCTCGAAGATCTTGGCCGGGTCGGCCTGGGCCGCGTCGCCCATCCACACCCAGAGCAGGCCATAGCGTTCGGCGATGGGATAGCTGCGCACCTGGGCAACGTGCGGAATCTTTTCTGCGCCAGGGACGCGGGTGCAGGTGCCGGTGCAATCGAAGGTCAGCCCGTGATAGCCGCATTCGACGTTGTCGCCCTTGATGCGGCCCATCGACAGCGGCAGCTTGCGGTGCGGGCAGGCATCCTCCAGCGCTGCGACGACGCCGTCCGTCTTCCGGTAGAGAACGATCTCCTCGCCGAGCAGCTTGACCGGCTTCAGCTCGTTGTGGCCGACCTCGTGGTCCCATGCGGCGACATACCAGCAATTTCTCAGAAACATGGCCGCTTCCTCCGTGAGACCTCGTCTTCGGGAAAGGAGGCTAACGCGGGGGCATCCGCGCAAAAAGGGCTTGCAGCTGTGTTCTATTTTAGAAAAACTAAAACAAACAGGCTGGATCGGATAAGTGAAGAAATCCCCGCCCTTGCGCGCGATACAGGCCTTCGAGGCCTTTGGCCGGCTCGGCAGCGTCACCGGCGCGGCCGACGAACTCGGTGTGTCGCCCGGTGCGATCAGCCAGCAGATACGCAAGGCGGAAGAGGCACTCGGCGTGCTGCTCTTGGAGCGGCGCGGCAGGACGGTCACCATGACCTCCTGGGGGAGGATGTACCATACAGCCGTATCGGCGGGCTTCGATCGCATTCGCGACGCATCCGACCTGCTCGATCGGGCACGGTCGGAAAGCACGCTCACCGTGTCGTGCCTGCCTTCGCTCGCCAGCAAGTGGCTGGCGCCGCAGCTCTTCGACTGGCAGGCGCACCATGCCGGCGCGACGCTGCGGCTGATCGGCGCCGAGCCCGAAGCCCGTTTCGGCGAGGATCAGATAGACTTCCGCATTTCCTACGGCGCCAAGATCCGCGACTACGACCACTATGCCGAGCTGTTCACGGACTGGGTGGTGCCCGCGTGCTCGCCGGCCCTGCTGGAGCGGCTGCCGCTGCGGACGCCGGCCGACATCCTCGAACGGCCGCTGCTCGGCATCGAATGGGCCCGCGACCACCGTTCGCCGCCGACCTGGGCCGAATGGGCATCGAGCATCGGACAGAAATATCGGCGAAACGCCGGCGAGGTCGCGTTTTCGCTGTCGAGCGCGGCCATAGATGCTGCGATCAGCGGCCGCGGCTTCGTGCTCGCGCAACTGTCCATGGCTGCCGAAGACATTGCCGCCCGTCGCCTGGTGGTGCCGTTCGACCTGCCGCTGCGCCTCCCGGATCCCTATTTTCTCGCCTGGGACCGCTCGGCGCTGCAAAAGCCG
Source organism: Aminobacter sp. BE322 (assembly GCF_050433525.1). Classification (NCBI taxonomy): domain Bacteria; kingdom Pseudomonadati; phylum Pseudomonadota; class Alphaproteobacteria; order Hyphomicrobiales; family Phyllobacteriaceae; genus Aminobacter; species Aminobacter sp. BE322. The sequence continues at coordinate 141,499 of NZ_JBNPXB010000009.1, read as the reverse complement.
AACGGTGCCGAGTTGCGCGCCTGGATCGTGCGGGTCGCCAACCGGCAGGACGCCCGCTACGCGCATTTGCACCAGCGGCAGCGCTGATCTCTTGGATGCTTCGCCCGAACGCAGCGAAACGTTCGCCTCGAGCAGGGAGCCCGTGTGTTCCAGGCCTCAGCCCATGCGCCGGCCGGTCCCGGGATCGAACAGGTGCAGGCTTTCCGGGCTGGCCGCGAGCCGTACCGCGTCGCCGGTCTTCACCGAAACGCGCCCCATCGCAAAGACGCAGATCTGCTGGCCTGCCATGCGCGCATAGAACTGGGTCGACATGCCCAGCGGCTCGACCACCTCGACTTGGGCTGCCAGCGGCCCATCCGCCTGCGCCCGCAGATGCTCCGGCCGGATGCCCACCGAAATCTTGTCGCCGCTCGTCAGCGGCAGCTCGACAGGCACTGCCAGCTTCTGGCCGTCGGCGAGCACGGCGACGGTCTGGGCACCGGAACGCTCCACCGTCGCCGGCAGGAAGTTCATGCCCGGCGAGCCGATGAAGCCGGCAACGAAGGCGTTGGCCGGACGGTCGTAGAGTTCGAGCGGTGCACCGACCTGCTGGACCACCCCGTCATGCATGACGACGATGCGGTCGGCCATGGTCATGGCCTCGACCTGGTCGTGGGTGACATAGACCGAGGTGGTTTTGAGCTGCTGGTGCAGCGCCTTGATCTCGGTTCGCATGTGCACGCGCAGCTTGGCGTCGAGATTGGACAGCGGCTCGTCGAACAGGAACACTTTTGGATCGCGCACGATGGCGCGGCCCATAGCGACGCGCTGGCGCTGCCCGCCCGACAGCTGGCGCGGCAGGCGTTGCAAAAGCTTGTTGAGGCCGAGCCGCTCGGCGGCGCTTGAGACGCGGCTGTCGATAGCGCCCTTGTCGGTCTTCCGCAACGCCAGGCTGAAGCCCATGTTGGCCGAGACGTCCATGTGCGGATAGAGCGCGTAGGACTGGAACACCATGGCGATGTCGCGGTCCTTGGGCGCGACATTGTTGACGATGCGCTCGCCGATGCGGATCTCGCCGTTCGAGACCTCCTCCAGCCCGGCGATCATTCTGAGTAGCGTGGACTTGCCGCAGCCGGAGGGGCCGACGAGCACGACGAATTCACCGTCCGAAATCTCCAGGTCGACCGCCTGCAGCACGTTGAGCGCGCCGTAATTCTTCTGAACCTTGTCGAGCGAAACGGATGCCATCGGCCTACCCTTTGACGGCGCCGGCGGTGAGGCCGGTCACGAGATAGCGTTGCAGGAATGCGAAGAATATGCAGACCGGGATAAGCGCCAGGATCGAGGCGGCCATCATCTGCCCCCAGTCGACGGCGAACTTGCCGATGAAGGTGAGCAGGCCGACGGCAAATGTCTTCTGGCCTTCGCTCGAGATCAGCATTAGCGCGAACAAAAGCTCGCTCCAGGCGGCGGTGAAGACGAAGCCGAGCGTCGCCCCCATGCCGGGCAGCGTCAGCGGGATGATGACCCGGCGCAGCGCCTGGGCGCGAGTGCAGCCGTCGATCATCGCAGCCTCTTCCAGGTCCTTCGGGATGCCGTCGAAGAAGGACTGCATCAGGAAGGTGGCGAAGGCTGTGTTGAAAGCCGTGTAGATGATGATCAGGCCGGTCAGGCTGTTGGTCAGGCCGATCTCGCCCATGATGCGGTAGATCGGTGGAATGACCATCACAAGGGGGAAGGTCTGCGTCAGAAGAAGCGCGATCGCCACCGTCGTCTTGCCGCGGAAGGAGAAGCGCGACATGGCGTAGCCCGCCGCAGAGGCGATGACGGTGACGACAAGCGCCGAGGTCACCGATACGATGACGCTGTTGAGGAAGTAGAGCGGGAAGTCGCTCGCCCTCAGCACCGTGGCATAGTTCTCGAAAGTCGTCGCCGACGGCCACAGCGTGATGCCCTCGGAATAGAGCAGCGATTGCGGCGTGACCGAGATCTTCAGCGTCCAGTAGATCGGGAACAGCGCGAAGATGACGTAGGCACCGACGGCCGAATAGAGGCCGATGCCGCCGAGCAGACGCGAGGAAGTGGAACGTCCGGCGATCATCACGAATACCTCGCAAGCGAGCGGCGGATGCCGATCAGCACCACGGCGTAGAGGATGAGGAGCAAGAGCAGCAGCACGGCCACCGCCGACGCATAGCCCTTGTCGAGCGACTTGAAGGCGCTGACATAGATGTAGGTCGCGACCGTATTGGTGGAGCCGGCCGGCCCGCCCGAGGTCATGACGAAGATCAGGTCGGCAAAGGTCGCGATCCAGATCGTGCGCAGCATCACGGTGATGGCGATGGTGGGCGCCAGGAACGGCAGCGTCACCTTGGAAAAGCGTTGCCACGGCGTGGCGCCATCGATGGCCGCCGCCTCGTGCAGCTCCGACGGTATCGACTTCAGCGCCGCCAGAAGCGTGATGGCGAAGAAGGGGACGCCGAACCAGACATTGGCGATGATCGGCCCCCACATGGCAGTGGCCGGATCGGAAAGAATGCTGGTCGGCTCTGCCTGCAGCCCGAGCGCATGGAGCCAGTGCGGCAAGGGCCCGACGATAGGGTTGAACAGCCAGGCCCAGGTGAGGCCCGACAGGAAAGACGGCACCGCCCAGGGCAGGAACACCACCGCCTGTACCACCCTGCGGCCCCAGAATGGCCGGTCGAGCAGAAGCGCCAGGCCCAGCCCGAAGAAGAACTGGAAGAACAGGCTGCCAGCCGTCCACCACAGCGTGTTGATGAGTGCCTGGCCCAGCAACGGATCCGACAGCATTGCCTGATATTGGCCAAGGCCGACGAACTCGGACTTGAAGGCCGAGAACTTGCGGAACGAATAGCCGATGCCGACCACGAGGGGCACCAGAAGCACCGTGACCAGCAGGATCAGTGCCGGGCTGAGGTAAAGCCACGGCTCGAGTGCAGGCAGGGAGTGCCATCTGTGTCGGGCCTTCCCGGTGGTTCCGATTTCGGAGACTGCATATGTCATGGCGATACTCTCGTCATGTCCAAAGGAGCCGTCCCACGCCCCGCCCCGCCTCGCACGACAAGGGAGGAGGGCTTGGCAGCGATGCCGGAGCCTTCACCGCAGTTGGGAAGGGGACCTTGCAGGTCAGGGCGTGGGGGCGGCAAGGAAGGGCGGGGCATCGCTGCCCCACCGTCGCCGTTACTTCTTGTTCTTGGCCATCCAGTCCTGCTGTTCCTTGGTCAGATACGCAGCCCATTCGTCTGCCACTTCCTTGGCCGGACGTTTGCCGAGAAGCACTTCCTGGAAGCCCTTGATGGCGATCTGGTCGACGAAATTGCCTAGATTTTCGAGATGGGTCGGCGGTGTCACGAACTCATACTTGTCGCCACCGTTCAACTCCTCGAACCAGCCCTTGAACTGCTCGGTCTTGAAGTAGGCATCCTGGTCGGCGCCGTCGTGGATCGGCAGCACGCCGACCATCTTTGCCCAGTCGAGATTGCCTTGCGGCGACAGCAGCGTTTCCATCAATTTCCAGCTGTCTTCCTTGACGTCGGAATTGGCGAACATCGACCAGCCGGAGTAGCCGAGCGTGGGGTATGATTTGCCGTTCGGTCCGGTCGGAACCGGCGCCACGGCGAAGTCCTCGGGCTTCATCTTTTCGGCGATGCCGATCAGCGCATCCGGGTCCTGGTCGAGCATGGCGCAGGTGCCGGAGTAGAAGCCGGTCACCGTCTCGTTGAAACCCCAGCCGACGCTGTCCTTCGGCGCGTAGCCGTTCTTGTAGATGTCGGCGAGTATTTCGAGTCCCTTGACCGAACCCGGCTCGTTGATGATCGACGTGCCGTCCTCGTTGAAGTAGCCGCCCTTGCCGTTGGCGATGTTCATGAACATGTTCATCCCGAAGATCGCGCCCGGGCCGCCGCGCAGACAGTAGCCGTATTTGCCCGGAATGGCCGAGATCTTCTTGGCCGACTCGACGAATTCGTCGAGCGTCGCCGGTGCGCGGTCAATGCCGGCTTCCTTGAACAGTTTCTTGTTCCAGAACATCGCCTTCAGGTAATAGCCGTAGGGGATAGTATACTGCTTGCCTCCGACCACCGAACCAAACTCCTTGGCGCGTCGGCCGAGCGTGGCGGCATCCTTCCACTTCGCCATATAGGGGCCGAGGTCCTCCAACTGGCCGTTGGCGCCGTATAGGGCGAGCCAGCGTTCCGGCATCTCGACGATGTCGGGCGTATCGCCGGCCTGCACCATGGTCAGGAACTTCTCGAAGGCCTGGCCCCAGGGCAGCGACACCAGCTCGACCTTGACGCCCGGGTTGGCCGCCTCGAAGCCGGCGATCTGCTTCTTCAGGAACTCGGTGCGCGGCGGGCTGGTGATGACCTCGACCATCATGATGGTCGAGGCTGCCAGCGCCGTGCCGGCCGACAGGGCGAGGCTGATGGCCGTTGCGAACAACACTCCGTACTTCTTCATTACAGTCACTCCCATTTAGCTCGGTTTTTGAAGCTGTTATTTCGTTGCCGCCTCGAAGGCCCGAACGACGTCGGCCCAGAGATCCTCCACGTTTTCCAGCCCGACATTCAGCCTGATGGTCCGCGGGCTGACCCCGAACCGGCCGATCGAATTGGCGTCCGGCGTCTGCTGCAGCGACGCGAGCGCCGGCACCACCAGGCTCTCGTGCCCGCCCCAGCTGACACCGATGCGAAACAGCTCGAGCGCGTCGACGAAGGCCGGCACGTCGATGTCCTCGGTCACCTCGAAGGAGAACAAGCCCGAGAAGCCCGCGAGCGTGCGCTTGCCCGGATGGTTGGAATAGGCGGGATGGTTGACGCGCTCGACATGGGCATGGTCCTTCAGCCGCTCGGCGATGGTGAGCGCGCTCTTCATGTGATGCGGCAGCCGCAACGTCAGGGTGCGCAGGCCGCGCAGCAGAAGCCACGCCTCGAAGGGGGAAAGCTTGGCGCCGAGATAGGGATAGGTGCGCTCGTTGATGCGGCGAATGTGCTCGGCCGAGCCGGCGACGACGCCCGCCACGGTATCGCTGTGGCCGCCGAGATATTTCGACGCCGAATGCATGACGAGGTCGACGCCGTGCAGGATCGGCTTCTGGAACAGCGGCGTCGCCCAGGAATTGTCGACGACGGTAACGATGCCGCGCTCGCGCGCCATGCCTGTCAGCAACTCGAGGTCCTGCAGCTCGAACATCATCGAGGTCGGGCTTTCGAGGTAGAGCATCGCAGCACCAGGCAACGCGGCCGCGACCGCATCCGCATCGGAGCCGTCGACATAGTCCACCTTGATGCCGAGATGCGGCAGAAGCCGCTCGAACAGGCGGTAGGCGTCGCCGTAGCAGTTGCGTATGGCGACGATGCGCTGGCCGGTGCCGACGAAGGCGAGCACGGTCGAGCTGATCGCTGCCATGCCGCTGGAGAAGCCGCGCGCGGCTTCCGCGCCTTCGAGCGCCGCTATGCGGCTTTCGAACTCCATCACCGTCGGGTTGTTGCCGCGCGAATAGATCGGGCGTGTGCTGCGGCCGGCAAAGGTGTCGGCCATGTCGGCATAGTTGTCGAAGGTGAAGAGCGAAGTCTGGTAGATCGGCGGCACGACAGCCCCACCGGGGAATGGATCGTCATGCGCCAGAAGCGTAGCCGCCTCGGCAATGTAGTCCCTGTCGAAATCGCTCGTCCGGTCGTTCATCTGATGTCCGCAAGTTTTAGATTGGCCGCACCGCGCCGCAGGTCGTTCTCGACGGTGGCAATGAGTTTCAGCGCCTCGGCGCGCGCGCCGTCGGCGTCATGCGCGACGATCCGATCGTAGAGCGTGCGGTGGTAGGGAAAGCTGGCATGGCCGAAATCGAGCACGCCGAGCGGATGCTCCCAGAAGCGGTGGAACGCCTCGTGCATGGCCGAAATGATCTGTCCGAACAGGGGATTGCCCGAGACGCTGTAGATGGCAAGGTGGAAGTCCCAGTCTTCCTCGGACGACATGCCGGCGTGGGCATGGAAGGCCTCCTCCATCGCTTCCAGCTTTTCGCGGATGAAGGCGATCTCCTTGGGCCCCGCGCGCTGGGCGCAGAGTGCCGCGGCCTCGGCCTCCAGCGCCCGGCGGATCTCCAGCGTCTGCATCAGGCTTTCGAAGTCGTTGCCCGAGGCGAAGGTCAGCGGCAGGTGGAACATGTCGCGCGAGACGGCCGCCTTGAGATAGGTGCCGCTGCCCTGGCGCCGCTCGACGAGGCCGAGCCCTTCCCAGCGCGTCAGCGCCTCGCGCACCGTCGTCCGGCTGACCTTCAGGCGATCCGAGAGCACGCGCTCGGTCGGCAGGCGGTCGCCCGGCTGCAGACCCTCGACAGTGACGAAATCCGCCAGCACGTTGAGCACGGCATCGTCGCGTGCGGTAGGTCTTATCGACTGAAGGGTCGACATTCGCACCTCAAAATTGGTCTGACCATTGTGCCAATTTGTGCCGATTGAGCGCGGGCTTGTCAAGGTTCTCATTTAGATTTGTAGGAAAATTACAAAAATGTAGGAAAACAATAGAATCTTGTTGCAAAATTTCAGGCTGTCGCTAACTCTAGCCGCCTGGACCCGCCCGTGAACGGCGCGACTGTCCTGAAAGAGGGAGGAGTTAGATGGTTTCGGAGGTCTCGCGGCGCGCATTGGCCGCATTTGCCCTTACAGCTGCCGGCCTTGCCGCCGGGGCAGGCACGGCTTCGGCCAAGGAGCTGGTCTTCTGGTCGATGTGGAACGAGCCGGAGCCGCAGGCGGCGGCCCTGCGCAAGATCATGGACAATTATACCAAGGCAAACCCGGACGTGACCTTCAAGGTCGTCTGGAACGGCCGTCAGAACCAGACCAAGCTGCGCGGCGCCCTGCAGGCGGGCACGCAGGTGGACTTCATGGACCAGGACAGCGACCAGCTGGCAGGCGGTCTGCAGAAGGAAGGCCTGGCCTACGATCTTTCGGCCGACCTCGATGTCGATACCAAGGGCGCCTTCCTGCCTGGCGTGCTCGACGTCTATGCCGATGCGGGCAAGTACTACCAGGTGCCGTATGTCTACAATACGGTCAATTTCTGGTACAACAAGGACATGATGAAAGAGGTCGGTGCCTCCGTTCCGCAGACCTTCGACGAACTTCTTGCCTTGTGCGGTACGGTCAAGAATGCGGGCAAGCAGGCGCTGGTCATCGAAGGTAACGTTGCCTTCTACAATATCCTCTATTTCGCCAATCATCTCGAGCGCGCCAAGGGCTCGGGTGCGCTGATCAAGGCCTTCGAGGACAAGTCGGGCGCCGGTTGGTCGGACCCTGCAGTGCTTGAAGCTGCCAAGGCGACCCGGGCACTGTGGGATGCCGGCTGCTTCGCCGACGACGCGCGCGGCTTCCAGTATCCGGCTGGCCAGCAGACGATTGCGCTGGGCGACACCATGGGCGAACTCGTCGGTTCCTGGTTGCCCACCGAACTCGCCGAAAGCGCCGGCAAGGACTTCCCCTGGGGCGCCTTCAATTTCCCGACCGTGAAGGGCGGCGCCGGCAAGGCGACGGATCTGCAGGTTGGTCTGCTGTCCTTCATCGTGCTCAAGAGTTCGCCGAACGCCAAGGAAGCTGCCGGCTTCCTCAAATACGTCATGAGCGAGGAAGCGCAGAAGATCCTGGTTGCGGATGCCGGCGTAGGTGTCACCCGCAAGGGCGTGGAATGGCCTGCCGTGCTGGGCGATGCCTACCAGTCAGCTTCCGCGGCTACCGCGCTTTCGCCCTTCGGTGGCGGCCTGAACGTCGCCTATCCGGACTTCACCTCGCAGGTGCTCAATCCGGAGTTCAACAAGATGTTCCTCGGCGAGACGACGCCGGAGCAGTTCGTCGAAACCCTGGTCGCCAAGACCAAGGAATTCTGGGCCGCCAACAAGTAACCGGACCCAAAGGCATGGGCAGCCTCCTCAACGCCGCCCATGCCGCCCACGGCGGCGAGCACTTCGCCCGCCTGACGATTGTGTCTAGCAACCAGGGAAGGGCGGCGCGATGATGCGGCGACGAATGGTCATAGCGTTCCTGGCGCCCGCCCTGGCGTTGTATCTCGGCTTCCTGGTGCTACCCGCGATCCAGGCGTTCTATCTCAGCTTCTACAAGACGTCCGGCTTCGGCAGCGAGCCGGTCTGGGTCGGTCTGGGCAACTACGCCACGCTGCTTGGCGATCCGATCTTCTGGCGCTCGTTGCGTAACATGGCGCTGATCCTGCTGGTCGGCGGCGCCGCGATATTCGGCCTCGCATTCCTGTTCACCATGCTGCTGAACTCGGGCCTCTGGGGCAAGAAGCTGTTCCGCGCCCTGATCTTCATGCCCAACATCATCGCCGTCGTGGCGATCACGACCTTCTGGTCGTTCGTGTTCATGCCGCGCTACGGCCTGCTCACCAATTTCCTTAAGCAGATCGGGCTGACGAGCCTCGCCGGCGTTGCCTGGACGGCGCCCGAGAACGTGTTCTACGCCATGATGGTCGGCCTGATCTGGATCTCGACCGGCTTCTTCACCATCCTGATCCTCGCCGGCGCCGACAAGGTCCCGGCCGACATGTACGAGGCGGCCCGTCTCGAGGGGGCCAGCACCTTCCAGGTCTTCCGCCACGTGACGCTGCCGATGATCTGGGACGTCGTGCTGATCACGCTCGTGCTGTGGTCGATCCAGGCGATCAAGATCATGGAATTTCCATACGCCTTCGGCGGGCCGAACATCGACCAGAACCTCTACACGCCGTCGATCTACCTCTACATCATGGGCTTCGGGCAGCGCGAGCCGGTCTATGCGCTCGGCTATGCCACCGCCATCGGCGTCGTGCTCTTCGTCCTCACCATCGTGACCATCCTGTTCCTGCGGCTCGTGTTCCGTCGCGAGCGGGTGGAGTTCTGATCATGACCCGATCCCGGTTTCCTGCCCCGCTCAAGCGCGCGATCGCCTATCTGTTTGTCGGCGGCTGGTCGGCCTTCTCGGTGTTCTTCGTCCTGTGGGTGATCCTCGCCTCGCTGAAGAAGAACCGCGACCTGTTCGGTTCGCCCTGGACCTTTCCGGCCGAGCCCGCCTTCGGCAACTATGTGAAGACCTGGGTGGCGAGCCGTTTCGGCGACTATTTCCTCAACAGCCTGCTCGTGGTTTCGGTCTCGGTCGCGGCACTGCTGCTTGTCTCGGTGCCGGCGGCTTATGTCCTGAGCCGCGGTAGGTTCCGCGGCCGCGAGGCGCTGTCGAGCTTCCTCGCCTTCGGCATGGGCGTGCCGATCCCGCTGCTTTTCGTGCCGCTGTTCGTCATCATGGCGACGCTCAGGCTCGCCGATACGTTGACCGGGCTCACCGTCGTCTATGTCGCGCTGTCGATCCCGTTCACGATCTACGTGCTGGAGGGCTTCTTCTCGTCGCTGCCGTCGGAGCTGGAGTCCGCTGCGATCATCGACGGCTGCTCGGACTTCCAGGTGTTCCGGCACGTCATGCTGCCGCTCGCCGTGCCGGGTATCGCAACCGTCGCCATCCTGAACTTCGTCGGCCTGTGGAACGAGTACCAGCTGTCGCTCGTCCTCATCAACAGCCCGGAAAACCGGACGCTGTCGCTTGGCATCTATTCGCTGATCACCTCGATGCAATATTCGGGCGGCGACTGGGCCGGGCTGTTCGCCGGTGTCACCATCGTGATGGTGCCCACCATCGCGCTCTTCGTCATCCTGTCGGAGCGGATGATCAGCGGCATCACCATGGGAGGCGTGAAGTGACCAGCGTGCTCAAGTCAACGCGCGGGGACCACGTGACCCGCATCGAGGAGGCCGCGGTCCGCGTTCCGATGTCGCGCCTTGGCGGGCCGAGCGGCCTGCCGCGCTTCCGCTGGCAGCAGCCGATCCCCAGCAAGGAAACGCCACCCAATGTCGGACTGAATGCCGAGGAGAGTGCCCATCCCTTTGCCTGGGGCGAGGACTCGATTCTGCCCTATCGCGTCTATGACGACTACGATCGCGCGCCCCAGCCAGGCGAAATGCCGCTGGTGACGCTCACCAACGGCCGCCTGCGCGTTTCGGTGGCGCCGCAATATGGCGGCCGGCTGATGGAACTGCACGACCTCGCCCTCGGGCGCGACCTTGTATTCCGCAATCCGGTCTTCCAGCCGGCGAACCTGGCCGCGCTCAACGCCTGGTTCTCGGGCGGCATCGAGTGGAACGGCCTGATCCCGGGCCATACGCCCTTCACCTGCGCGCCGGTCTTCGCCGGCATCACCGAGACCGAGCGCGGACCGGTGCTGAGGCTCTACGAGTTCGACCGCATCGTCGAGGCGACCTGGCAGATCGATCTCTTCCTGCCCGATGACGACGACCGTCTCTTCGTGCATGGCCGCATCGTCAATTCCGGCCCCAAGGCCAAGTTCGCCTACTGGTGGACCAATGTGGCGGTGCCCACGGCGCCCGGCATGCGTGTCCTGAGCCCGGCCGACTACGCCATCGAGCATGTCCTGCCGGGCAACCAACTCGAACGTTTTGCCTTCCCCGATCCGGCGCGCTTCGACGGCTCCTATCCCGGCAACTGGCGCGATGCGACCTCGGTCTTCTTCCGCCAGCCGCAGGCGAAGCGGCTGTTCATCGCCGCGCTCGACCAGCAGGGAACGGGTCTGGCGCAGACGGCGACGGGGGCCATGCGTGGCCGCAAGTTCTTCTATTTCGGCACCGCTGCGGGCGGCCAGCACTGGATGGACTACCTGTCCCTTCCGGGCGAGGGCGACTACATCGAGATCCAGAGCGGCATCGCGCCGACCCAAAACCAGCGCTTCGAGCTGCCGCCGGGCGGCGAGATCCACTGGACCGAGGCCTACGGCGCGCTGTCCGTCGCGCCTGCCGCCGCTCATGACGAGGACTACAAAGCGGCGGTCACCGCAACCGCCAAGGCGGTGGACCTGCGCTTCCCGGAGAGCGAGCTTGAGGACATCGATGCCTTCCTGACCCGCGTGTCGCGCCAGCCGGTGGGCCGTAGGATCGCCGAAGGCGTGGCATGGGGCGGTCGCCACGAGCGCCTGACGGGGCGGGCCCTCGCTGCCGGGCTCGATTTCTCGACTGCAGCGCCGAAGGACTGCTGGGAAGACCTGCTCGACAAGGGCGGGTTCTCGGCGGCGAGCCTGGCCGCGATCTCGGATGACATCGCAGTGTCGGAAAGCTGGGTCGCAGCACTCGAGCAAAGCGGTAGCCAAAGCGGCGAGACCTGGCTCCATGCGCTGCTGCTCGGTATCGCGGCTCTCGATCGCGACGAAACGGCCAAGGCGCGCGACCTGTTCGAGCGGTCGCTGGCACTGAAGCCGACCTGGTTGGGTTTCCGCCAGCGGGCTTTGGTGGCGGCCGACAAGGACGCAGCCGAACAGGCCTATCTCGCAGCCTGGGCGGCCGGTGATGCGCCGGCATCGCTGGCCGTGGAGATCGTCCGCTTCCTGCTGGACGATGGCCGGCTCGAAACGCTCGGCCGGTTTGTCTCCGGCCTGCCCGATCGGGTGCAGGAGCAGGAGCGCATCGTCCTGTCCCGGGCGCTGCTTGCAGCCCGGCGCAACGACCTGGACGAGCTCGAGGCACTGCTGGGTCGGCAGTTCGCGACGATCCGCGAAGGCGAGACCTTGCCCGAGGACCTCTGGATCGCCCTGCAGAGGGGGCGCCTTGAGGCGGCGCTGGGTCGGCCGGCTACCCCGTCCGAGCTGAGCGAGCGGCTCAAGCTTCACCCCTTGCCCGAGCATCTGGACTTCCGCATGCACGTCGCGTCCGAAATCGAGGAGAACTAAATGGCCCGCGTGGAACTGCGCGATATCCGCAAGTCGTTCGGATCGGTCGATGTCATCCGGAGTGCCGATCTCGATATCGAGGAAGGCGAGTTCGTCGTGCTTGTCGGCCCTTCCGGCTGCGGCAAGTCAACGCTGCTGCGCTGCATTGCCGGCCTGGAGCAGATGACCGCCGGGCAGCTGATCATCGACGGCGTCGACATGACCAAGGCCGATCCGGTCGAGCGCGGCATCGCAATGGTGTTCCAGTCCTACGCGCTCTATCCGCACATGACGGTGGCCGAGAACATCGGCTTCGGGCTCAAGATCGCCGGCGCGCCGAAACCCGAGATCGACGCGCGCGTGGTCGAGGTGGCCAGGCTGCTCAAGCTCGACCAGTTGCTCGAGCGTAAGCCCAAGGCCCTGTCGGGCGGCCAGCGCCAGCGTGTCGCGATCGGCCGCGCGCTCGCGCGTAAGCCGCGCATCTTCCTGTTCGACGAGCCGCTTTCCAATCTCGACGCGTCGCTGCGTGCCGAAATGCGTGTCGAACTCGCCAAGCTCCATGCCGGGCTAGGCAACACCATGATCTACGTCACCCACGACCAGGTCGAAGCCATGACGCTGGCCGACCGAATGGTGGTGATGCGCCAGGGTGTCGTCGAGCAGGTCGGTACGCCGCTCGAACTGTTCAACAATCCCGTCAACAAGTTCGTCGCCGGCTTCCTCGGCCAGCCGCCGATGAACTTCGTCAAGGTGTCCGCCACGCGCCCCAAGGTCGGTGCTGTCGAACTCCGTTTGCCGGGCGCGGGGAGCGTCGTGCTCGACCTGCCGGTCGCCAACGACTTCGCCCTCGACGGCGTCGAGCTTGGCGTCAGGCCGGAAGACATGACCATCGACGACAAGGGCGAGATTGCAATCGTCGTCGAGGTCGTCGAGCAGCTCGGCGGCGAGACAATCGTCTACGGACGGCTTGCCGACGGGCAGCCGCTCATCGCCAAGCTGCCGGGACAGGCAGGCGTCGAGGCGGGCGACCGGCTCGCTTTCCGGCTGAACGCCGAGCGGCTTCATGTTTTCGAGGCCAGCGGCCGCAACATCCGCTTCCGGAGCGCTGCGAATGCGGGCTAAGGAGTGGCCGGAAGCGCCTGTCCAGAGGCGTTGGCTCGATGCCGATCAGTCCGGCCGCGGCGGAGGCGACGTGCCTCCGGCGGCTGCTGCGGCACGGCCCGACAAGGAGCCTGCAATGGAAACCCCTCACCAGTCCGGCCAGTCGCTGATCGAGCTCATCTCGAACGACCTGCCCGAACTGAACAAGACCTTCCGGCGCGTCGGACAGTACCTTTTGTCGGCACCGGACGGCTTCATGCACAAGCCGGTGCAGGAGATTGCTCTGGCCGCCGAGGTCAGCGAGCCGAGCGTCGTGCGCTTCTGCCGCCGCTATGGTTTCAAGGGGCTTCCGGATTTCCGCATCGCTCTGGCGATGGCGCTGGCGCGCGGCAGCGAGCGAAGCTCCTATCTCGAGCCCAGGATCTCCGACAAGGCGGTGGTCAACCTCGCCCAGAAGAAGGCGATCGCGCGTTTCGCCCGGAGCCTTGTCGGGACCGATCGCTCGATCATCGTCGATTCCGGCTCGACGGCGCAGCTGTTTGCCGAAAGCCTTCGCGATGCAGCCGGCCTCGTCATCATGACCACCGCCCTCAACATCGTCGACGCCCTGCGCGACGCCAGCCAGCATACGGTCATGCTGCCCGGTGGCACGGTGCGTTTCGAATCGCGGTCGGTGTCGGGCCGCCTGGTGGAGAACACGCTGGCCAGTATGCGCTTCGATACGGTCTATCTGGGCGCGGACGCCATAGATCCGGAGTTCGGCCTCAGCACCTTCAACGAGGACGAGGCGCATCAGAACACGGCGATGATCAATGTCTGCCAGCGCGTCGTGGTGCTGGCCGATTCCACCAAATTCAAGGCGCCGGCGCTGCACCGCTTCTGCGAACTCGATCGCATTCATTCGATCGTGACGGATAACGGCCTGCCCGACGAAGTTACCGAGATGATCGAGGCGCGAGGGGTGACGGTCCATCGCGTCGATCCAAATGACGGGAGTACCCAATGACCGCAGAAGAGGCGGCTAACATTTCGGCCGGCCTGGACCGCTGGGCTACCACGCGCGAGATCGCGCAGCAGCCGTCGGTATGGCGCAGCTGGGGGCCGAGGATCGACGCGATCTCCCGCGACATCCGCCACTGGCTGCACGGGCGCACGCATGACGAGATCTGGTTCTGCGGAGCCGGTACCTCTGCCTTCATCGGCGAGACGCTTGCCGCCCATCTCAACCGGGCCGCGGGACCTGCGCGCTTCCGCGCGGTACCCACGACCGACCTGGTGGCATGCCCGCGCAATTTCATCCGACCGGGGGTGAAACTCCTGGTCGTATCCTTCGGCCGCAGCGGCAACAGTTCGGAAAGCATCGCCACGCTCGATCTGCTTTCGACGCATGCGCCCGAGGCCGACAGGCTGCACATCACCTGTAACGGCGACAGCGCGCTCGCACGCCAAAACCATCCAGGACCGGGCCAACTGCGCACCATCGTGCTGCCGTCCGAGACCGATGATCGCGGCTTCGCCATGACGTCGAGCTACACGACGATGCTGTTGTCGGCGCTCGCTTGCTTCGACCTCGCGCCGCCGCTTCCGGTCACAGCATTGTTTGACGACCTGGCATCCGCGGCCGAGACGGTCATCGCGCGCGGCTTTGAGACGCTCCCGGCGCTGCCCATGCCCGAGCGCGCGGTCTTCCTCGGTTCTGGTCCACTGACCGGCTCGGCACGGGAGTGCGCGCTCAAGGTGCTGGAGCTCGCGGCCGGCAGGATCCCGACGTCATGGGATTCCACCCTCGGCTTCCGCCACGGCCCCAAGGCGGTGGTGAACGATGCAACGTGCGTCTTCGTGCTGCAGTCCGCCGACCCGTTCACGCGTGCCTACGACATGGATCTGGCGGCGGAGGTTGCCGCCCAGTTCGGCGCTGACCGCGTCGCGCGGCTCGGCAGCGTCGCCGGTGGTGCCGACATCGAAATTCCCGTGGTCGGCAACGATGCCTGGAGTTCGCCGCTCTACGTTCTGGTGGCGCAGATGCTGGCGGTGATCTGGTCGGACAGGCTCGGCATCAACGTCGACAACCCGTTCAGCGGCGGCAACCTGACCCGCGTGGTCGCCGGCGTGAAGCTCTACCAGCTGCCGAAGGCCGGACCCCGACTGTTCGGCGCGCTCGACCTCGGCGGCACCAAGATCGAGGCCTGCCTGTTCGACGACAGGCTGGAGCCGATGGCGAGGCGCAGGAGCCCGACGCAAAAGCAAAGCTACGATCAGCTGGTCGAGGCCATTGTTGAAGAGGTGCGCTGGCTCGAACAGGAGGCTGGCTCCGAGCTGCCGATCGGCATCGGCATTCCCGGCCTGATCGATCCGGTCACGGGCCGTTCGACGACCGCCAACCTGCCTGCGACCGGCCATACGCTGAGCGCCGATCTCGGCGCGCGGCTCGGCCGCGCGACGCCGGTGGAAAACGACTGCAAATGCTTCGCCCTGTCGGAGGCCAATGGCGGGGCGGGTGCCGGCCATCGCACCGTCTTCGGGCTCATCCTCGGAACCGGGGTCGGCGGCGGCGTCTGCGTCGCCGGCCGGCTGGTGACTGGGCTCAACGGACTGCCCGGCGAGGTCGGTCATTTCGGTCTGCCGGCGGCCACCGTCGACCGGCGCATGCTGCCGCTCGTCGCTTGCGGCTGCGGCCGCGTCGGCTGCTACGAGACGCTGGTTTCCGGACCGGGCATGAGCCGGCTCTGCGAACACATGACGGGTCGGGCAGCGAAGCCGGAAGCGATCGCCGCGCAGGCGGCCGCTGGCGATGTTGCGATGGGCGAAGTGTACGACGCATGGCTCGATCTGCTGGCAGAGCTCATCCACACGATCCAGCTCACGGTGGATGCGGACTGCGTGGTGCTTGGCGGCGGCCTGTCCCGCATCGAAGGCCTCGCCGGCAAGCTCGCCGGCGTATTTGCCGGTCACAAGATGCCGGGCGTGCGCAGCCCTGTTTTCGAGATCGCCAGGTTCGGCGACGCGAGCGGCGTGCGCGGTGCGGCGATGCTGGCGCGCGCCACGGTGGAAGGAAGCTCCCTGCGATGAGAGAACTGAGGGATTTGATCGCCCGCAACCGCGCGGGTTCGGGTGAAGCCATGCCGTCGGTCTGCTCGGCGCATCCCGACGTCGTGGCTGCCTCGGTGCTGCTTGCCGAGGAAGCGGACGTGCCGCTCCTGATCGAGGCGACCAGCAACCAGGTCAACCAGTTCGGCGGCTATACGGGGATGAAGCCCGTCGACTTCGTCGGCTTCGTGCGGCGCATCTGCAACGACAACCGCGCTTCGCCCGAACGCATTCTGTTCGGTGGTGACCATCTCGGCCCGCAGGCATGGCGCGACCGGCCGGCCGAGGTGGCGATGGGGTTCGCCCGCGACCTCGTGGCGGCGTACGTGCAGGCCGGCTTCACCAAGATCCATCTCGACTGCTCGGAGGGCTGTGCCGGAGAGCCGCCGCAGGTCGGCGACCAGGTCAGCGCCGAGCGCGCCGCCGAGCTCGCCGCCGTCTGCGAGACTGCGGCGGCCGAGCCCGAGGCGCTGAGCTACATGTACGGCACCGAGGTGCCGCCGCCGGGCGGTGCTCGCGTCGAGGACGGTTCGCACGGCATCGTGCCCACGGCGCCAGAAAGCGCCCTTGCGACGATCGAAGCGCATCGCCAGGCATTTGCCGCACGCGGCCTCGAACAGACCGCCTGGGCACGCGCGGTCGGCCTCGTGGTACAGCCGGGACTGGAGTTCGCGCCGGATCATGTCCATCGCTTCGACACGGCTGCCCCGGATAGGCTTACGCCGGTGCTCGCCGACCGACCTTGCCTGTCCTTCGAGGCGCATTCGACCGACTACCAGGCGGCGGACGTGTTCCCCGAACTGGCGCGGCGCCATTTTGCCGTGCTCAAAGTCGGCCCGGCACTGACATATGCCTACCGCCAGGCGACCTATGCGCTCGACGCGGCAGCGGGCTGGGTCGCGCCGAGCGCAGATCGTGTGCCGGTCGCGTCGGTCATGGAACGCCTGATGCTGGAAAAGCCCGGCAACTGGGCCAAGCACTATGCGGGCGACGAAGCCGAGCAGCACCTGCTGCGCCACTTCAGCTATGCCGATCGCATCCGCTACTATTGGGCACAGCCCGACGCGGCTGCGGCCGTGACGCGGCTGCGGGCTGATCTCGGGTCGCGTCGTCCGCCGCGGACCGTCCTGGAGCAATTTTTTGCGCCTGCCGTGATCGATCGTGCCGAGGGGCTGGAACGGAGTGTGAGCAACTGGTCGAGGGCGCTCATCTACGCCCAGATCCAGGAGGCGCTGGCGCCTTACTTCGCCTGCTATGGAGCAAGGCGGTGACGCTGCTGTCGTCGACGGATCGGCCTCCTTTCGACTTGGACGCGGCGGATGCCTGGTGGCTGTCGCCCGAGCGGCTTTTTGACGGCGACACGGTGCGCAACGGAATTGCGCTGCGCATCGAGGCTGGACGGATCGCCGCCGTCCGCCCAGGGAGCGAAGCGGGAGTTGACGGTGCACCCGTATGGCGCACGAACTGTCTCGCAGTGCCCGGTTTCTTCGACGTCCAGATCAATGGCGGCGGCGGGGTGCTGTTCAACACCACGCCGACCGTCGAGGGCCTGGAGAGGATAGGTGCGGCCCACCGTGCAAGCGGCACCACTGCGTTCCTGCCGACGCTGATAACCGACGCGGAGGAGGTGATGGATCGGGCCGCGGATGCGGCCATCGCCGCCTTCGGCAGGTTCGGCGTCGCCGGCATCCATCTCGAGGGGCCGCATATCAGCGTCGAGCGCAAGGGCGCCCACAATCCGGCATTCATCCGGCCCATCGACGAGCGGACTTTTTCCGTGGTCGAAAGGCTGCGGCGCGCAGGGCTGCCGGTACTGCTTACGCTGGCGCCGGAGTGCGTTGCGCAAGGTGCGATCGTGCGGCTCTGCGCCATGGGCGCGGTCGTCTCGCTGGGACACACCGCGGCCGACGTGGCGACGGTGAGGTCGGCCATCGCCGAAGGGGCCTCGGCCGTCACGCACCTGTTCAACGGCATGACGCCGATGACTTCGCGCGCGCCCGGCGTGGTGGGGGCGGCGCTCGACAGCGATGTCTATTGCGGCTTCATAGCCGACGGCCACCACATCGACGACACGGTACTTCGCCTCGCCATCCGCTCGCGCCTGCACCGCGACCGCATGGTGCTGGTCTCGGATGCGATGCCCACTTGGAACGGGCCGGATCATTTCGAACTCTACGGCGAAACGATCCGGGTGGTCGGCGGCAAGCTGGTCAATCGCCTGGGTTCGCTTGCCGGCGTCCACATCGACATGGCCTCGTCCGTCAGGCGCCTGGTCGAGCACGTCTGGCTGCCGCTCGAGCAGGCGCTTGCCTCGGCCACGGCAGTGCCTGCGGCCTTGATGGGACTGTCGCAAGAGATCGGCCGGCTGGGCGAGGGCGCCCGTGCCGACATCGTGCTGCTTGACAGCAACCTCGCGCCACGTGCGGTGCTCGCCGGCACTGCGTCGCACCTTTAGCTGGCGCGACGGTCGGCTGGATTGGTGGGCATCATCCGGCCAGCCGCAACTCGCTGTCATCGAGCATCGCCTTGATCTCCGAGCGGCAGGAGCCACAATTGGTGCCGGCCTTGGTCGTATTGCCGATGTCCGTAAGCGAAGCGCAGCCGCCGGCTATGGCGCCGGCTAGCTGGTTGGCGCCGACATTGAAGCAGGAGCAGACGATGCGGCCGACCGACGGAACCGGCACCGGCGCGCGGCCCGACAGCAGTGCGCTCCGGTCGAGTGGCGTCAGCGGTTCGCTCGAGGCGAGCACCGACAGCAACCAGTCGCGTTCGGGCAGCATGCCGCGCGGGGCAACGAGCAGCGCCTCGGCAAGTCGTCCTTGCGGATCGGTGGCGGCGGCCCGGAAGGTCGAGCTTCGCCGGTCGGTATATTCGAGCAACTGGTCCGCCGGCACGACCTCGATCAGCCTGCGGGCGAGCAGGATGCCCTGTTCGGGCGGCTCCGTTCCGGCAAGCTCGTAGACCCATCCGCCGTCGACGGCGGCGCGGCTCCAGTGGACAAAACCTGTCGGCCTCAGGTCGCGGCGCGTCATCAGTACGCCGACCCATTCGACCGGCTCACGAGAAATCCGCACCGGCACGTGCTTGAGTTCCGGCTGGCCGGAGAAGAGATCGGTGACCGGCGTCGACAGCGTCCCCGTTGCCGCGTTGGCGGCATAGTGCCCGCTCCAGTGCATGGGCAAAAAGGCCTCGCCCCGGTGCTGCCCATCGCTCACGCGCACCCTGGCGCGTGCATTGCCGTAGCGGCTGTCGATACGCGCGAGGTCGCCGTCGGCGATGCTCAGCGCGGCAGCATCGGCAGCATTCAACTCGATCGCCGGTTCCGGCGCATTGGCCATCAGCCGCGGCACCCGGCCGGTGCGGGTCATTGTGTGCCACTGGTCGCGCAGGCGGCCGCTGTTGAGCGCAATCGGATAGGCGGCGTCGACCGGCAGCGCCGCGCCCTCCTGGCGAACGGCAACGAAGCGGGCGCGGCCGTCGGCGGTGGGGAAGCGCCCGTCGCTCAGCAGTCGCGCATTGGTGGGCGCTCCTCGCCGCTGCGGCCAATGGGCGGGCGAGAGCGCCTCGTACTCCTCGTCCGAAATATCGGCGAGCCCACCGATGTTGAACAGCCTTGCGCCGTCGTTCTCGAAGGCGGAAAGCGCTGCGTGCTCGCGAAAGATCGCAGCCGGTCCCGCGTAGTCGAAGGCCGCTGCAAAACCCAGGCGCCGGGCAACTTCGGTGACGATCCACCAGTCCGGCCGCGCCTCGCCGGGCAGGGACATGAATGGCCGCTGCCGCGAGATGCGGCGTTCGGAATTGGTCACCGTGCCGTCCTTCTCGCCCCAGGCAGCGGCGGGCAGAAGCACGTCGGCGAAGCGGGTCGTGTCGGTGTGGGTCACGTCCGAAACCACGACGAAATCGCAACCCTTGAGTGCCGCGCGCACCTTGTTGGCATCCGGCATGCTTACGGCGGGATTGGTGCCGATCACCCACAACGCCTTGATGCGCCCGTCGGCCACAGCCTCGAACATGTCGACCGCCTTGAGACCGGCCCGGCGGGCAATTTGCGGTGCCCCCCAGAAACGGCCGACGCGGTCGGGCGCGGACGGATCCTCGAAGCCCATATGCGCGGCAAGCTGGTTGGCGAGCCCTCCGACCTCGCGTCCACCCATGGCGTTAGGCTGGCCGGTGACCGAAAACGGTCCCATGCCCGGCCGGCCGATGCGGCCGGTGGCGAGGTGACAATTGAGGATGGCGTTGACCTTGTCGGTACCGTGGGCCGACTGGTTGACGCCCTGGCTGTAGACGGTGACCGTGCGCTCCGTCGCGGTGAACCAGTCGTAGAAGGCGACGATATCGGCAGCATCGATTTCGCAGGTTTCGGCGACCCGCTTGATGGAAGGCGCGTCGGCTGCCGCCAGGCTGAGTGCCGCGTCGAAGCCTGTCGTATGCGCTGCCACGTAAGCCTGGTCGACGGCACCGCTGCGCGCGAGATGGGCGAGCAGGCCGTTGAACAGGAGCACGTCCGTGCCCGGCTTGAGCTGCAGGTGCAGGTCGCATTCCGCCGCGGTCGCGGTACGGCGCGGATCGACGACCACGATCCTGGTTCCGCGCGCGGCCCGTGCCGCGAGCAGCCGCTGGTAGAGGATCGGATGGCACCAGGCCGTGTTGGAGCCGACCAGCACGACGAGGTCCGCCTGTTCGAAGTCCTCGTAGGTGCCAGGCACGATGTCCTCGCCGAAGGCGCGCTTGTGGCCGGCGACCGACGAGGCCATGCAGAGCCGTGAGTTGGTATCGATATTGGCCGAGCCGACAAAACCCTTCATCAGCTTGTTGGCGACGTAATAATCCTCGGTGAGCAGTTGCCCCGAGACGTAGAAGGCGACCGAATCCGGCCCGTGGTGCGCAATGGTTTGGGAGAACTGTCTTGCCACCAGATCGAGCGCATCGTCCCAGCCGGCACGGCGGCCGCCGATCTCTGGATGGAGCAGCCGGCCGTCGAGGCCGAGCGTTTCGCCGAGCGCCGATCCCTTGGAGCAAAGCCTGCCGAAATTGGCCGGATGTGCGGGGTCGCCGCGCACGGACGCCTCACCGTCCGCGGCGACCCGCGCCTGCACGCCGCATCCCACCCCGCAATAGGGGCAGGCGGTCCTCACCTCGCGTGCCTCCGTCATGATCAGGCTGCCTTCGAAGCCAGGACGTCGAGGGCGATGAACAGCCGCCCGTCCTCGACCTTGAGCGGGATGGTCCTGACCGAACCTTCGTCGGCGCCCAGCGCCTCACCGGTCTCGAGCGAGAACACCCAGTTGTGCAGGGGGCAGGTCACCGACGCGCCGTGGATGATGCCCTGGCTCAGTGGCCCGCCCTTGTGCGGGCAGTGGTCCTCGATGGCGAACACCCGGTCGTCGGCGGTGCGGAACACGCCGATCTTGCCCTGAGGCGTGTTTACGCAGCGCGCGCCGCGCAAGGGGATTTCGGCGATGGCACCGATCGCGATCCAGTTGAGCGTGTTCATTCCGCTGCCTCCGCGAAGCCGACCGAGGCCATCGGCCGGAACTCGTGCTTGTCCTTGCCGGAGACACGCTCCGACCACGGGTCGACCTGGGCGAATTTCTGGCTGAAGACGAAGCGGTCGTAGTAGGCCTTCCGCTTCTCGGCATCGTCGAGGATCTGGCGCTTGATCTCGGCCACGCCGACGCGCTTGGCCCATTTGTAGATGCGCTCGAGATAGCGGGCTTGCTCACGATACATCTGCGTGAGCGCTACGATCGCTTCCAGCGCCTCGTCCTCGCTCTTCACCAGGCCGAGCACCTCGGTGCCCTTGATGTCGAGCCCGGCTGCACCGGCGAAATGGATCTCGTAGCCGGAATCGATGCAGATCACGCCAACGTCCTTGCAGGTCGCCTCGGCGCAGTTGCGCGGGCAGCCCGACACCGCCATCTTGACCTTGGCCGGGGTCCACGAACCCCACATGAACTTCTCGATGCGGATGCCGAGACCGGTCGAATCCTGGGTGCCGAAGCGGCACCAGTCGGAGCCGACGCAGGTCTTCACCGTGCGCAGGCCCTTGGCATAGGCGTGACCCGAGACGAAGCCGGCCTTGCCAAGGTCGGCCCACACTGCAGGAAGGTCCTCCTTGCGGATACCGAGCATGTCGATGCGCTGGCCGCCGGTGACCTTGACCAGCGGGATTTCGAACTTGTCGACGACATCGGCGATGGCGCGGAGTTCGCTCGAATTCGTCACCCCGCCCCACATGCGCGGCACCACCGAATAGGTGCCGTCCTTCTGGATGTTGGCGTGGACGCGCTCATTGATGAAGCGCGACTGGTAGTCGTCGGCATATTCGTCCGGCCAGTCGCAGACGAGGTAGTAGTTGAGCGCCGGCCGGCACTTGGCGCAGCCGCAGGAGGTCTTCCATTGAAGTTCCTGCATCACTGCAGGAATCGTCTTCAACCCCTTGGCTTTGATCAGCCGGCGGACATCGTCATGGCCGAAATCGGTGCAGCCGCACATGGGCTGGACGGCGGTCGGGTTGTAGGCGTCGCCCAGCGTCAGCGACATCAGCTGCTCGACCAGCCCGGTGCAGGAGCCGCAGGAGGCGGACGCCTTGGTGTGGGCACGCACGTCGTCGAGCGAGGTCAGGCCCTTGGCGGTGATGGTGCCGGTGATCTTGCCCTTGCAGACGCCGTTGCAGCCGCAGATTTCCGCGTCATCCGGCAGTGCTGCAACGGCCGCCATAGGGTCCAGCGGCGATCCTCCCTGATAGGCCTGGCCGAAGATCAGCGTGTCGCGCATCTCCGAGATGTCGGTCTGCTTCTTCTTGAGGTCGTTGAACCAGGCACCGTCGCCGGTCTCGCCATAGAGCACGGTGCCGATGATGCGGTTGTCCTTGAGCACCAGCCGCTTGTAGACGCCGGCCGCCGCATCGCGCAGTACGATCTCCTCGCGGTCATCGCCGTCGGCGAAGTCACCGAGCGAATAGAGGTCGATGCCGGTGACCTTGAGCTTGGTCGGCGTGTCGGAATGGACGAAGGCCGCCGTGTCGTTGCCCGCCAGACGGGCGGCTGCGACGCGCGCCATCTCGTAGAGCGGCGCGACCAGGCCGTAGACCTGGCCGCCGACCTCGGCGCATTCGCCGAGCGCAAGGATGTCCGGATCGGAGGTGCGCATGCCGTGGTCGACGACGATGCCGCGGTTGATCTCGATGCCGGCTTCCTTCGCCAGCCCCGCATTTGGGCGGATGCCGACCGCCATGACGACGAGGTCGGCAGGGACCATCGTTCCGTCCGCCAGTTCGATACCTTCGACCTTGCCGTTGCCGACGATGGCCTTGGTGTTGGCCTTGGTCATGACCTTGATGCCGCGCGCCTCCACGGCGCGCTGCAGCAGGTAGCCGGCGGCCGGATCGAGCTGGCGCTCCATCAGCGTCGGCATGACATGCAGCACGGTGACGTCCATGCCGCGCAGGCTGAGGCCTGCTGCCGCTTCCAGCCCGAGCAGGCCGCCGCCGATGACCACCGCCTTGGCGCGCGACTGGGCGGCAAGCAGCATCGCGTTGACGTCGTCGAGGTCGCGGTAGGTGAGCACGCCGGCCATGTCGCTGCCGGGCACCGGGATGATGAACGGCACCGAACCGGTGGCTATGACCAGCTTGTCATAGGGCTCGGTCACGCCGTGGTCGGAGGTGACGGTCTTGGCCTGCCGGTCGATGGCGACGATCTTGTGGCCCTTGTAGAGCGTGATGTCGTGTTTGATGTACCAGCCGTCGCCGTGGATGATGATCTCTTCGTAGTCCTTTTCGCCCGACAGAACCGGCGACAGCATGATGCGGTCGTAGTTCACGCGCGGCTCGGCGTTGAAGATGGTGACCTGGTAACGGTCCGGCGCCGCTTCCAGCAGGTGCTCCAGCATGCGCCCGGGGGCCATGCCGTTGCCGATGATGATGAGCCTCTCGGTCATGGTGATGGTCCTTGTCCGTTACTGCGCGGCGACCGCCAGCGGCTCGATCTCGGTCCGCGACATCCTGCGGATCGACAGGTGCATCCAGACGAGCGAGGCGACGACGATGGCGAAGAGCAGCATGAAGCAGCTCGTCCACAGGCCGGTGAGGTCGTTGAGCGCGCCGAAGGCGATGGGCAGGATGAAGCCGCCGAGGCCGCCGATCATGCCGACCAGGCCGCCGACCGCGCCGACGTTCTGCGGATAGTAGACGGGGATATGCTTGTAGACGGCGGCCTTGCCCAGGCTCATGAAGAAGCCGAGCACGAAGGCGACGGCCATGAAGGCGATCGGTCCGACCTCGAAGTGGAAGGACATCGGACCGCTGATGCCGCGCACGACATAGTCGGCGGCCGGCAGCGCCAGGATCAGCGTGGCGATGGCCGAGACGCCGAAGGTCCAGTACATCACGGTGCGCGCGCCGACGCGGTCGGACAGCACGCCGCCATAGGCGCGGAAGACGCTGGCCGGGATCGAATAGGCCGCGCCGATCATGCCTGCGGTCGCGATATCGAAGCCGTAGACGCCGATCAGGTAGCGCGGCAGCCACAGTGCAAGCGCGACGAAGGCGCCGAAGGAGAAGAAGTAATAGAGGCCGAAGCGCCAGACCTGCACGTTCTTGAGCGGCGCGAACTCGCTCCAGAAATCCTTGGGCTGGCCGCCATGGATGCGGCGTTCGCGGATGACCGGGTCGTCCTCGGTGCCGAACCAGAAGATGAAGGCCATGAAGCCGAGCGCTGCTGCCCAGATCAGAGCCACCTCCTGCCAGCCGGCAGCGATGAGCACGAAGGGAGCGGAGAACTTGGTGACGGCGGCGCCGACGTTGCCGACGCCGAAGACGCCGAGTGCGGTGCCCTGCTTGCCGGCGGGGAAGAAGCGCGAGACGTAGGCGACGCCGACGGCGAACGAGCCGCCGGCAAGGCCGACGCCGAGGGCGGCGATCAGCATCTGCATGTAGGTCTGGGCGAAGGCGAGCAGGAAGGTCGCGGCGGCCGCCGCCAGCATGGTCGCGGTATAGACGAGCCGTCCGCCGAAGCGGTCGGTCCAGATACCGAGCACGATACGCACCAGCGAACCGGTGAGGATGGGCGTGCCGACCAGCAGCCCGAACTCGGTTTCGGAAAGCCCGAGCTCCTGCTTGATGCGCACGCCGATGATGGAAAAGATCGTCCACACTGCAAAGCACACGGTGAAGGCGAGGGTGGACATGGCAAGCGCCCGCTTCGGCCCACTGACCTGACTTGGGGCGGCTGGGATGGTTGCGTTCATTGTCGGCTCCATGGGGCGGCGTGGGAGGCGCCGCGCTGAGTTGGATCGCTAAAACAAGAAAGCTGCCGACCAGGGTCGCGCGTCCGTACATCCGGGATCGCGGTCATCTGATCGGCAGCTTCGCCTGGGGCGCCCGTCTTTGGACGCCGATATGTTTGGCCTGCGTCGGCCTCGCCTATTGCTTTGCACAAAGCATGCCAGTTTCGATAGGCGACGAAATTTCTTGTATTATCTGTGGGTTACGTTTTTTCGATGTTTTGGCGGCGAAACTGCAACCGGCCAATCCATGATCAGCTGCTGCGATTGCCTGCCTATTTGTTGTGCAATGCACAATATATGCCCGACAAATCGTCAGCCGTTCCGGGCCTGCCGCTGGGCGGCTACATAGCCGTCGAGTTCGTCGGGATCGAACAGGCTGCCGTCGAAGAAGCCGTCCGGGCCGAGCGTGAGGCTCGCACCCGCCGAACCGACCGGGGTCGCAGCGGCAAGCGCGCCCTCGACCTTGGCGTTGGCGCCAGGCAGGGCGACGCCCAGGGGCCTGAGGGCGGCGCGGTAAAGGTCGGGCCTGTAGGTTTCGCGGGCAATGGCGGTGTTTCCGGCAGAATGTCCGACCTGTCCCCAGCGCACCATCTGGCTGTAGAACCACAGTGCGTGGCTCTTCCATGGGAAGGTCGCCGCCTTGGCCTGCGGAACGAAGAAGTCCTCGACGCGAACTACGGCGTCCGGACCTATATGCATGCGGCCCGACAGCGCCGGCCGCATCCATTCCGCCGGTCGCCCGACATAGGCAGGCGCGGCCAGGATGGCTGCGAGCTCCTCATGGTTGGCGGGCTCGGCGCACCATTGTGCCGATCGGTAGACCGCGCGCAGCAGCGCCGCCAGCGCGTCGTCGTTTGCTTCGGCCCATCGCGCGTCGGCGCCCAGCACCTTTTCGGGGCTCGAACGCCAGATCCTGGCCTTCACCGTGGCGATACGCCCATGGCCGAGCATGACGGCAGCCGAGTTCCAGGGCTCGCCGGCGCAGAAACCGTCGAGCGCGCCCGAGCCGAGCGCATCCGCCATCAGCGGCGGCGGCACGATCACGATCTCGGCCTCACGGTCGGGGTCGATGCCGCAGGCGGCCAGCCAGTAGCGCAGTTCGTAATTATGCCCCGAATGCGGATGCACGACCGCGAAGCGCAGCGGCGGTTGGCCGGCGCGCAGCCTTTCAGCCACTACAGCGCGAAGCGCGTCGCCGGCAGCGCGCGGCGCGAGATCGCCGATGGCGCCATGCGTCGCCATGTTCTGCCACAATGCATTCGACACGGTAACGGCATTGCCGCCGAGCCCCAGCGCCATTGGCACGGTGGTCGTGGCCGCCAGCGGCGTCAGCCCGAGATTGCAGGCGATCGGCATAGGCGCCAGCATGTGCGCAACCTGGAAATGGCCGACGGCGAGGCGGTCGCGAACATTGGCCCACGACGTCTCGCGGACGAGGTTCAGCGCTATGCCCTCCGCCGCCGCAAAGCCTTTCTCCCTTGCGACCACGAGCAACGCGCTGTCGAGCAGCGGCAGGAAGCCGGCGGCGATCTCGAAGCGGGCGTCGGTCATGCGTCGTCTCCCAGCAGTCCCGCCGTGGTGACCAGGCTCAGCGCGATCTCGGCGATCTTGCGGTTCTGGTTCATCGCGGTCTTGCGCAACAGCGCATAGGCATCCGCCTCGGAGAGCCCGCGCGACTTCATCAATATGCCCTTGGCGCGGTCGATCACCTTGCGGTCCTCGAGTTCGCTGCGCGCTTCCTCGAGTTCGCGCGTCAGCCGGGCAAAGGCATTGAAGCGGCTCACCGCCATGTCGAGGATCGGCTTGACGCGCTCGCGCTTGAGGCCGTCGACGATATAGGCCGAAACGCCCGCATCGACCGCAGCCTCGATCGAGGCGCTGTCGGAGCGGTCGACGAACATGGCGATCGGCCGCTTCACCGCGCGCGAAAGCTGGAACATGTTCTCCAGCATGTCGCGGTTGGGGTTTTCGAGATCGATGACGATGACGTCGGGATTGATCTCGGCGATGCGCCTGGCGATGCCGGCGACGTCGTGGACCAGCGTCACATCCTCATGGCCCGCTTCCCGCAGCCCGGCCTCGATGATCGAGGCGCGGATACGGTTTTCGTCGATCACGAGCACGGCGAGTGGCTTTGCGGTCATCGCCCGCTATTTTGCGCGCATCCGGGCATTGTGCAATGCAGCAGAGAAAATTTCGTCGCCGCAACGCCAAGGGCCTTCAGGCGGTTTTCCCGTAGCGCTTGATCAGGCGGTCGCGCTTCAACTTGGAAAGCCGCTGAATCCAGAAGATGCCGTCCAACTGGTCGATCTCATGCTGGTGGCAGACGGCCAGGAACCCCTCGGCCGTTTCCGTTTGCTGCCGGCCGTGCAGGTCCTGGTAGTCGATCTCGACGCTGGCGTGGCGCTCGATCTCGTCGACGACGCCGGGCATCGAAACGCTGCCCTCGATATGCCGGATTTTCTCCCGCGACGCCCAGGTGATGCTCGGATTGACGTAGATGCGCACGTCCTGCGGGGACAACTCGAGCACGACGAGCCGTTTGGCAACTCCGATATGCTGGGCGGTGATGCCGACCCCGGGCGCAGCCCGCATGGTGTCGATGAGATCGTCGACCAAAGCGCGCAAGCCGTCGTCGAACGCGACCACGGGTTCGGCCACCGCGCGCAGCCGCGCATCAGGGAATTTCACAATCTGCCGGACCGCCACTTTTTCCCCGTTGCCGAATGTTTGCTTGGAGCGGATCACATGCCACGCGCCGTCATGCAAGTGCTACAGCGACGCTCGAGCCAGATGACAAGCTGTCCGGTGGTCAGCTGATCTCCACCCACACCGGTGCGTGATCGCTGGCATCGTCGCGGCCGCGCACGTCGCGGTCGATGCCGACGCCCCGCAGACGTTTCGCCATCCGGCGATCGAGCAGCAGGTGATCGAGCCTGAGGCCGGCATTGCGTTGCCACCGGTTCCGGCGGTAGTCCCAGAACGTATAGACCCCATCCTGCGGAAAGGCCTCGCGCACGGCGTCCGACCAACCCTGGTCGAGCAACCTGCGGAAACTGGCGCGGCTTTCGGGCTGCACCAGGGCATTGTCGTCGTAGGAATGGGTCTCGTACACGTCGCGCGGCTCAGGGGCGACATTGTAGTCGCCGGCGAGGACGACCGGCACCCCGGCAGCGAGGAGGCCCTGGGCATGGGCGTTGAGCCGCTCGTGCCAGGCGAGCTTGTAGTCGAATTTTGGACCGGGCTGCGGATTGCCGTTCGGGGCATAGAGCGAGGCGATCAGCACGCCCTCGACTGCCGCTTCGATGTAGCGCGCCTGGCGATCGCCGTCGTCGCCTGGCAGATCCCAGCGGGTCACGATTGGCTCAGTGCCGCGCGCAAGCATCGCCACTCCGTTCCAGGTCGACTGCCCGCGCCAGATCGCGCCGTAACCCGCGCCTTCGATGGCGGCTTTCGGGAAATCCGCATCGGATGCCTTGAGTTCCTGAAGGCAGACGACATCCGGCTTCGCGTCGCCCAGCCAGTCGAGCAGGTTCCGCAGCCGCCGGTTGACGTTGTTGATGTTGAAGGTCGCGATCTTCACGCCGGCACCCTAGCGCGACAGGGCGTCCGCCCATGCCGCGACCTTCTCGGCCATGGTCTTGAGGTGATCGGCGGCGGAGAAGCCGGAGATCGCCTTGCGCGGCTTGAGGTCGTGGTCGCCGTCTTCCAGCCAGAGCAACTCGATGCTGTCGGAAAGCGCATAGCCCGGTACTTCGTCGTGCGTACCGAATTCGTCGCGCGTGCCCTGGACGATCAGCGTCGGCGTCTGTAGCTCGGCCAGATGCCTGGTGCGGAGCTGCTCCGGCTTCGCCGGCGGATGGAACGGGTAGCCCAGGCAGAGCAGGCCGGCGATCCTGCCTCGCGCGAAAAGGTCGTCGGCGACCATGCTGGCGACACGACCGCCCATCGACTTGCCGCCGATGACGAGCGGTCCTTTCGCGCCCAGTTGTTCCACCGCCGCCCGATATTCGGGATTGAGCGTCTCGGCGCGGGGCGGCGGCTTGCGTGCGCCTTCCGTGCGTCGCGCCGCCATGTAGCCGAACTCGAAGCGGGCGACGCGGAAGCCAATGCCCGCCAGGGCTGTGGCGGACGCGTTCATGGAGGCGGAGTCCATTGGCGCGCCCGCTCCGTGCGCGAGCAGGATGGTGGCTCGGGCATCCTCGGCGCCGTCGTACAGGAATGCGATGCTCATTCAGCCTGCCGTGCGTTGCTTGAGATGAAGGTCGGCATACTGGACGCCCCGGGCGGCGGTCTGCGCCCATTCGGAGGTGGCGTCGAGTACGAGATAGGCTGACCACCAGCGTCTCGCCTCGAGGAGATTGTCCGCCTCGTATTCCAGGTTGGCGAGATTGAACATGGCATCGGCATAGGTAGGGTCGA
Source organism: Aminobacter sp. BE322 (assembly GCF_050433525.1). NCBI lineage: Bacteria > Pseudomonadati > Pseudomonadota > Alphaproteobacteria > Hyphomicrobiales > Phyllobacteriaceae > Aminobacter > Aminobacter sp. BE322. The sequence goes on along the minus strand of NZ_JBNPXB010000009.1, from coordinate 111,853 downwards.
GTGCGATCGCCTTCCGGAGATGGCGACGGGCAGCGCCCGCCTTGCCCTGCGCGGCAAGCAGGCCTGCCAGATTGAACCAGGCTTCGACGAACCTGGGGTCGAGCTTGATCGCCCGCATGTAGCCTTGCCCGGCTTCCGCCTCGAGGCCGTCGGCGCGCAGGCAGTTGGCGCGGTTGAAGGCGGCCACGCTGTCGGCCGGATCGACCGCGAGGCAGCGGCCGTAAAGCGCCGCCGCCTCGGCGAAATGACCGTCCTCCTCGGCATCCTCGGCAAGGGCGAACAGCTCGTCCGCCTCGACGTCCTCCTTGCGGGCGAGCGGCAGCAGTCCCTGGCCGTCGAGCTCGGCGAGGCCTTCGCCGAGCCGAGCGTAGATGGCGTCCCGGCCATCCGCGTGCAGGGACAGTGCAGTCAACGAGGCGATTGCGCCCGAACGGTGGACAGAGCGCGCGATGGCGCTCCAGCCGGCGCCGGAAGCAAGCAGCCCGGCATATTTGCGTGCCAGGATCAGGTCGCGAAACGAGTAGGGCTCGGCGTCATGCTCGAAAGCGTCGAACAGTGAGAGCATGTCGAGCGCACGGGGTGGGATCTTCGATTGCTCGATGAGGGATTGCCGGGTCATTTTCGACTGTTCCGGCGCGCCGAGCAGCCCGAGCATGCGCAGGAAGCCGTTTTCACTGAGTGGCATCACGCCGGCCGGCTGCGTGTCGCGGCGCGCTTCGAGCTTGGCCTCGCTCGCCTTGTCGATCAGTCGTCGCCCGAACACGACATGGGTCGTGCGCCGCGTCATGCCGTGTTGCAATTCGCCGCCCTGCCGCTCGACCTCGCGCGCGGCGAGGCGACGCGGAAATGCGGCTAGGGCGCCGACGAGCCCGAAGACCTGGCCAGCGGCCGCCGTCACTTCTTGGCCTTCGCCTTGCCGCCTGCGACCGCCGTCAGCTTGGCGGCGGGCTTCTCGGCAGCCTCTGTCTTGCCCTTGCTCTTGGCCGGTGGCTTCGACTGGCCGAGGCTCGCCTTCAGCGCGTCCATGAGGTTGATGACGTTGCCGCGCTCGGGTGCAGCCGCGATGATCGGCTTGTGGCCCTTCAGCTTCTCCTTGATCATGTTCATCAGGGCGATCTCGTAGCGATCCTCGTAGTTCTTCGGATCGAACTTGGTGAGCTTCTGCTTGATCAGCGCCTCGGCGAGTTGGAGCATTTCAGGCTCCGGCTTGCCGGCGGGAATGTTGCCGAAATATTCGGCCGTGCCCCGCACCTCGCTCGGATTGCGCAAGGTGCAGACGAACATGCCGTTATCGCGCGAGCCGATGGTCACCACCCTCTCGCGGCTCGACAGCACCAGCCGTGCGATGGCGAGCTTGCCGGACTTGCGCATGGCTTCGCGCAGCACGACGAAGGTCTCTTCGGCCATTGCCCCGTCGGGGGCGAGATAGTAGGGCGAGTCCTGGTAGATGACGTCGACGTCGTCCTCGTCGACGAAGGCCTCGATGTTCATCGTGTGGTTGGACTCGATGCGCACGCTTTCGAGGTCGGCTTCCTCGATGATGACGTACTTCTTGTCCTCGTATTCATATCCCTTGACGAGGTCGGAGCGATCGACGAGCCCGATTTCCGGATCGACGGGTTTCATGTTGATCCGGTTGTGAGTGTCCTTGTGCAGCTGGTTGAAGCTGATGCGCTCACTCGAACTGGTGGCGGGGTAGAGCCGAACCGGGCAACTCACCAGGCTCAGCTTCAGGTATCCTTTCCAAGTCGCCCTGGGGGCCATTCTCGTCTCCTACGCGATTACATGATCAAGACTTGTCCTTGGCACTGACCGAGGCCGGAATATCTCGGGCATGGCCTGCGATATCTGCCCAGGGATCGCCTGACTTGGCCAGAAGACCCGGCAGCGAAGAATAATTCAAATCCTCGGGAGCGTCGATGGACTCGAGATCGCTCCAGCTCAGCGGCGTCGAGGCCGGCATCCCGGTCCGCGCCCGCAGCGAATAGGGTGCTGCCGCCGTGGCACTGCGGGCATTGCGGTGGAAGTCGATGAAGATGCGCTTCTTGCGGTTCTCCTTGCCCATCACGGTGGTGAAGGTCGAGGGTGCGGTGGCGGCGATCTGCGAGGAGATGAAGCTCGTCGCCTGGTGCACCTGTTTCCAGCCGAGCTTGCGCTTGAGCGGCACCACGACATGGATGCCTCGGCCTCCCGAAGTCTTGGCAAAGGGGACGAGGCCGAGCTTTTCGAGCTCGACCTTCACATGCACGGCCGCCTCGACCACATCGCGCCAGGCGATGCCATCGCCGGGGTCGAGGTCGAAGACGATCCTGTCCGGCTTGTCGAGGTGCTTGCGCAGTGCCCCCCACGTATGGAACTCGACCACGCCGAACTGGGCGAGCGCCAGGTAGCCCTTGGCGTCCTCGACCGAGATGTAGGTCTTGGTCTCGTCGTCGGAGTTCCTGGTGTCGAAGGAAGCGATGGTCGGCGGCATGCCGGAAAATGCGTGGCGCTGGAAGAAGCAGTCCTGCACCTTTACGCTCGGGCAGCGGAACAGCGACACCGGCCGGCCCAGGATGTGCGGCAGCATGAAATCGCCGACCGCCGCATAGTAGACGGCGATGTCGAGCTTGGTCGGGCCTGATTTGCCGAGGATCCGCCGCTCCGGATTGGTGATCGTTATGGCCGCGAGGTCGGCGTCGGTGATGAGCCGCTTGCGCCCGACCTGCGGCGAAGCGGTGAGCTCCGCCTCGCGCAGCCCCTTGAATACGGCATGGCGCAATGCGTTGTCCGTGGTGCGGTTTGCATAGTGGATGCGGGCATTGAGCACTGGCCGCACCGGAATGACCTCCTTCGGCGCTCCGTCGAGCTTGGCAGCACCCTCGCGGAGACCTTCGAGCCGGTGCAGCAAGCTTTCCAACGTCCCGGCGTCGAAGCCGGTTCCCACCTTGCCGCGATATTGGAGTTCGCCGTCGTCCCATTCGCCGAGCGCGAGCGCCGCCAGCCCCTCGGCCGCATCGGATGTCGTGTAGCCGGCGATGACGAAGTCGCCGCGCTGCAGCGCCTTGGTCTTCGTCCAGCTGTGCGTGCGCCCGGAAACATAGTGGGCGGACATACGCTTGGAGACGATGCCCTCGAGCCCCATCTCGGTGACGCTGTCGTAGAGCGCCTTGCCGTCGCCGATAACGTGATCGCTGAATTGCAGGGCGCTGCGGGCATCCACATGGCCGGCGAGCAGCTTTTCCAGTAACGCCTTGCGCTCGCCGAGTTCGACCTTCGTCAGGTCCCAGCCATTGAGGTAGAGGAGATCGAAGGCATAGAACACCAGTTGCCTGTCATAGCCACTCGCGAGCGCGTCCTGAAGGGCGGCGAAGCGGCTGATGCCGCGCTCATCGAGGACGACGATCTCGCCGTCGATGATGGCTTCGCTGCATGGCAGGCGGCGGAAGGCCATCGGCAGCGTGCCGTAGCGCTTGGTCCAGTCCAACCCGCTGCGGGTGATCAGCCTCGTTGCGCCGTCCGCGACATGCGCCATGGTCCGGTAGCCGTCGAGCTTGATCTCGTGCAGCCAGTCCTTGCTGGAGACCGGACTTTCGATCGCACTCGCGAGCTGCGGCTCGATGCGGGCGGGCATAGCCGAACGGACCGCGCCGGCGAGCTCTTCGGGCTTCAGGTCCTCGGGCCTGGTCGGCGGTTTGCGGGGCGGGGCCAACTCTTCGATCAGCTGCCCCGATTTCACGCTTTCCGGACGCGCGGCGAGGATGTCGAGCTCGGCATCGGCAGCGGGATCGTGCTCCTTGATCAGCAGCCAGTTGCGCTTCTCTTCGTCGGGCCGCGGCTTGAGCCGGGCGAGCATCCAGCCGCCGCGCAGCTTCTCGCCCCACAGCCGGAACTTGAAGGCGCCCTTTTCCAGTGCCGCGTGGGCTTCTTCCATTGGCGCCCAGGTGCCGGTGTCCCAGACGATCATCGGTCCGCCGCCATACTCGCCCGCGGGGATCAGGCCTTCGAAGTCGACATATTCGAGCGGATGATCCTCGGTCTCGACGGCAAGCCGCCGGTCGGCAGGGTTGAGCGAGGGGCCGCGCGGCACCGCCCAGCTTTTCAGCACGCCGTCGAGTTCGAGACGCAGATCGTAGTGATCGGCCGTGGCGTGATGCTTGTGCACGACGAAACGGTTGCCTTGCGCCGCTTCCGTGCGGCCGCGCGGTTCGCTCGTCTTCGAGAAGTCTCGTTTCTGCCGGTAGCTGCGAAGCTTTTCAGCCGCCATGGCCCGAACTAACGCGGACCCGTGGTGTCGTCCGGCACCCTCTCGAGCTCCAGGTCCTTTGGGGTGGCTCCCGCCATGAGGCGCTCCAGCAGGTCGTCGCCGACATCATAATACTGGCCGGAGACCAGGACCCGCGAAATGGGCTGGCCGTTGCCGCGGAACCGTCTGGAACTGATGAATATCTTCTGGCGGTCGAGCGCTGCCGCGACTGCCTTGCGTTTCCTGATCTGGTTGGCGACCCGTGTACGCATAGTCCAGCGGTCCTCAACAACACTGGGAAACTATCGTTCAAAGTCCGCCCGGGATCAATGCGCAATACCGCGCCGGCTCTCGTCCGGTGGCTTCGAGCTATGCCGGCTCGGGGACAGGGGGGTCGCTACCGTCTCCAGGCGTAGAGTTCTCCGGCTAGTGCTTCGTCTTGTGCCGTGCCACGGCTGGCCGGAATCCTCGGCCTTGCCGCAGGCTCCTTCGCACGCGCCCAGCAGTAGTACAAAAGGAACGAGCCGATGACGTAGGGCTGCAGGATGTCGACCTCGAAGAAGGACCGGATCACCAGTAGCGCGAGCAGCCCCGTCTGCAGCAGCGCTTCGGTCCGGTCACGCTCGCCGAGCAGCCGCTGGATGCAGAGGCGCAGGATAGCGAGCAGCGGCAGGACGATTGCCGCCGCCCCGACATAGCCGAGTTCGACCAGTGCTTCGATGTAGGTGTTGTGGAAGTGGAAACCGGTGCGCGAGGCGATATAGAATTCGCTCCACAGCCGCTCTGCCTCCGAAAAGCCCTGCACCCAGTAGGCCTGGTAGCCCACGCCGAGATAGGGTGCGAAGGCGGCTGCCTTCAGGCCCTCCTGCCAAAGATACGTCCGGCCCGTCAGGGTCGAATCTTTGCCGAAGGCGCCAAGCACCATGTCGACGGCACCGGCGTTCAGCGCGACCATTGTTGCGGCCAGCGCAATCGCCGTTCCGGCGGCGAAGAAGACCTTGCGGTGGGTAGGCGAAAAGGCGTCCAGCCCGGCCAGCGCGACGATCATGGCGACGACCGCCGGCGTGGCCAGCATCGACGTTGCCGACTGCGACAAGACCAGGAGCACGGCCGAGAGCACGACAACACCGAATGCGCCGAGACGAGCCGCGCGGCCGCGTGTCAGGAAGAGCGCGAAATAGCAGCCGAAGACAATGCCCAGCGAGGCGTAGAAGCCGAGCTGGTTCTTGGAGCCGAAGGCGCCGACGAAGCTGTAGGTTCCGTCCAGGGCATCGTAGACCGACCCGCCGAACAGGATCGAATAGACGAGGACGACCGCGATACCCGCCAGCGCGCCGATGGCGAGCGTGCGTGCGTCGATGACGCGGGCGGCGATCACCGCACAGACGACATGCGTCAGATATTGCACCGCGGCGCGGGCGGTTACGTCCGGCGCGTCCGACCAGAAGTAGGACAGGCAGGCGATAAGCGAAAAGGCCAGCAGTTGCGGGGAGCGAACGAGCCGGTCGAGGGTGAAGCGATAGTCGACCAGGATCAGCGGCAGCCACACCGCGTAGTAGGCGAGGATCGAAACCTGGCCGAGGCGGAAGGAGTAGGCGAAGACGAACAGCGAGACGGCGACCGCAAAAGCTCCGTAGAGCGTGTTGTCGCCCGGACGGATGAGGATTGATTTTCTGATGCGCATCTCTGGCGCCGGTCGTCGCGGGATCTTGCCTAGCGCACAGGCACGTCGACGCGCTGCACCTTCACCACGTCGCCCGGCAGCACGGGGGTGTCCTCCGCCGCGGTGACCTGCTTGGCCTTGCCGCCCTCGTTGCGGACCAGCACATAGGACATGGACTGCTCGCCGCCTGCGGCCGTCACGGCGGCAGGCGCGAGGCCCACCGCTTCGGAAATCAGGCCCTTTTGCATGCGGGCCTTGAGCGTCACGGCGTTGAGTTCTGCCACCACCTTCTGCCGCTCGACCGCCAACTCCGACTCGGTATCGTTGCGGAGATCTATCGCGTCCTGCTCCGCCTTGCTGATATCCTGCTTGGCGCGCAGCGCTGCGGTTTCCAGGTCGAGGATCTTGCCTTCCATCTCGGCAATGGAACGCTCGGTGGAAAGCACGCGGGTGTTCACGACAAGGCCCTTCTGGGCGAGCGACCCGATGCCACTGAGTTCCTTCTTGGCCAATTCGACCTGGCGCTTCTGGGTCTCCGACTTCTGCCCGAGGGATTCGATCTCGCTCTGCAGCAGCTTCTTGAGGTCGTCGAGGGCTGCGAGCCTGAGCGAAACCTTCTTCTGCCGGGCGGTCATGATCGCCGTTTCGTCGGCGATCATCGCCGGCACCAGAGGGTTGGACGCGATGTCCTCGGGCGCGACGACCTCGGCCTTGCCGGCGAGTTCGGCTTCGATCCGCGCCTTTGTCACCAGCAGCCGTAGCTGCTCGTCGGTCAGCACGTCGTAGCTGCCCCTGGCGGCGATGACGTCGCGCTCGATGCGGGCGCCGGCGTCGGCGGCGCGGCGCAGGCCGCCGGCAATGCTGATCGCCTTGAGCACGGTGAGGTCCGGTGCGTAGGCGTACTGGCCGGGCGTCTGGATGTCGCCGGAGATGTAGAATGGGCGGAACTGTGCCACCTCGACCGATGCCTCGGGCCGGTCGGGAAGGCCGAATTTTTCCTGCAGCGTCTTGCCGATGGTCTCGGCGATCTCGGCCGTCGTCTTGCCGGCGGCAGCCGTTTCGCCGACGAACGGCAACGAAAGGTTGCCTGTCGGCCCGACCGTGTAGTCGCCGCTGACCGAGGACCAGTCACGGAACGCACCCTCGACCGTCTGCCATTCGACGACGCGGATCGTAAGCTTGTCTTGACTGCCAAGCAGGTATTCCGCGGCGAGAGCAGGGGAGGCGAGCAGCGCTGCGGCGAGGACGCCGCCGAGCCAAGCCGGGACTTTCGCCGCGCAGCGGCGGCGGTTCATGTGGTGCGAAATCAAGTCGTTCGTCCGTTCCTTTGCCCGGTTGCCTGGACCGTGGCGGGGTGGGAAATGCCGTGCCAGCCCCCAACCCAGGGCACGACTTCTAGCGTCGCGGCTCAGTAGCTGCCGCGTGACAGGCAGACGGCCGGAACCGTCTTCAGGATGATGCGGATGTCCTGGACCAGCGACCAGTTCTCCACATAGTGGCGATCGAACGCCACCCGGCTGTCGTATGACACGTCATTGCGGCCGCTGACCTGCCACAGGCCGGTGAGGCCGGGCCGGGACTTCAGGTAGAAGACGGCGGCCTTGCCGTAATATTCGAGTTCGTCGCGTACCACGGGCCTCGGCCCCACGATGCTCATGTCGCCGAGCAGGATGTTGATGAGCTGCGGCAGCTCGTCGAGGCTCAGCTTGCGCAGCACCGTTCCGACCCGCGTGACGCGCGGGTCGTCCTTCAGCTTGCGGGTCGCTTCCCATTCGCTCTTGGCGTCCGGGTTATCGCGAAAGTGCGCCGCGAGCACCGCGTCCCCGTCCGTCACCATGGTCCGGAACTTCAGGCAGGGGAAGACGCTTCCGCCTCGCCCGACGCGGCGGTGGCCGTAAAGGACCGGCCCGCCGTCCGAGACTTTCACCAGCAGCGCTATTAGTAGGAACAGCGGGCTGAGGACGATGATCGCAGCTGCGGCGCAGGCGATGTCGAATGCGCGTTTGATGGCGCCCCCCAGGGGAGGCGCTGTCTCCGCGTCTATATATTGGAGGTCCAAGCTGGTCGACTTGGCTGTTTCCCTCATGCTGCAACTCCAGTTGGCCATGAATTGCCGCGGGCGACGTTACCAACGCCATGTTGCGTCGCAACACACGATTTCTTGGCGCTTGAAACAATAGCGCTAATCAATGACGATTGGTTGGCCATGGTGTGCACACAGAATGCGCAATGTGACAGTTTTGTGGCCAAGAATATAATATTTCGTATCCGTCTTATATGGAAACCAACATGCCAGGATTTTAAGAATATATACGAGATATTTAGCCGAAGGCGCCGGATTGTTCATAGAAAAACAAAAAATGTTACGAATGGCGATTGAGTGGTGAAGATTCTTCTGGGCGAAGCCGGCTTTGGAAGACAGGAATTTTCAGCAGACGGGACGGCAAATAGTGCGGCGCAACATTATGCGGATTCGGGCCGAAGGGGTGTTTGGCTTGCTGGCAGATGGAGCGGCCAATATAGTAGGGGCGCGTTCTTGCGATTGAGTGGCGGCCAGATCGTTGACGCATAAATATATGCGACGGACACAGGCTGGCGGAAGCTTGCCGGGGCTAGGGGAGTTGCAAGCAACATGGTGATGAATTCAGCGCCGATGCCTCGAACCTCACGGGCAACGGCATGACATTGCCAAAGTTCGTATTCGGCATGGTGATCGTGATCATCATCGTGTCGATCTGGTCATACCTGGATGCTGCCAGCTGGGGCATGATTCTGTTACGCGGCGTCATCTGCGCAGTGATTCTTCAAGTAGGATACTTCCTGGTCGTCCTCGCAATGGTCCTGCGCGGCGCGCCCAAGCCCGCCCAGGCCAAGGATGCGGGCAAGCCCTCAGCGGGAACTGCCTCCGTGGTGCCGGGAGACGACCTCACGCCGAAGGGCAGCTCGCACTGACGGGCAGGTAGTCACTCGCCTTCGTAGTCGGCCGTTTGGTAGCCAAAGCGGGCATCGACGAGCGAAGATGACTTGGTGACGGCCCGATATCTGGTGACATCGATAAACTATATCCGTGCTTGAAAGGCGCGACGAGGGCGGTTGTCGAGTGCTTTCCGAACTCGAAGATGAACCGCCGTAACAAAAATTGGGGTTCCCTTGTTCGCACCTGCAATATAGCTCTTGCGACGGTGGGAAATGACGGAAAGGTAGCCGGCGTGAACGGAACCAACGTCTGCGTCATCATTGCCGCACGCAATGCGGCGGACACGATTGCTACTGCGATTGCCTCGGCTCTGCGCGAGCCCGAGGTGGCCGAGGTGGTGGTGGTCGACGACGCCTCTTCGGACGCGACGGAGGCCGTCGCGCGCGGCGCCGACGACGGTAGCCACCGGCTGACGGTGCTTCGCTTCGACGTCAATCGTGGGCCGTCCTTCGCCCGCAACGCAGCGATACGCCATTCGCGGGCGCCGCTCGTCAGCATCCTCGATGCCGACGATTTCTTCCTGCCGGGAAGATTCAGAAACCTCGTCACCAGCTCCGACTGGGATCTGGCCGCCGACAACATCGTCTTCATCCAGGGTGGCTCTGCGTGCGAGGTCCTATCGGGGGACGTGAAGCATTTCGCCGCCGAGCCCAGCTTCCTGGGTTTCGCGCAGTTCATCGAGGGCAACATTTCGCGCCGCGGCGCGCAGCGCGGCGAGCTCGGTTTCCTGAAGCCGGTGATGCGGCGCGCTTTCCTTGAACGGCATGGCCTGGACTATGACGAGGCACTGCGGCTCGGCGAGGACTATGCTCTCTACGCCCGGGCGATGCTCGCCGGCGCCCGCTTCAAGCTGATCCGCTCGTGCGGCTACGGCGCGATGGTGCGGCGCGATTCGCTCAGCGGCCAGCATCGTACCGAAGATCTGCGGCGGTTGGCGGACGCGGACCTGTCGCTTCTGGCGGTGCCTGGGATTGCGAACGAGGCCAAGGCATGGCTGCGACGGCATGAACGGCATGTCCGGGACAAGTACCGCCTGCGGCACTTTCTCGACGTGAAGGCTGCAAAAGGTGCCGGTGCCGCGCTCGCCTTCGGCTTGGCCTCGCCAGCGAATTTTCTCGGCGTCGCGCGCGGCGTGGCGATGGACAAGCTCGAGCCGCTGCGTCGATACTTGGCACCTTCCCGGCCGGAAGGCGCGCTTCGAAAACGCTACCTCCTGTCTGGCAAGGTGCTTGCCGGCGACAATGCCGGAGCTTCATGATGGCCTCGGAATCGGCACGGAGTACCTAGCATGGCCGCGATCTTCGGCTTCAAGACCCGCAGCCCCGACCGCGATCGGGAAACCGACAAGGTGCGCTTCGAGCAACTTTCGCAGATTCTGGTGCGACTTGCCGCCGAGATCGACTCGGAAGGCACCGGGATCAGAAACCGCTATGAAAGCGTTTCGGCCAACGCCGCCTTTCTGGCGGAAGCGGTCGACAACGATGCGGCATCTCCGCAGCGCATCGCGGAGATGGACCAGATGACCAAGTCGATAAAGGGATGCCGCCGCCGCATCGACGCCCTTGAGGCCCAGGCGGCGTTCATCGACCGGCTTCGTCATTTGGTGGACACGTTTGTCGTCGATGGTCGCGGCACCGACGAGGAGTTGGCGACCAAACCGGCAGGCGGAAACATATAGCGCCGGCCATAGGCGGCACAGTCACCAAGGGAGGATGGAGGAGATTTTGCTGGCCGAGGGATCAGCCCTTCGGCCGGAAGTTCGAATGCGATTCTCGGGCGGGAGGCGCAAGCAGGACAAGGATGAACTGGCAATGGAAGCTGTCAAATCCCTCTCGATCGGCCGCCTTGGTGCAGTTGCCGCTTGTGCGACACTCGCCGGCATGCTGACAGCAACGTCGGGCGCGCAGGCTCAGGATGCCACCGGCAAGTCCTTCGTCGACAATTTCGATGGTCTCAGCGGCTCGCGCTGGTTCGTTTCCGACGGCTGGAACAACGGCAAGCACCAGAACTGCACCTGGTCGAAGAGCCAGGTCAAGGTTTCCGGAGGGATGCTGAATCTCAGCTTCGAGAAGAAGCCTTACAAGGAACGCCAATATTCCTGCGGAGAGGTCCAGACCAGGGAGCGCTTCAGCTACGGCGTCTACGAAGCGCGGGTGAAAACCGATACCGGGTCCGGGCTCAATGCGGCGTTCTTCACCTATATCGGTCCGGTCGACAAGCAGCCGCACGACGAGATCGACTTCGAGGTCCTGACCAAGGATCCCTCCAAGGTCCAGGTCAATACCTATGTCGGCGGCAAGCCCTACAACGAGAAGCTGGTCGACGTGCCGGGCGGCGCCGACAAGGGCTTCCATGACTATGCCTTCGTCTGGGAGAAGGAGCGGCTGCGCTGGTATGTCGACGGCCAACTGGTGCATGAGGCGACAGGGGCGACGCCGCTGCCGAGCAATGCGCAGAAGATCTTCTTCAGCCTGTGGGGCAGCGATACCCTCGGCGAATGGATGGGACCGTTCGCCGACCCGGGCAGGGTGGTGACCATGTCGGTGGACCGGCTGGCCTTCACGGCGCTGGGCGAACCGTGCCAATTTGAGGAATCGGTGGCCTGCAAGCTGCAGTGATCCACTTGCGAAACGAAGGGGCCGACCGCCATTGGGCCGGCCAGCATCAACGGGATTGAATTTATGAAATTGACGGTCTTTGGAATTGGCTATGTCGGCCTCGTGCAGGCGGCCGTGCTCGCCGAGGTCGGCCACGACGTGGTTTGCGTCGACATCGATGCGGCTAAGGTCGAGCGGCTGAACCAGGGCTTCATTCCAATCTTCGAGCCGGGGCTCGAGGCTCTCGTGCGAGAAAACCACGCAGAAGGCCGGATCGTCTTCACCACCGACGCCGCGGCTGCGGTGAACCACGGCGAAATCCAGATGATTGCCGTCGGAACGCCACAGGGCGAGGACGGGTCCGCCGACCTAAAATACGTGCTCTCGGTCGCCGAGGCGATCGGCCGAGAGATGCAGGGGCCGAAAATCGTCGTTGGCAAGTCGACCGTGCCAGTCGGCACCGCCGACCGCGTCAGGGCAACGATGGCTCAGGCCTTGAAGGCGCGCGGCCGCGAAGACCTCACCTTCGACGTTGTCTCCAATCCCGAATTCCTCAAGGAAGGATCGGCCGTCGCCGACTGCATGAAGCCTGATCGCATCATCGTAGGCACCGGCAGCGAAGAGTCGGAAATGGTGATGCGCGAGCTCTACGCGCCATTCAATCGCAACCACGAGAAGATGATCGTGATGGACGTCCGCTCTGCGGAGTTCACCAAATATGCGGCCAACTGCATGCTGGCCACCAAGATCAGCTTCATGAACGAAATGGCGAACCTCGCCGAACTGCTGGGGGCCGACGTAGAGGAGGTCCGCAAGGGCATCGGCTCCGATCCGCGCATTGGCTACCACTTTATCTATCCGGGGCTGGGCTATGGCGGCTCGTGCTTCCCCAAGGACGTTCGCGCGTTGATCCGCACGGCCGAGGACGTCGGCTTCGACGCCACGCTGCTGAAATCGGTCGAAGACCGCAACAACGCTCAGAAGTCGGTGTTGTTCGACAAGGTCATGAGCTTCTTCAAGGGCGACCTCGCCGGCAAGACCTTTGCGCTTTGGGGGCTGGCCTTCAAGCCGAATACGGACGACATGCGCGAGGCACCTTCGCGGACGTTGATGGAGGCCTTGTGGAAGGCTGGCGCCAAGGTGCAGGCCTACGATCCGGAGGCAATGCAGGAGTGCCAGTCGATCTACGGCCAGCGCGATGACCTGCTTCTGTGCGGCACCAAGGAGGCGGCCCTGCGTGGAGCCGATGGCCTGCTGATCGCCACGGAATGGAAGAACTTCCGCGCGCCTGCCTTCGACGTCGTCCGCAACTCGCTCACCACGCCGGTCATCTTCGACGGCCGCAACCTGTTCGATCCGAGGATCGTGGCCCGCCACGGCCTGCAATATTTCAGCATCGGCAGGCAGGCCGCGTGACGAAACCAACCGGAGCTAGCGCATGAAGGTACTTTTCGCCGGCGGCAACGGCTACACGCCCGAATTCAGCGGCGGGGTGCAGTCGAGCACCCATCACCTGGTCGAGCAGCTGCGTGCCCATGGCCACGAGGCCTCGGTGCTTGCCGCATTGTTCGGCGACGGCATGTTCGGCCTCAAGGCGCGGGCGAAGATGAAGCTGCTGGGGCAGCGCGCCGTGATCGACTGCTTCCCCGGCTACCCCGTCGTGCGCGCCTGGTTCCCGTGGGAGGCCGCGGATTTCGCCGTCGACAAGCTCGGGCCGGACGTCGCGGTGGTCCAGTGCCATAAGTCGGTGCCGATCGGGAAAGCGCTCGAAGCGCAGGGCGTGCCACTGGTCGTCTATCTGAGGAACGTCGAATTCCACGAACTCGCCGGCGATCTCAGGGAACTGCGTTCGGCGCACTACATCGCCAATTCGGAGTTCACGGCCCGCACCTACAAGGACAAGTTCGGCATCGAATCGACGGTCATCCCGCCGACCATCAATCCGGCGCACTATGCCACCACGACGAGCGGCCAGTACGTCACCCTGATCAACCCCTACAATGAGAAGGGCTTCGAACTTGCCGTCAGGATCGCGGAGCGCTGTCGCGACATTCCCTTCCTGTTCGTCGAGAGCTGGAAGCTGGCCGACGATCACCGCGCGCGCATCGAGGAAACGATCGCGCCGCTCGGCAATGTCAGGCTCGAAAGCCGAACCAACGACATGAAGACGGTCTACGGCCGCACCAAGGTCCTGCTTGCGCCGAGCAAATGGGAGGAGGCCTGGGGTCGCGTGGCCTCGGAGGCGCATTGCAGCGGCATCCCGGTCGTCGGTTCGCGGCGCGGCGGCCTGCCCGAGGCCATCGGCAGCGGCGGCATCGTGCTCGACTACGATGCACCGCTCGACCTTTGGGTCGCGGGGGTACGGCTGCTGTGGGACGACCAGGTCGAATATGAGCGGCTGTCCGAAGCGGCGCGCGAATTCTCCCGACGCCCCCAACTCGAGCCCGACGCACAGTTCGCCACCTTCATGGCCGTGCTCGAGAAGGCCGCGGCACAGCGCCTCGACCGGGCCGCGGCCTAGGCACGCTCGTTTGCCGATCGATTTCCAAGGGCGCGAAGCGATGAAGGTCTGTTTCGTAGTCGACAAGTTCCCCTCTCTTTCCGAGACTTTCGTCCTCGACCAGATATCGGGATGCCTCGACCGAGGAATGGAGGTCGGGGTCGTCTGCAACCAGACGACCTTCGGTCGGGAACCGAACATCGACGAGGCTCGTTGGCGCAACCTGCCCGCCGGCGCGGCGAGGTGGTGGGGCCCGCTTGCGCCACTGCGTCCCCATATGCGCAACTGGTCCGGCCGGCTGTGGGACAAGGCGTCGACCGCGCTCGACATCGCTCTCGCCGGCAAGCTCGAGAAATACGACGTCATCGTCGCCCATTTCGGCAACAACGGCCTGCGGGTCGCCAGGGCGATGAATCGGCGGCGCATTTCGGCGCCGCTGGTGACGGTATTCCACGGCCACGACGTGGGCGCGCCCATGCATGATGGCACGCTGTCGCGCTACCGCGCCGTTTTCGAGCAGGGGGCGTTGCAGATGCCGGTCAACGGCTTCTTCCGCGACGCGCTGATCGGCGCAGGCGCCAGGCCAGAAACGGCCGTCGTGCACCACATGGGCGTGAAAACCGAGGAGATCGCGTTCCGGCCGACAGCGCGGATCGACACGCTGGCGCTGATTTCGGTCTGCCGGCTGACTGAGAAAAAGGGCATCGAATACGCGCTCCGCGCGCTGTCGCATGTCTGGTCGCGGCGTCCGAATTTGGAATGGACCTATACCGTCGTCGGCGGGGGCGAACTCCTCAGCGACATGAAGGAACTTGCAGCGAGGTTGGGGGTCGCCTCGCGTGTCGACTTCCTCGGACCCCTTCCGCATTCGGAGGTCAGGCGACGGCTCGGCGAGGCGCATGTCTTCCTGCTTCCCAGCGTCAAGGCAGGCGACGGTGACCTCGAGGGCATTCCGGTGGCGCTGATGGAGGCCATGGCGGCAGGGCTGACCGTCGTCAGCACCTTCCATTCGGGCATTCCCGAACTGGTCGAGGACGGCGTCAGCGGCCTGCTGGCCCCCGAGCGCGACGTGGCGGCGCTCGCTGAAAAGCTGATCTGGGCCGCCGACAATCCCGAGGACTGCGAAGGGCTCGCCGTGGCGGCACGGCGGAAGGTGGAAGACGAATTCAATTCCACGCGGCTCAACGACGCGTTCGCCGACACGCTGGTTCGGCTGGTCGAAACGAGGGCAACTGCATGACCGCCGAGCCCCAGCCACTCGGACGCATCGCGTTGCGCGGTGGCGTGTTCACTGCCGGCGCCCAGGCCGCCAAGATGGTCATCCAGCTGCTGTCGGTGGTCATCCTGGCGCGGCTGCTCGTGCCGGAGGATTTCGGCCTCGTCGCTTCGGTCGGCCCCATCGTCGCCTTTGTCGGACTGTTCCAGAATCTGGGGTTGCAACAGGCGGTCATCCAGCGACCGCAGATCGACCAGGCGCAGCTCAACCGGGTGTTCTGGATCAGCGCCCTTGCCGGGCTCTTCTGCACAGCTGCCGTGGCAGCCCTGT
This sequence comes from Aminobacter sp. BE322, assembly GCF_050433525.1. NCBI lineage: Bacteria > Pseudomonadati > Pseudomonadota > Alphaproteobacteria > Hyphomicrobiales > Phyllobacteriaceae > Aminobacter > Aminobacter sp. BE322. The sequence goes on along the minus strand of NZ_JBNPXB010000009.1, from coordinate 96,345 downwards.
CGCCTGCGGTTTCCGCCTTCTACGGCGATGCGAGGATGACCGGGATCACGCTGGCTGCGGCCCTGCCGCTGCTGTTCGGCAGCCTTGCTGCCCTGCCGCTTGCGCTCATGAACCGCCACTTGCAGTTCGGCCAACTGGCGATCAATGACGTGCTGACCGCCGCCGCGAGCCTGGTTGCCGCCGTAGCGGCGGCCTATGCCGGGCTCGGTTACTGGTCGCTGGTCATCGGGCCGGCGGTCGGGACCTTGGTTACCCTGCTCGGCGCCTGGTGGGCGACGCGGTGGCAGCCGGGCAGGCCCGACGTAAAGGTCGATCGCGAGATCCTGTCCTTCGGGGCGAACCTCACGGGGTTCAACCTGGTCAACTTCTTCTCGCGCAACCTCGACAACATCCTGATCGGCAAGTTCTCGGGACCGATCGAACTCGGCTACTACGACCGCGCCTACAAGCTTCTGCTGTTCCCGTTGCAGAACATCAACCAGCCGCTCTCGCGGCTGATGGTGCCGCTGCTCAGCCGCATACAGGACGACAAGCCGCGTTTCCGCAACCTCTACCTCAGGACCAACTGGCTGCTTGCCGCGATCACCGTTCCAGGCATCGCCGCGCTCACCATCGCCGCCGAGCCGGTCGTGTCGATCCTCTTCGGCGAGCGCTGGCTGCCGGTGGCGCCCATCTTTGCCTGGCTCGGGATCGCCGGCCTCATGCAGCCTGTGTCCAGCACGACCGGCTGGATATTCATCTGCCAGGGCAAGACCAGGACGATGTTCCGGTGGGGCATCTATTCGGCGCTGACGACGGTGCTGTCCTTCGTCGTCGGCCTGAAATGGGGCGCGGTCGGCGTTGCCGCCGCCTATGCGATCAGCGGCTATGTGCTGCGGCTGCCGGTCCTAGCCGTGCTGATGCAGCGCGTCGGGCCGGTGTCGTCGATCGATTTCCTGATGGTCCAGGCGCTGCTCATCGTGGCCGCGGCCGTGGCCTGGATCGGCTACGGCTATCTGCCGGAAACGCTGGTCGCTCAGTCCAACATCGTAGCGGCCGCTTCCGCGGCGATCCTAAGCTACGCGGTGGCGCTGATCTTCATGCTCGCCGTGCCGCAGTCCCGTCGCGCCCTTGCCGAGGCCTGGAAGACCATCGCCCGCAACATCCGCTGATGGATCAGCAAGCAGGGGCCGGAGAAGATCCGCCGCCGACATCGCCGAGGCATGCTCCTCGAGCACTGCCTTGAGCGTCGTGCGCTGATAACCTTGGAGGTCGGCCAGGAAGGCGGTCAGCTTGTCGCCAGCCTTGTCCGGCGTGACGGTGTCGATGTCGAGCAGGAGGTCGGCCACGCCGACCCGCTTGGCCAGTTCCTTGGTCTTGAATTCGTAGGCGATCGGCAGCACCGGGACGCCGACGCACAGCGACATGATCATCATGTGCATGCGTGTCGCCACCACGAAGTCGAAGCCCTTGACCAGTTCCATCAACTGTTCGGGCGTATGGAAGGAGGGATCGACGGTCACATGCTGGGCGATCTCGGGAGCAAGCCCCGAGACGATCGCGCGCGCGGTCTTCGAATCGTCGTGGGCGTATTCCGGCACGCCCTGGCAGGTGGAAACGAAGGTCACCTGCTTGCCGTGATCGCGTACCAGCCTGGTGGCGACTTCGCGGACGGAATCCATGTAGCGACCCATCCCGTCTGCGCCGTCGTTGACGTAGTTCCAATGACGCACCGAGATGCCGACGCGACCGGTCGGCACGGGAGCTTCGCCGGACGAGAGTATAGCCTCGATGCGCTTCTTGTCGGCGAGCGCGAACACCGAGTCGGCCACGACATGGCACTTGTCGGGATCGTCGACCAGATCGCGCAGGTGCTGGCGCGAACGCTCGTCGCGAAGCAGGATCAATGGGCTGCGGGCGAACACGGGCTTCAGTTCGCGGCGATTGTAGTCCTTGTCGAATGGCCCGAGCGACTGGGTGAAAAAGACTGGGTCCTTGCCGAACAGCGCATCGATCCGGAACTGGTTGAGACGCCGTTCCAGATTATAGTTCTCGACCAGGTAGGTGCCGCCGGTGGTGATGACCAGGTCGGCCTCGCGATACATGTCGAGGCTGCGACGGTCCTCGGCACCGAACATGGTCTCGTCGAGCGCGCGGCTCTTGCCGTAGTGCCGCAATGCGCTCAGTGCCAGTCTGTTGTAGATCGGCTTGGCGAGGTTCTTCAGCCGGTTGTCGTCATAGGGGTATTTGAAGATCGATTCGGACAGGAGCTTGCGGATCTCGATGTCGGGATAGTCCCGCTTCGGATAGAGCCGCGAGGCCACCTCGGGCTGGCTGTCGAAAACCTGGAATCGAAGCTCGCCGTCATAGGCCGACTTCAGAATATGCCTGATGGCGAGCAGGATCGCGGCGTCTCCGGTGTTCAGGCAGACCGTGTTCTCGACGATGACTTTCTTCATGCAGGCTCGCCTCCTCGTTTCCATCCGGACGCTGGGACAAGGCCAGACTAAACGGGCTATTTTGCGGCGCAACAAGAGTTGAGTGGCTGCCGGTCAATAATTGTTGCGACGCAGCAAATCGTCCTCTAGCTTTCCCCGCGGGTGGGCCAAACTGCGAGCGTGGATTCATGCTGCATGTTCTGTACCTCGTGCATGACGTATCCGATCCAGCTGTTCGCCGTCGGGTCATCATGCTCAAGGCCGGAGGCGCACGTCTTACATTGGCCGGCTTTCGCCGGACCGCGGAACCGGTCGAAGACGTCGAGGGCCTGAAGCCCGTCGACCTCGGACCGACCCGTGATGGCCGCTTCGCGCAACGGCTCGGCGCGGTGGCCAAGGCCGCCGCGAGCATTTCCGCGTCGCTGAAAGGCGTGCCGGTCCCCGACATCGTCATGGCGCGCAATCTGGAGATGCTGGCGCTGGCGCAGCGGGCGCGAACTGCGCTCGGCTCGCGCGCTGCCATCGTCTACGAGTGCCTGGATATACATCGGCTGGTGCTGCGGGAAGACCTGGTCGGCATCGGCCTTCGCCGCGTCGAGCGCATGCTTGGCCGCAATGTGAAGCTTCTGCTGACCAGTTCGCCGGCCTTCGTAAGGCAATACTTTCAGAGGTTCGGCCAGATCGACGCCCCCGTCGCGCTCGTCGAGAACAAGCTGCTGGACCTTGCCTCGGATGCAGTCCCGCCGGCTTTAGACTCCATTGTTGCAGGCCCGCCCTGGCGCATCGGCTGGTTCGGCGCTTTGCGCTGCCGTCGCTCGCTCGAACTGCTGGCGGACTTCACCCGCGCCAGCCAAGGCCGCTTCGAAGTGGTCATGCGTGGCCGGCCGTCGCTCACCGAGTTCCCGGACTTCCACGGTTTCGTCGCATCCGAGCCCCATTTGCAGTTTATGGGTGCCTATCGAAACCCGGAGGACATGGCCGGCATCTACGGGCAGGTGCATTTCTCCTGGGCGATCGACTTCTTCGAGGATGGTCAGAACTCGAAGTGGCTACTGCCCAACCGGCTGTATGAAGGCTGCCGCTTCGGCGCGGTGCCGATAGCCATGGCGGAAACCGAGACCGCCAACTTCCTGGACCGGCAGGGCGTCGGAGTGATCCTCCGCAAACCCACGGTCGAGGTTCTCGCCGAAGCGCTCCAGGACGTCACTCCGGAGCGTTACGAGATCTTGCGTCGCGGCGTGCTTGCCCGCGATCCGAAGACCTGGAGCTGTGACCGCTCCGATTGCCGCGCGCTGGTTGCGATGCTTGAACGCGTCGCCTGCGATTCACGGGCCGGCGAGGCCGGCGCCATCGCCGCCTGAAACGAAACAATCTCCATAGCGACGCATGCCTGAAAACCCTTCCTGCATCATTGTCATCCCTTGCCTCAACGAGGAGCGCCACATCGGCGCCCTGCTCGACCAGCTTCGGCCGGCCGCGGATCGCCTCGGCGCGTTCATCGTCGTCGCCGACGGCGGCAGCCGCGATGCGACCCGCGCCATCGTTGGCAGGGCTGCGCTGGAAGATGCCAATGTGGTGATGATCGACAATGCCAGGCGGATCCAGAGCGCTGCGCTCAACCTCGCCGTCGAGCGCTTCGGCGACGGCGTCGACTATCTGATCCGCATCGACGCGCATGGCGGCTACCCCGACGACTATTGCGATTGCCTCATCGAGGAAGCCCGTGAGACGGGGGCCGATTCCGTGGTCGTCTCGATGCTCACCAAGGGCACCGGTCTGGTGCAGCAGGCCGCCGCAGCCGCGCAGAATTCCAGGCTTGGCACCGGCGGCTCGAAGCACCGGCATCGTTCGTCGGGCGAGTGGGTCGATCACGGCCACCACGCCCTGATGCGCGTGAGCGCGTTCCGGGACCTAGGCGGGTACGATGAGAGCTTCAGCCACAACGAGGACGCCGAGTTCGACCATCGCCTGCGCCAGGCCGGCTGCAAGATCTGGATGAGCGGCCGGACGCGCATGACCTACTATCCGCGCAACTCGCTCGTCGGCCTCTATCGCCAGTATTTCGGCTATGGGCGCGGCCGCGCCAAGAACGTGCTCAAGCACCGGGTCGCGCCCAAGCTCAGGCAATTGGCGCCGTTGATGGTGGCGCCTGCGGCTTCGCTGGCGCTGCTTGCGCCGCTGCACGCGGTCTTTGCCGCACCGCTTATGCTGTGGGCGGCCACCTGCCTCGGCTATGGCGTCATGCTTGGTCTTCGCACTGGGGCCCCCAAGCGGGCTCTGGCCGGCATTTCGGCAATGGTCATGCATTTCGCCTGGTCGCTGGGATTCTGGCTGCAGCTGCTCAGCGCCGGAACGAGAAGCAGGGCCGCATGATGATTGCCGCCAGCATAGACATCTGCGTCTGCACCTTCCGGCGACCGGCCCTCGCAGAGACGTTGCGCTCGCTTGCCGCCATGGAAATGCCGGCGGGCTACCGGATCGGCGTGATCGTCGCAGACAACGACGACAGGCCCAGCGCACGCGCATTGGTGGACGATCTTGCCGCTCAGTTGGCGCTGCCGATCAGCTATGTCCACTGTCCGGCGCGCAACATCTCGATCGCGCGCAACGCCTGTCTGGAGGCGAGTTCCGCCGACTTTATCGCCTTCATCGACGATGACGAGAAGGCGACGAGCCAATGGCTCGGGCGTCTGGCCGAGACTGCGGAGAAAACCTCCGCCGATGTCGTGCTCGGGCCGGTCCGGGCACGCTACAGTTCGACTGCGCCGAGCTGGATGCGGCTGGGCGACTTCCACTCGACCTACCCGGTCTTGGTCGCCGGAGAGATCCGCACCGGCTACACCTGCAACGTCTTGCTCAGGATGGCGGCCGAAAGCATCGCCGGCCGGCGCTTCAGCCTGGCGCGCGGCCAGACGGGCGGCGAGGATACCGAATTCTTCGGCCAGGTCTTCGAGGCCGGAGGTGGCATCGCCTATGCCGAGGATGCATGGGTGGAGGAGCCCGTACCCGCAACGCGTGCGACCTTCGGCTGGCTCACCAAGCGCCGCTTCCGCGTCGGGCAGACGCACGGCAGGTTGCTGGGGTCGAAGACCTCCGGCATGGGCCTGGTCCCGGCGTTTGCCCTCGCTTCGGCCAAGGCCGGCTATTGTTTCGCCGCGGCCGGCCTCGGCGTCTTTCGGCCGGTTGGCCGCAACCGGAGCCTGCTGAGGGGCATCATGCATGTCGGCGTGCTGAGCGGGCTCATCGGCATGCGCGAAATCCGCCTCTATGGCGACGAGGGAGGCCAGCGTGCGGCCTGACGTCAGCTTCGTCATCGCGGCCTACAACGCGGAACCCACGCTCGCCCGCGCCGTGGACAGCGCGCTGGCCCAGAGGGGCGTTTCGGTCGAGGTGATCGTGGTGGACGATTGCTCGTCGGATGGGACGCTGGCGGTGGCGCAATCCTATGCCGACAATCGCGTGCGCGTCGTGCCGCTCGGGCGCAACGGCGGCCCCGGCGCGGCCAGGAACGCCGGGCTCGACGCGGCCCGCGGGCGCTGGGTGGCGGTGCTCGATTCCGACGATTCGGTGCTGCCGGACAGGCTCGCGACGATGATATCGCGCGCCGAGGCCGAAGATGCCGCCATGGCCGTCGACAATCTCGTGGTGATTCGAGAGGACGGCACCGCCCCCGATACGATGTTCGTCCCAGGACAGCTCGAACAGCTCCCGGAACTCACCTTGGCCCGTTACATCGATGGTAACCTGCTGTTCGAAGGTACGTTCAATTTTGGTTACATGAAGCCGATATTCTTGCGAGGATATCTGGACGACAACCATCTCCGCTATAAAGAAGACCTGCGCATCGGCGAGGATTTCATCCTGCTGGCCAGCGCCCTCGCCATGGGCGGCCGATGTGTCGTCGAACCCGCCGTAGGCTATGCCTACCATATCCGTAGCGGCTCGATTTCACGGATTCTTGAGCTTCGCCATGTCGAGGCGATGCAGTGCGCCGATGCCGTTTTCGAGCGTGTCAACAGGCTCGACGGAGAGGCGCGCCAAGCGTTCACGCGCCGCACTCGAAGCCTGAGTAGGGCTGCCACATTCCTGTCATTGGTTCAGCACATCAAGTCGCGGTCGCCGCTCAAGGCGATGCGGACGGCTTTGCGCGACCCGTCGGCGATCCGCCATCTGCGGATGCCGATCGCGGTACGGTTGCGGCGGGTCGCGGAGCAGTTCGCGGGTCGGCCGGGCAGGTGAGGCGACTGCCTCTCCGTACGGCCAGACGAAAGACGAGGAGACTACAGTGATCGATAGGAAAGGCACGATGAAGAAAGTCAGGAAGGCGGTGATACCTGTTGCAGGTCTCGGAACGCGGTTCCTCCCGGCCACCAAGTCGATGCCGAAGGAGATGCTCCCGGTCGTCGATAGACCGGTGGTGCAATATGCGGTCGACGAGGCCCTCGAGGCCGGCATCGAGCACATCGTCTTTGTGACCGGCCGCAACAAGGCGGTCATCGAAGACTATTTCGACCTTCATCCCGAACTGGTCGGTACGCTCGAGCAGGCCGGAAAGGTTGAGCAGATCAAGTCGCTGGAAAGCCTGCTGCCCGTGCCCGGCGCGACCAGCTTTACGCGCCAGCAGGCGCCCCACGGGCTGGGCCATGCGGTCTGGTGCGCCCGCGACATCATCGGCGACGAGCCGTTTGCACTGCTCTTGCCCGACATGGTGTCGTTCGGAAAACGCGGCTGTCTTGCCGAGATCATGGAACTCTACGAGCAGACCAGCGGCAACGTGATTGCGGTCGAACAATGCGATCCCAACGAGACGAACAAATACGGCATCGTCGGCAAGGGACCGGATGTCGTCGCCGGTTTCGAGGTGACCGCGATGGTCGAGAAGCCCGCTCCGGCCAAGGCGCCGTCGAACTACTACATCAACGGCCGCTACATCCTGCAGCCAGAGATATTCCAGCTGCTCGGCACGCAGACGCGCGGCGCCGGCGGCGAGATCCAGCTGACCGACGCCATGGTGCGCCTTGCGGCCAGCCAGGCCTTCTTCGCGAGGCCCTTCCAGGGCCGCATGTTCGATTGCGGCTCGAAGGAAGGCTTCATCCAGGCGAACGTGGCCTTTGCGCTGAAGCGGGCCGACATCCGCGACTCGGTGCTCGACGCGATCCGCGAGATGGTCGCCGAGCAGGATCACGTCGCCGCCGCCTGAGTTCGCCAATCGTCGAGGGCGGCCGCGCGCGGCCGCCCTCGATTCCGTTTTGGCAGTGCCGCAGGCACGCCCGCTTGCAACGAGAATGCGTGGCTGAAATCGGCTTCGCCCAGAACCCTTCGAGCGACGTTACGCTCAAGCAAGAACTGGAACGCAGATGAACTACGCCAGCTTCCCTTTCAACGGCCGTGTTGCGCCTGCTTCCCAGGAAGCGGGGGAGGCGAGCGACTTCATCGACCTCGAGCGCCTGCTTGCCATGGCCAAGCGCCAGGCCAGGGTGGTCGGCATGGGCGCGCTGGTTGGGCTCGTCCTCGGGCTGGTCTACCTGCAGACCACGCCGCCGACATTCACCGCCATGACCCGCGTCCTCATCGACGAGGGCATGAACAAGATCGTCGACGAGGTGTCGGCGACGCCGGTCAACATGCAGACCGACGCGGCCATCCTCAGCCAGATCGAGATCATCAAGTCGGCGCGGCTGGCGGCGGTCGTGGTAGAAAAGCAGAAGCTGGACGAGAACCCCAGCTTCATGCAGCCGCCGCAATCGCTGGTGTCGCGGCTGTTCGGTTATGCGCGCAGTGTCGTCCAGATGTTCCGCTCGCGTCCGGACATCGCCGCCGGCGGACCGGAACTGACCGAGGCCCAGCGCAAGGCGGCGGCAGATGCGACCCTCAAGGAGCAGGCCGTGCAGACCCTGCAGGCCAATGTCATGGCCGAACGCCTGGGCCGCAGCTACGTCATCTCCATCGCCTATCGCTCGAATGATCCGCAGCTGGCGGCGGCCATCACCAAGGCCTATGCCGATGCCTTCGTTTCGGACCAGCTCGACGCCAGCTTCGACGCCACCGAAAAGGCCGCCGTCTGGCTCCAGGGCCGTATCGAGGAACTGCGCGCGAGCTCGCAGGCGGCGGCTCTCGAGGTTGAGAAATTCCGCGCCGCAAACGGCCTAACCGCGGCACGCGGCGAAACGATCGCCGAGCAGCAGCTCTCCGACCTGAACGCCCAGCTCATCCTCGCCCAGGCGGATACGGCAAAGTCGCGCGCCCGCTACGAACAATATCGCATCATCGTCGAGAGCGGGCCGGAAGCAGCCGTGCGCAACTCGACCCTGTCGGCGGAGGATCCGGGAAACCCGGTCATCTCGGAGCTGAAGAAGCGCTACGCCACCGTGTCGAAACGCGAACAGGAAATCTCCTCCGGCTTCAGCGCGGACCATCCGCAGGCGGTTGCGCTGCGCAAGGAACAGGCGGATCTCGCCAACCAGATGTTCCGCGAGCTCAGCCAGCTGTCGGAGACCTATCGCAACGAGTACGAGGTGGCGCAGTCGCGGGAGACCGCGCTCCGTGACAGCGTGGCAAAGGCCACCGGCCAGAATTCGGACGCCAACCAGGCCCAGGTGCGCCTGCGCGAACTGGAACAGCAGTCGACCGCCCTCAGTACGCTCTACCAGACTTTCCTGTCCCGCTACGAGGAGGCGTCGCAGCAGCAGTCGTTTCCGATCGCCAAGGTGCGCGTGATCTCAGAGGCGACCATGCCGCGCGGGCCCTCGAGCCCGCGGACGTCCCTGGTGCTCGGCCTCTCGCTGGTGCTGGGGCTGATGATGGGATCGGCATTCGGCGCGCTCAACGAATTCAATGAGCGCTTTTTCCGGACCGCCGACGACGTTCGCCAGCGCCTTGGCGTCAAGTTCCTGGGTTACCTGCCGCTGATCGGTGCGTCCGACGACAAGAAGGGCAAGGCCAAGGACGGCAAATACGTCAAGGATGGAGCTCCGGCGGAACCTCCGACCAAGGTCTCGGCGGCCGCCGAAAGGCGGGCACGCATGCGCATTGCGATCGATTCGCCTGCCTCGATGTTTGCCGAAACGTTGCGCAACACGAAGATCGCCGCCGATGTCGTGCTGCAGGACGCCGGCTGCAAGGTGATAGGCGTCGTCTCGATGCTTCCGGGGGAGGGCAAGTCGACGGTGGCGGCCAACCTGGCAGGGCTGCTCGCGAACAATGGCGCAAGGACGTTGCTGGTCGATGGCGATCTGCGTAACCCAGGTCTCAGCCGCAGCCTTGGCATCGACGCAGATCAGGGGCTGGTGGAGGCGGTGGTCAACGACCAGGGATGGCAATCCGTGGTCAAGGTAGACCGTCAGTCGAAGCTGGCCATCGTTCCGGCCGTCGTGCGTGGCCGCTTCTCGCACACCAGCGAGCTGCTGTCGTCGGCACGCATGCGCCGCTTCATCGAGGAAGCAAAAGGGACGTTCGAATACATCGTCGTCGACCTTCCGCCGCTTGGCCCGGTCGTCGACGCCAAGGCGTTCGCGCCGCTCGCCGACGGCTTCGTGCTGGTGGCCGAGTGGGGTGCCACGCCGCGCCCGCTGGTGCGCTCCGCCCTCAATGCCGAGCCCCACATCGCCAACAAAATCCTTGGACTGGTGCTGAACAAGGTCGATCTCAAGCGTCTGCCGAGCTACGGTGCCTATGGCGGATCCGAGCAGTTCCTCGGCCAGTATTCGAGCTACTACATCGACAAGAGCGAGGCCAGGGTGAAGGCCGCTACCTGAACTGGTCCGGCGATCAGTTTCTGCACCGTCACTGCGTGGTCTTGTACCTCACGGCCTCTTCCGATCCGCGCGTGGCATCGCCCGCGCTGTAGGAATGCGCTCCCGAGCCGGCAAGCTTGCCGCCGTCGACGATCAGATATTCCTCACGGATCGGACGGCCTTCGAACCAGCATTCCAGGATCTCGCGCGTGCCTGCCGCATAGCGCGCCTGGGCTGACAGCGACGAACCCGAGATATGCGGCGTCATGCCGTGATGCGGCATCGACCGCCAAGGATGATCCTTGGGGGCCGGCTGCGGGAACCAGACATCGCCGGCATAGCCGGCAAGCTGACCGCTTTCGAGTGCCCGGGCGACGGCGTCGCGGTTGCAGATCTTGCCGCGCGCGGTGTTCACCAGATAGGCACCGCGCTTCATGCGGGAAATCATCTGCTCGCCGAAGAGGTTCTCCGTCTCCGGATGCAGCGGAGCATTGATGGTCACCACGTCGCAAATGCCGACCATGGAGGACGCGTCGGGGTGGAAGGTGACGCCGAGTTCATTCTCGACAGCTGTGGGCAGCCGGTGGCGGTCGGTATAGTGCAGCTTCACGTCGAAGGGTTTCAGCCGGCGCAGCACGGCGCTGCCGATGCGGCCGGCGCCGACGGTACCGATCTGCATGCCCTCGATGTCATAGGAGCGGGCCACGCAGTCGGCGATGTTCCAGCCGCCGCGAACGACCCAGTCGTAGGACGGGATGTAGTTCCGCACCAGCGACAGGATCATCATCACCACGTGTTCGGAAACGCTGATCGAGTTGCAGTAGGTCACCTCGGCCACCGTGATGCCGCGCTCCATCGCCGCTTCGAGATCGACGTGATCCGATCCGATGCCGGCGGTGATCGCAAGCCGCAGCCTGCCGGCCTTGGCGACGCGCTCCTTGGTGAGGTACGCCGGCCAGAAGGGTTGCGAGATCACGATCTCGGCGTCGACGAGTTCGCGCTCGAAGACGCTGTCGGGGCCGTCCTTGTCGGAGGTGACGATGAGGCTGTGTCCCGCATTTTCGAGAAATGTTCTCAGGCCGAGTTCGCCCGACACGCTACCAAGCAGGGCGCCGGGTTCGAAGTCGATCGCCTTGGGGCTGGGCAGCGTCTGGCCGCCGGGATAGCGATCAAGCTTCGGCAGGCTGTCGCGGGCATAGGATGCCGGGTAGCCGTCGACCGGATCGTCGTAGAGGACGCAAAGAACCTTGGCCATATTTCATCTCCCTTCGCCTGGCAGCGACGAGGAAGATCCTGACTGTCCACGCGTCCAGGAGGGCGGATATGTTTCGGGAGACCGCAGGGCCCTGCGACCCACTCCTGGCACTTCCTCGGCTGGAAAGCTGTGCGCTCTTCCCAGATAAATGGAAGCGCGGGGCGTCGTTTCAAGGTACGGCGGCCGTCGTCCCATCCGAAGACGGCGAGGATCGCCAATCGCCGATTAGGAGTACAGGAGGCGGCCGCTCTTGCCGCCGACCCGCACCGCCGTCAGCCTGCCGGTCTTGAAGGCACCGGTGTCGATGTCCAGCCGGCGTCCGTCGAGACGAGGGCGCTCGATCGGCGTATGGCCGTGGATCACCCAGCGATCGAGGCGCCGCGATGCTTCGAAGAAGTCATCCCGGATGTAGAGCAGGTCGGTGTCTTCCTGCTCCAGCAACGGCACGCCCGGCCGGATTCCCGCATGCACGAAGACGAAGCGGTCCGAATAGGCGAGGATCGGCAGTGATCGCATGAATTCGATGTGCTCGCGCGGGAAATTGGCGCGGATGTAGCCGTCGAGCCTCGCGCTGTTTCCGTAGATCTCGGCGAGATGTTCGGGGTCGATATCGTAGGAAAACAGCGTGCTGCGCGCGCCGGTGGCCAGCCATGCGTCCAGCGATATCCTGCCGTCGAGATAGTCGAGCGTCTGGGTCTCGTGATTACCGACCAAGCAAATGCGCTCGAAGCCGACCGGCGGCGCAGCCAGCAGGTGGTCCAGGACCTTCGCCGAGTCGGGTCCGCGGTCGATGTAGTCGCCGAGCATGATGATGAGCTTTCGCCCGGGCAGCCGTGCCGCATCGGCGACGATCTTTTGCTCCAGCGAGCGCAGTTCGCGGTAGCAGCCGTGCACGTCGCCTACCGCGTAGGCGACGGTGTCGGCGAGGTTCAACTGGAGGCGCTCGCGTTGCCCCTGCCGGTCGGGTGTTCGGAATTTCAACAGACTGTCGGCCTTGTTCGAGCGTTGTCGGTTACCGCAAGTCTATCGCCCGTCATGCTCCCGATGGCAATCTCTGCTGCGAAACAGCAGGATGCAGCGTGTTCGTTGGGCCGCAAGGTTGCGTCGCACCAGGCCTCCGCCGGGTACCGCTCATCTCCCAAAGAGTGTGATCGACCCTGTACCGCCCCGTGCGTGGATCTCCGCGTCGGCGGTGCCGAAACATGCTGCATAACGTCGAAAGCGAAGCGCTAAACTGCGCGACTCAGCTATGCTGAAGGGCAGCTAAACCTGAGGGAGCCGAAGCTCCCGACCGATACAATCTTGCGATGCAGGCCCCCCGTAGAAAGCGGTTCCATCCGATCAAATCGTGTTTCCAACCTCGCGCCGGGCGCCCGCGTTAACCATTGGTTAACCATCAGCCCATAGGCATCGAAGCAACGGAAAATTAACCAAGATGACCAGAGTGCTAACAGACACGCGTCCGATCCGCCTCAAGGGCCGCTCCTTCCTGGCGCTTACGCTCTCGCCGGATCTGCCCTTCGGCGAATGGCTCGATCGGCTCGATGACCTGTCGGGGCGTTCTGCGGGCTTTTTCCTCGGGCGCCCCATCGTTCTCGATGTCGAGAACCTCGATATCACCCGGTCGCAACTGGCGGACCTCGTCAGCGCGCTCGCCCAGCGCAACGTCTGGATCATGGGAATCGAGGGCGCTCGTCCCTCGCTGCTGGGCCCAGGCATGCCCCCTGCCATGAAGGGTGGCAGACCGGCTCCCGATTTCGAGGCGCTGGCGACCGAAACGAACGGGCAGGGCACGTCTCCGGCGCCGGCGCTGCCGGCCGAGACCCAGATGGTCCGCCCAGTGCAATCGATCATCATCCATGAGCCGGTGCGGTCCGGCCAGTCGGTCGTCTTTCCGGAAGGCGACATCACCATTCTGGGGTCGGTCGCCTCGGGCGCGGAAGTCGTCGCCGGCGGATCGATCCATGTCTACGGGGCACTGAGGGGGCGGGCGTTGGCCGGCTCGGTCGGCAATGCGTCGGCCCGGATCTTCTGTCGGAAGCTGGAAGCGGAGCTGCTGGCGATCGACGGCCTCTACATGACCGCCGAGCACATGGACCGCAAGCTTCGCGGCCAGGCCGTCCAGTTCTGGCTCGATGGCGATGCGATCATGGCAGAACTTCTAAACTGAATCGGCGGCAGACCGGAGGACAGGAGAGCGAGATGGCGAAAGTAATCGTGGTTACATCGGGCAAGGGCGGCGTCGGCAAGACGACCTCGACAGCGGCCCTCGGAGCGGCGCTGGCGCAGCGGAACGAGAAGACCGTCGTCGTCGACTTCGACGTCGGCCTGCGCAATCTCGACCTCGTCATGGGGGCCGAGCGGCGCGTGGTCTACGACCTGATCAACGTCATCCAGGGCGACGCCAAGCTGCCGCAGGCACTGATCCGCGACAAGCGCCTGGATACGCTGCACCTGTTGCCGGCATCGCAGACCCGCGACAAGGACAACCTGACGCCGGAAGGCGTCGAGCGGGTGATCGGCGAACTCAAGCAGTCCTTCGATTGGATCATCTGCGACAGCCCGGCCGGCATCGAGCGCGGCGCAACCCTGGCCATGCGCCACGCCGACATCGCGGTCGTCGTCACCAATCCGGAGGTCTCGTCGGTACGTGACTCCGATCGCATCATCGGCCTTCTCGATTCCAAGACCGAACGGGCAGAGCGCGGCGAGCGGGTGGAGAAGCATCTCCTGCTCACGCGTTACGATGCCAACCGCGCCGAGCGCGGCGACATGCTGAAGGTCGACGACGTCCTCGAGATCCTGTCGATCCCGCTGCTCGGCATCATTCCGGAAAGCATGGACGTCCTGCGCGCCTCCAACCTGGGCGCACCGGTAACGCTTGCCGACAACCGCAGTGCGCCGGCTCTCGCCTATCTCGACGCGGCGCGCCGGCTTGCCGGTGAATCGCTGCCGGTAACCATTCCGGGCGAGAAGCGCGGGCTGCTCAGCAAGATTTTCGGGCGGAGGGCGGCGGCATGAGCATCTTCAATTTCTTCAACAAGAAGAGTTCTGCGCCGACCGCACGCGAGCGGCTGCAGGTGCTGCTTGCGCACGAGCGAGCCACCGAAGGGCACTCGGACCTCGTGGCGGTACTGCGGGAGGAAATCCTCGCCGTCATCGCCAAGCACGTCCAGATCGATCGCGACAAGGTCAATGTGAAAATGGACCGCGGCGAAAAGGTCTCGACGCTCGAAGTCGACATCGAGATCCCGCTCAACACGCGTGTCCGCGCTGCTGATGGCACTCGACCCGGTGGCAGCGCCGCTACCGCCAGGCCGAGCCAAAGGAGGACAGCATGACCCGAGCGGAGCTGCTTGCAAGGCTTCAGGAACTGCAGCAGATGCCCAAGTTCCAGAACCGTGACATTTGCACGATCAGTGCCGTGCTGTCCAAGGAGGCACTGAGCAAGCACGTGGAGGTCTGCGAATCGGCCGCCGGCGCGCCGGGCCGGATGGACGGGCGATAAGCCGAGATCGAAATTGCGGCGCCCGGTTCCTGCCCCAAGTTACTTCGTTCCGATGCCTTCAACGATCGCCTGGGCCAGCGTCTCTACAGCGCGCTGACCGGGCAGGACGCCGATATGGGCGACGGAAGGAAGCAGCAGCTTGCCCTCCATACGCGGGGCGCCACCAGGCAAAGTCGACGCGGCAGATCGGGGCATCCGTCGTGTAGGTGCCCGCAAAGGGCTGGGCCGCGAGCCTGGGCCTTGAGCAATGATGCCGTGGTCTGCTCTTCGACAACGTCGAAGAGCAGACGTTTGTGCCGAACGACCAGTTGGCGAAGCCGGCATTGTCCAACAAAACGCAAGTTCCATAAGATAGATTATGCGAGGTGCGAACATCTGCACGCGCGCCACTGTCGCATTTCCAGCCGTCGGCCTGCCTCTGAAATCAATCATCCGTGCGGCCTACTCCTCAAGGCGGCCCGTGGCGTCACGATCGCGCTCGTATCGTCTTGCGAGCGGAAACGGCGGCAACCAGGACTCGCGACGGACGGTCCAGAGTTCGTAGGTTGGCATCAGTTGGTCGGGGGCATCCAGGGACCCCAGGTTCACTTCTATTTCGTCTGTGGTGCGCGCGAAGATGGACGAGCCGCAGCTGGGACAGAAAAACCGCCCGGCGTAGTCGCGTGTTTCGCCTTCGATCGTCACCGCGTCCTGCGGAAACACCGCGGAAGCGTGAAAAAGAGCCCCGTGATGCTTGCGGCAGTCGAGACAATGACAAAGGCCGACCCGGTATGGGCGGCCCGACGCCACAATTCGGACGTTGCCGCACAGGCAACCGCCGGTGAAACGGTCCATGCTGCGTATCCTCCAAGTTCAGCGCTCGGTACGTTAACAACGACCCCGGCGGGCGTCCATGAAAGATGCGCCAGCCTGCCTGCAGCAGCGTTGCGGCGCTGTGAAGGGGCGTGCCGGCGGACGGAAGCGCCGGTCGAGCGGTCGGGGCTGTGCAAGCCTGATCGGAGGCGTCCGGTAGGTGTTCGATCCCGGTACCTGCCGGAGCGGTTGCGGATGAAACATTGCCAGTGAAGTTGTTTCTGCAATACAATCAATTGATGTAGTATGACAGCGGATGCCAGCCAGGGTTACGATGAATTCGAGTGGAGCCGGCTGCGAGTGCTTCGGCAAACGCTTGCAGTCGCCTTCTGAAACGAACGATGCACTGTGCATCCCTGCGCTCACGAAGTTGTGATGAAGCGCTAACGGATGAAAAACTGTCGGGGACCAGACTGTCTTTCATGAAGTCCATGTATCTGGCTCGGTCGTTGTTGGGGCTGGTCGTAGTACTGGCGCTGTCGCTGCATTTTGCGGCGCCAGCTTCGGCTGCGGTCCTGAGCACGGCGCCAGCCAAGCACTCAGTGATCGAGACGGGCGGATGCGGCCAGGGCGGTCCCTTCAATCCCCTGCCCGCTTCGGGATGCCATTCCGTGCATGCCTTCACCGGTATCATGCTGTTCGGTGCGCCCACGCAGATCCGCGAACGTAGCCAACCGCCGACTGCACTAACGCTTGCCGGCATCGAGCCTGTCAGAGACGACCGACCACCCAGCGACGAGGCGATCTCCTAGCCCTTTCGCAAAATTCTCTCTCACAGGTGCATCATGATAAATCGTCGTTCCCTCATGCTCGGTGTGGCCGCCCTGTTTGCGGCGCCGTCCGTGGCCACAGCTCAGAAGGCGAAGGCCAAGGCCTTCGTCCTCGACCCGAAGTTCCAACCGCAACTCGTGGATTTCGAACCGCAATATTCTCCTGGAACAGTCGTGGTCGATCCCAAGAACCGGTTCCTCTATCTCGTGGAGGACGTCGGCGTCGCCCGGCGCTACGGTGTTGGCGTCGGCCGCGCCGGCCTGGCCTGGTCGGGAACGGCCGAAGTCGCCCGCAAGGCGAAGTGGCCGACTTGGACGCCGACCAAGAACATGATCAAGCGCGATCCCGAGAAATACGCCAAGTATGCCGATGGGGTTCCGGGCGGACAGTCCAATCCGCTGGGTGCACGAGCCTTGTATCTCTACCGCAATGGCCGCGATACCTACTATCGCATCCATGGCACCAACGAACCCTGGACGATCGGGCGGGCAGTGTCGAACGGCTGCATCCGCATGACCAACGAGCACGTCCAGGACCTCTACGAGCGCGTGCCGGTCGGGGCTACGGTCGTGGTGCTGAGCTGAGGTTTTGCCAACGCCTGCCCGCCGGCGCTGACGCCGCGGGCAGGCCTGGCATTGGAACCTGGCGCGTCACCCGTCGGTGACGACGGCATCCATCGGAATGTCGTGGGCCTGCGGATAGATGGTGCGTATGCGGCTTTCCGTGTAGCCGATGCCGATGGCGAGCGGTCGCTTCGGCGCGGCCGCAAGCGTGCGATCGAAGAAGCCGCCACCGTAACCCAGCCGATAGTTTGCCGCGTCGAAGCCCACGACCGGTGCGATGACGACGTCGGGCTGCACGGCAGGACCATTGGCGGGGACAAGGATGTTCCAGACGCCGCGCTCGAGCGGATCGCCCGGCGACCAGCCACGGAATTCCAGTGGCCACGCCTTCCTGATGACGACCGGCAGGGCGATGCGGCCGCCCCGGGCGATGACGCTGACGGCCCAGTTGCGCAGGTCCGGCTCGCCGCGGAACGGCCAATAAACGCTGATGAGCCGTCCGCCCACCTTGCCGATGGCCAGGTCCAAGGCCGAGGCGATTCTTTCCGATCTGGCCTTTCGCTCGTCCGCGCCGACGGTCAGGCGCTGGTCGATCAGGCGCGCTCTTTCCACTTTCCGCCAGCCGGCCACTTCGGGCCAGTTGTCCTTATGGACCGGCGCGGTGCCTGGGGCCGGCTCGAATTCATGCATGTAGCATGGCGGGGACGCATATTCGGCTGGCTCATGGGGTTCGCTCTTGTCCGACATCGCATTCCCTCTCCCGTCGCAGCACGACGATTGCGTCGCCTTGAGAAGCTGGGCCGATCCAAGCCGGAAGGCAAATGGAATTAAATGCTGGATTACTGCAAGAAAATTGCATTGAATCGATGCCATGGACATCGACCGCGCCCGCACGTTCCTCGAAATCGTCCAGGGCGGCAGCTTTCTCAAGGCTGCCGAGCGCCTGCATGTGACGCAGACCACGGTCAGTGCGCGGGTCCGCACGCTTGAGCAGGAACTCGGGCGCCAGCTGTTCGTCCGCAATCGGAGCGGCGCACAATTGACGGCTGCGGGGCGGGACTTCGAACGTTATGCGCTGTCCTTCGTGCAGGTGTGGGAGCGCGCCCGCCATCAGCTCGCTATCCCCTCGGGGCGCACGAGCCTGCTGGCGATAGGTGGTGAGCTGAGCCTGTGGAACCCGTTGCTGCTCGACTGGCTGGTCTGGATGAGGCAGGCAAAGCCCGAAATTGCCATCCGCGCCCATGTCGGGGTCCCAGACCAGTTGCTGGACCAACTACGTACAGGCGTTCTCGATATCGCCGTGCTCTACGCGCCGAAACTGCTGCCCGGTTTCAAGGTCGAGATCCTGCAGGAGGAGCAACTCGTGCTGGTCAGGACCACCCCGAATGAAGGCAGGCGGGACCCGGCAGAGAACTATGTCTATGTCGACTGGGGCCCGACATTTGCCGCCCAGCACGATGCCGGTTCCAATCCGTTCGGCGAGCCCGGCCTGTTCGTCGGCCTCGGTCCGCTCGGCCTGAGCTACATCCTCAGGGCCGGCGGCATGGGATATTTCCGCAAGGGCGTCGTCGCGCCGCTGGTCGCGGCGGCCGAACTGGAGCGGGTCGAAGGCGCGCCGGAATTCACCTATCCGGTCTATGCCGTCTACCCCGAGGCGATGGAATCGCGATCCGACCTTCAGGATGCATTGCTCGGCTTGCGGCGCGCCATGCACGAGGCCGACTGAAGCGCCTGCCGCTTTCGGAATTCTCAGCGATGACGGCGCCGTATCCGCAGACGTCGGACGGGGCTCCAATCCCGGCAAATAGCTATTCCGTCAGCAGAGCCCTGGTCAAAGGATGCCTTGCATCCATCAGTCCGTCGATGACGCTGAAGTGATGACGGTCGGGCTCGACCACGGCTGATGTCATGGCGCCGAGGCCGGTCCAGATATTGGCGAGAAGCTCGTTCTGGCGCAGGAACTCGGCACGCTCGCCGCCGCCGACCCAGCAGGTGATGCGCGCGCCTTCAACCGGCCGCAGCAAGGCCGGGCTTTCGGCCAGGGCCTCGGTCTCGTCGATGTGGAGCGTCTTGTTCATGCCGGTGTTCATCAGCGGCCTGAGGTCATGGACGCCGGACAGCGAGACGACATGGCGAATGCGCGCCAGGACTTCTGGCGCGAGCGGTGAGCCCGATGCGGCCATGCGCGACACCAGATGCCCGCCGGCGGAATGTCCGGTCAGCATGATGGGTCCATCGATCAGTGTGGCCGCCTTGGCAATGGCCGTGCCGACTTCGCGCACGATGGCGCCGATCCTGGCCTCGGGGCACAGCGTGTAGGACGGCATGGCCACCGCATAGCCGCTGTCTACCGGCCCCTTGGCGAGATGTGACCAGTAGCTTTTGTCGAGCGCCATCCAGTAGCCGCCGTGGACGAAGACGACGAGGCCCTTGGCCTTGCCCTCGGGCAGGAACAGGTCGAGCCGATTGCGCGGCTGCTCGCCATAGGCGACATCGAGCTGAGCCCGGCCCGCAGCCGAGAGGCTGTCACGAAACGCCTTGGCCGGCTCCACCCACGCCGCTGGCCAGCGGTCGCCGCCGGCGATATTGGCGCCGTTGGTGTAGGCGTTGTCCCAGTCGGCGATATGACGTTCGAGCACCGGCGCCCTCCTCTGGCGGTATCGTTCGTGGAGCACAGAAATGGCGGGCGTACCGGCCGGCGTCAATGTGCCAGCGGATAAAAACTTTAGGCTTGAAATAAATTTGGTCTGATGCGATGCTTGGCCATCGGTGAGAATGGGAGGTCTCGCTGCGCCGAAAGCCGGTCAGATCGTCGACTGTGCGAAGGTGTCGCCGGAAATGCGGCCTGACTGGAACCGGTGCTCGACCTCCCCTCTAAAATTCAAGAACGCAAGCGCGGCGATGAAGTCGTTGCGATGGGCAATATAGGGGGCAGAATGCTTGGACCGTCAGCGCATACCGACACGTTCACGCGCGACAACCTGCCCCCTCAGGACCAGTGGCCGGATTTCCTGCTCGACGGCTTCCAGTATCCCGATCACATCAATGCCGGCGTCGAACTGACCGACCGCCTGGTGGAGAAGGGCTTCGGCGATCACACCGCGCTGATCGGCAACGGCCGCCGCCGCACCTACAAGGAGCTGTCGGACTGGACCAACCGTCTGGCGCATGCGTTGGTCGAGAATTACGGCGTAAAGCCTGGTAATCGCGTGCTTATCCGTTCGGCCAACAACCCGGCTATGGTCGCCTGCTGGCTTGCCGCCACCAAGGCTGGTGCGGTGGTGGTCAACACCATGCCGATGCTGCGCGCCGGCGAACTCGCCAAGATCGTCGACAAGGCCGAGATCACGATCGCGCTGTGCGACACGCGCCTGATGGACGAGATGGTGGCCTGCGCCAAGGACAGCAAGTTCCTGAAGAAGGTCATCGGCTTCGACGGCACCGCCAACCACGATGCCGAGCTCGACCGCATCGCCCTCGACAAGTCGGTCATCTTCGAGGCCGTGAAGACCGGCCGCGACGACGTCGCCCTGCTCGGCTTCACCTCGGGCACGACCGGTGTGCCGAAGGCGACGATGCACTTTCATCGCGACCTTCTGATCATTGCGGACGCCTATGCCAAGGAAGTGCTCGAGGTCACACCTGACGACGTGTTCGTCGGCTCGCCGCCGTTGGCCTTCACCTTCGGCCTGGGCGGCCTTGCCATCTTCCCGCTGCGTTTCGGGGCGGCCGCGACGCTGCTCGAGCACGCGACGCCGCCGAACATGATCCACATCATCGAGACCTACAAGGCGACGATCTCGTTCACCGCCCCCACCGCCTATCGCGCCATGATGAAGGCCATGGACGAGGGCGCGGATCTCTCGTCGCTGCGCGTCGCCGTCTCTGCCGGCGAGACGCTGCCGGGGCCGGTGTTCGAGGAATGGACGGCAAAGACCGGCAAGCCCATCCTCGACGGTATCGGCGCGACCGAGATGCTGCACATCTTCATCTCCAACCGCTTCGCCGACCGCAAGCCGGCCTCCACCGGCAAGCCGGTGGGCGGTTACGAGGCTCGCATCGTCGATACCGACATGAACGAGGTGCCGCGCGGCACGGTCGGCCGGCTTGCCGTGCGCGGCCCGACCGGCTGCCGCTACATGGCCGACGACCGCCAGCGCGAATATGTCCGCGACGGCTGGAACCTGACCGGCGACGCCTTCTTCCAGGACGTGGACGGGTTCTTCCACTTCGCCGCCCGCTCCGACGACATGATCGTCAGCGCCGGCTACAACATCGCGGGCCCCGAGGTGGAGGCAGCACTGTTCTCGCACCCCGACGTCGCCGAATGCGCCGTCATCGGCACAGAGGACGGCGAGCGTGGCCAGATCGTCGAGGCCTATGTCGTTCTGGTCGAAGGGATCGCCCGCGACGGCGAGACGATCAAGCGCCTGCAGGACCATGTCAAGGCGACGATCGCGCCCTATAAGTATCCGCGCTCGGTGAAGTTCATCGACGCCCTGCCAAAAACCCAGACCGGCAAGATCCAGCGCTTCCGGCTCCGCGCGGAGAAGGCAAATTGAGCAAGCCCTACGATCCCTCGGCCGAGGGTGCGCAGATGTCGTTCGAGGACCGCATGTCCTACAGCGACTACCTGCACCTCGAAAAGGTGCTGGACGCGCAGGCGCCGCTGTCGAGCGCCCATGACGAGATGCTGTTCATCATCCAGCACCAGACCTCCGAGCTCTGGATGAAGCTGGCGCTGCACGAGATCGGCGCCGCCATCCGCTCGATCCGCGCCGACCGCCTGGAGCCAAGCTTCAAGATGCTGACGCGCGTGTCG
Source organism: Aminobacter sp. BE322 (assembly GCF_050433525.1). Classification (NCBI taxonomy): domain Bacteria; kingdom Pseudomonadati; phylum Pseudomonadota; class Alphaproteobacteria; order Hyphomicrobiales; family Phyllobacteriaceae; genus Aminobacter; species Aminobacter sp. BE322. The sequence goes on along the minus strand of NZ_JBNPXB010000009.1, from coordinate 74,424 downwards.
CGCATCTTCGAGCAGCTCAACAGCGCCTGGGACGTGCTGCGCACGATGACGCCGAGCGAATATACAGAGTTCCGCAACTCGCTCGGCCAGTCGTCGGGCTTCCAGTCCTGGCAGTACCGGGCCATCGAGTTCATGGCGGGAAATCGCAACCTCGCCATGCTGCGGCCGCATGCGCACGAGCCGGAACTGACGGTGCGGCTGGAGGCGATCCTGGCCCAGCCGTCGCTCTACGACGAGGCGATCCTGCTGCTCGCCCGCAACGGCTTCGATGTCGGCGCCGAAGCCAACAAGACCGACTGGCGCGAGACGCGCAGCGAGAGTGAAGAGGTGCTCACTGCCTGGCAGGCGATCTACCGCGAGCCGCAGCGCTACTGGATGTTCTACGAACTCGCCGAGAAGCTGGTCGATTTCGAGGATTACTTCCGCCGCTGGCGCTTCAACCATGTTACCACGGTCGAACGCATCATCGGCATGAAACGCGGCACCGGCGGAACGTCCGGCGCTTCGTATCTCAAGAAGATGCTGGAGGTTGAACTGTTCCCCGAACTCTGGAAAGTTCGCACCCGGCTCTAACGGACTTCAATCAAAAACGGGAACACTCGGGAGGAGGAACTCATGAAGAAGATTATTGCGGCCGGAATTCTTGGCCTGTCCATGGCGGCGTCAGGCCTCGCCTATGCCGAGCCGGTGAAGATCGGCGTCATTACCACCCTGTCGGGCGGCGGTGCCGGCCTCGGCGTCGACATGCGCGACGCTTTTACACTCGCCATGAAGAAGTCGGGCAACAAGGACGTCGAACTCGTCATAGAGGACGACGCACAGAAGCCCGAGATCGCCGTGCAGTTGGCAGAGAAGATGATCCAGAGCGACAAGGTCGACCTGCTCACCGGCATCATCTGGTCGAACCTCGCAATGGCTGTGGTGCCGAACGCAGTGGCGCAGGACATCATCTACCTGTCGCCCAATGCTGGCCCGTCGGCGCTGGCCGGCGCCAAGTGTAATCCGAACTACTTCAACGTCGCCTACCAGAACGACAACTTCCACGAGGCGATGGGGCAGTACGCCAACAAGGACTACAAGAAGACCTTCATCCTCGCCCCGAACTATCCGGCCGGCAAGGATTCGCTGACCGGCTTCAAGCGCTTCTACAAAGGCGAGCTGGCCGGCGAGATCTACACCCAGGTCGGCCAGACCGACTACGCGGCCGAGATCGCGCAGATCCGCGACTCCGGCGCCGACTCGGTGTTCTTCTTCCTGCCCGGCGGCATGGGCATCGCCTTCATGAAGCAGTACGCGCAGTCGGGCGTGAAGATCCCGGTCATGGGTCCCGCCTTCTCCTTCGACCAGGACATCCTGCCGGCGGTGGGCGATGCGGCGCTGGGCGTCAAGAACTCGGCCAGCTGGTCCAAGGACCTCGACAATGCCGCCAACAAGGAGTTCGTCGAAGCCTTCCAGGCAGAATACAAGCGCCTGCCCTCGGTCTATGCCGCCCAGAGCTGGGACACGGCCAACCTGATCCTGTCGGCGCTCGGCAAGGCCAGCGTCAAGGACAAGGACGCCTTCCGCGCGGCACTGAAGGCCGCCGATTTCAAGTCGGTGCGCGGCGACTTCACCTTCAACACCAACAACCACCCTATCCAGAACATCTATGTTCGCGAGGTGGTGAAGGAAGGCGACGTTCTGACCAACAAGATCGTCGGCACCGCCTTCGAGAAGCGCGGCGACGCCTACGCCGAGCAGTGCAAGATGTGAGCTTCCTTCTCCCCGTTTACGGGGAGAAGGTGCCCCGCAGGGGCGGATGAGGGGCGGCGCGCTCGCCTTTGAGTCCGGCGCTGCCCCTCACCCTTACCCTCTCCCCGTGAACGGGGAGAGGGGGGCGTCCTCGTCGCATCCTCAGACCAGCCAGCGAAAGTATCCGCTTGTCCATTGCACTGCTCATCGAGCAACTCCTCAACGGCCTGCAGCTCGGGGTGATGCTGTTCCTCATGGCTGCGGGTCTGACGCTGATCTTCGGCGTGATGGGGCTGATCAACCTCGCCCATGGCTCGCTCTACATGGTCGGCGCCTTCGCATGTGCTGCGGTCGCGGCCGCCACCGGCTCGTTCTGGATCGGCCTCGTCGCGAGCCTGGTCGCTGCCGCCGCAGCCGGCGCGATCGTCGAGGTGACGGTCATCCGCAGGCTCTACGACCGCGACCATCTCGATCAGGTGCTCGCCACCTTCGCGCTGATCCTGATGTTCTCGGAAGGCACGCGCTGGCTGTTCGGCTCGTTCCCGCTCTATCTCGACATCCCGCCGCTGCTGCAGGGAGCCGTGCCGCTGCCCGGCGGCGGCCAGTACCAGCTCTACCGCCTCGCCATCATCGGCGTCGGCATCGTCGTTGCCGTCGGTCTCTACCTCCTGATCTCGCGCACCCGGCTCGGCATGCGCATCCGCGCCGGCGAGTCCGACCGCGAGATGATCGCGGCCCTCGGCGTCGACATCCGCACGCTCTACACCGTCGTCTTCGCGTTGGGAGCGGCTCTTGCCGGCCTCGCCGGCGCCATGGTCGGCGCGCTGCAGTCGGTGCAGGTCGGCATGGGCGAGCCGGCGCTCATCCTCGCCTTCGTCGTCATCGTCATCGGCGGCATCGGCTCGATCAAGGGCGCGCTGTTCGGCGCCGTCCTCGTCGGCATCGTCGACACGATGGGCCGCTTCCTGCTGCCCAAGGCGGTGGCGCTCGCCATGCCGGCGGCCGAAGCCGGTCCCATAGGTGCTGCCCTCGCCTCCATGCTGATCTACATCGTCATGGCGCTCATCCTCGCCTTCAGGCCGAGCGGCCTGTTTGCGGCGCAGTCGTGAGGCGGCCATGACCAACGCACCCTTCATGATCCGCGAAACCACCGTCAATTCGGCGCTGGCGCTGCTGCTGCTCGGCTTCCCGCTGGCCGCGCAGGCGATGGGCGAACCGTTCTACATCACGCTCGCCACCCGCATCGCGGTGTTGGCGCTCGCGTCCGTCGGCCTCAACATCGCGCTCGGCCTCGGCGGACTTGTGTCCTTCGGCCACGCCGCCTTCTTCGGCCTCGGCGGTTATGTCGCCGGCATCCTGGCGACGCATGCCTTCAACGCCGAGCCGATGCTGTTCGGCTTCGAAGGCACCACATCGATGCCGGCCATCTGGCTTGCGGCGATCGCCGTCTGCGGGCTCGTCGCCCTGCCGATCGGCGCGATCAGCCTGCGCACGGCGGGCGTCTACTTCATCATGATCACGCTCGCCTTCGCGCAGATGATCTACTATTTCGCCGTGTCCTGGCCGGCCTATGGCGGCGAGGACGGGCTGTCGATCTATGTTCGCAACGAGTTCCCCGGCCTGAACACGGCGCAGCCACTGCCCTTCTTCCTGATCTGCTATGTGCTGCTGCTTGCGGCGCTCGCGCTGTTCTGGATGCTGCGCGGTTCGCGCTTCGGCGCAGCACTGGAGGCTGCCCGGCAGAACCCCGTTCGCCTGTCCGCCGTCGGCATCGCCCCGTTCAACATCCGCCTCGTCGCCTTCGTGATATCGGCGATGGTCACGGGCATCGCGGGCGCTCTCTTCGCCGACCTCAACAAGTTCGTCAGCCCGTCGATGCTGTCCTGGCAGATGTCGGGCGAACTCATCGTGCTGATCATCCTCGGCGGCAAGGGACGGCCGTTCGGCCCGGTCGCCGGCGCCATGCTCTACGTGCTGATCGAATATGTGCTGGGCGGCATCACCGAGCGCTGGCAGTTCTTCCTCGGGCTCATCCTGCTCTCGGTCGTTCTGTTCGCGCGCGGCGGACTGCTTGGCCTCTTGGCCGGAAAGGCACGTCATGGCTGAGCCGGTCCTCGAAATCAGCGAACTGCGCAAGACCTTTGGCGCGCTCAAGGCGACCGACGGCGTCAGCATGAAGCTGATGCCCGGCGAGATCCATGCCCTGATCGGCCCCAATGGTGCCGGCAAGAGCACGCTGATCCACCAGATCTCCGGTTCGATCCGTCCAGACAGTGGCTCAATCCGCTTCCTCGGCCAGGACATGGCCGGGCTCGACATGGCCGCCCGTGCCCGCCTCGGCCTCGGCCGCAGCTTCCAGATCTCGTCGTTGGCGCCGGAATTCTCCGCCCTGCGCAACGTCATGCTGGCGGCACAGGCGCGGCAGGGCTCCAGCTTCCGCTTTTTCAAGCCCGTGATGGGCGACAGGAGCCTGACCGAGCCGGCGATGGCGATGCTCGAGCGCGTCGGCCTTGCCTCCCGCGCACACCTGCCGGCGGCGGAGCTCTCGCATGGCGAACGCCGGCAGCTCGAGATCGCCATTGCATTGGCGCTCGGGTCGAAGGCGTTCCTTTTCGACGAGCCGATGGCCGGCATGGGGCCTGAAGGCTCCAGGGCACTGACCAAGTTCCTCGACGGCCTGCGCCGGGAAGCGCCGATCCTGCTGGTCGAGCATGACATGGACGCCGTCTTTGCGCTCGCCGACCGCATCTCGGTGCTGGTCTATGGCCGCGTCATCGCCACCGGCAGCGTCGACGAGATCCGCAACAATCCGGAAGTCCGCCGCGCCTATCTCGGAGAAGCCGCGTGAGCCTGCTCGAACTCAAGGGCGTCGAGACCTTCTACGGCGCATCGCAGGCACTGTTCGGCGTGACGCTCGACGTGCGCGAGGGCGAGGTCGTGGCGCTGATGGGCCGCAACGGCATGGGCAAGACCACGACCATCGGCTCGGTGCTCGGGCTCGTGCGTCCGCGCGGTGGCTCGATCCGCTTCGACGGCCGTGAGATATCGGGCCAGCGGCCGCACCGCATCGCCCGCCTCGGCCTCGGACTGGTGCCGGAGGGCCGCCGCTGCTTCCCCAACCTCACAGTGTTCGAAAACCTCGTCGCCGCCGCCCGCGGCAGCGACTGGACTTACGACAAGGTGGTCGACCTGTTCCCCCGCCTCGGCGAACGCCGCGATCAGTATGCCAACACGCTGTCTGGCGGCGAGCAGCAGATGCTGGCTATCGGCCGCGCTCTGATGACCAATCCCAGCCTGCTCATCCTCGACGAGGCGACCGAGGGCCTTGCGCCCGTCATCCGCCACGACATCTGGGCCGCGATCCGCAAGCTCAAGGCCGCCGGGCAGTCGATCCTCGTCGTCGACAAGACGCTGTCGGAGTTGCTGCCCGTTGCCGACCGCTGCTTCGTGCTGGAAAAGGGCCTAACGGTGTTCGAGGGCGCGCCGGAGGCGCTGACGCCCGACATACAGGACCGCTATCTCGGCGTGTGAAAAAGGGCGGCAAGTGCCGCCCGTTTGACATATCGCCGACTTGATTTTGCCCCTCATCCGCCTGCCGGGACCTTCTCCCCGTAATGACGGGGACAAGGAGGCTTGTCGCAATGCTGGCGGCGCCCTCCCCCTTGTGGGGAGGGATACTGGCCCTCAGCTCTCGAACGTCGGGAGCGGGCTCACGCCCCTTCCCCTCCCCATAAGGAGGAGGGCAATTCGGAAATCAGGTCACCGCCGACTTCACGGCAAAACGGGCGTCCTTCCAGGCGCCGGTGCGCAGGATGTCCTCCAGCACCTCGACCGCCCTCCACACATCCTTGAAACCGATGTAGAGCGGCGTGAAGCCGAAGCGGACGGTGGCGGGCGCGCGGAAGTCGCCGATCACGCCGCGTTCGATCAGTGCCTGCATCACCGCATAGGCATTCTCGTGCTCGAACGACACCTGGCTGCCGCGCTTGGCGCCCTCGCGCGGGCTTTCGAGCTTGAGGCCGTAGCCGGCGCACTTCGCCTCGACCAGCTGGATGAACAGGTCGGTCAGCGCGACGCTCTTGGCCCGCAGCGCCTGCATGTCGACATCGTCCCAGATGTCGAGCGCGCCCTTCAGCGCGCGCAGCGACAGCACGCCCTGGGTGCCGCACTGGAAGCGGCGGATGCCGGCGTCACCCGCGTAACCTTGCTCGAAGGCGAAGGGCCGGGCATGGCCCCACCAACCGCTGAGCGGCTGCTCCGCCTTGCCGAGATGGCGCTCGGCCACATAGATGAAGGCCGGGGCGCCGGGGCCGCCGTTGAGGTACTTGTAGGTGCAGCCGACGGCAAAGTCGGCATCGCAGCGGTCGAGTTCGACCGGCAGGGCGCCGGCCGTGTGGCAGAGGTCCCAGACCACCAGCGCTCCTGCCTCGTGCGCACGCCTGGTTAGCGCCGCCATGTCGCGCAGCTCGCCCGACTTGTAGTTGACGTGGTTGACGAGAACCACGGCGACTTGATCGTCGATCAGTTCCTCGATGGTCGGTGCATCGACGCCCTCCAGCCGAAGCACCGCGCCCGGCCGGGTGGAGACCACGCCTTCGGCCATGTAGAGGTCCGTCGGGAAGCTGCCGCCCTCGGCAACGATGACCTTGCGATCCGGCCTAAGGCCCATCGCCGCGTGCAGCGCCTTGTAGATGTTGATCGAAGTGGTGTCCGCGACCACCGTCTGGCCAGGTGCGGCCCCGATCAGGCGCCCGATGCGGTCGCCGAGTTCGACTGGCATGTCGAACCAGCCGGCCGTGTTCCAGCTGCGGATGAGGTCCTTGCCCCATTCCTCGCGGGCCGCCTTTTCCAGCTCGGCATAAGCGGCCGGCGAGGCCGCCCCCAGCGAATTGCCATCGAGATAGATCAATCCCTCGGGCAGGACGAAGCGGTCGCGCATGGAGCGCAGACTGTCGGCGGCATCCATCGCCTCGACAGTAGCGAGATCCGGAATTCCACTCATGATACAGGCAATCCTCGACTATTCGCGGACGGTTTCTCGGGCCGGTGCCGGGCCGCGGCTGCGGCGCAGGCTGGGCAGCGCCAGCATGGCGAGCACGAACAGGCCGGTGGCGAGCTTGAGGTCGGGGGGCGGCATGCCGGCGGCCAGGCAGAGCGAGACCAGCTGGTAGTAGACGATGGCCCCGATGAAGGGTGCCGCGAGCTGGCGGAACACGGTCTGCTTGCCGACGATCGCCTCGCCGATCATCAGCGCGGCCAGGCCGTTGATCAGGATGCCGAGGCCCATGTTGACGTCGGCGAAGCCCTGCGACTGCACCATCAGCGCGCCGCCGGTGGCGGAGAAGGCGCTGGCGAGGCCGACGCCGCCGATGGTGGCGACCCAGACATTGATGCCCTGCGCCTCGGCCATGTCGGGATTGGAGCCGACGGCGCGGATCGCCGTGCCCTTCTCGGTCTTGAAGAACAGGTTGAGCACGACGAAGACGATGGCGCCGATCAGGCCGGCAACCATGATCTTCGCAGCGGGGAAACCCGGCTGCACGAAGGGCGCCCAGTCGAAGACGGTGGGCGAACCGAATACCGACAGGTTCGACTTGCCCATGATGCGCAGGTTGATGCTGTAGAGCATCGTCATCATCAGGATGCCGGCGAGCAGCGTGTGGATGCGGAAGCGCAGGTGGATGAAGGCGGTGCAGCAGCCGGCGAGGAAGCCGGCGATGATGGCCGCCGCGATGGCGGTCAGCGGCGATGTGCCGGCGGCAAGCAGCACGCCGCAAACGCAGCCGCCCAGCGGGAACGCACCCTCGCTGGTGAGGTCGGGGAAGTTGAGCGTGCGGAACGGGATCATGATGCCGAGCACGACGAAGGCGAGGATCAGGCTCTGCGCCAGCGTGACGGGAATGAGCGCGATGAAGCTCGTGAAGACGGTCTGGATGAAGTCCATGGTGATCAACTCGCCAGCAGCATGCGGTCGGTCTTGACGGCGAAGTGTCCGATCAGGTCGGGTACCGTGGTCCTGGCCTTCTCGTCGCCCGATATCTCGAGCCGGAGCTTGCCGGCATCGAGCATGATGACGCTGTGACCGAAGTCGACGGCGTGCTGCATGTTGTGGGTCACCATCAAGGTGGTGAGCTTGAGCGCGTCGACGGCACGCACGGTCGCCTGCATGACGATGTCGGCGGTGCGCGGGTCGAGTGCCGCCGTGTGCTCGTCGAGGAGAAGCAGCTCAGGCTGGCCGCCGACGGCCATGATCAGCGACAGCGACTGGCGCTGGCCGCCGGAGAGAAGTTCGACGCGGGTGTCGAGACGGTTCTCGAGGCCGAGGCCGAGCAGCGACAGCCGCTCCTTGTATTCGGCAAGCCGCTTGGCGTTGAGGCCCTGGCGCAAGCTGCGCTTCTTGCTGCGCAGCTCGGCAAGCAGCATGTTCTCGGCCACCGTCATGGACGCTGCCGTACCCTTCATCGGGTCCTGGAACACGCGGGCGAGCCGCATGGCGCGCTTGTGCACCGGCATGCCGGTGACATCGTCGCCATTGATGATGACCTGGCCTGAATCGAGCACCAGCGCGCCCGAAATGGCGTTGAGCATGCTGCTCTTGCCGGCGCCGTTGGAGCCGATGACCACGCCGAACTCGCCGGTGGCGAGCTTCAGGCTGAGGCCGTCGAGGGCAACCTTCTCGTCGGGCTGTCCCTTGTAGAATACCTTGCGTGCAGATCGGATTTCGAGCATCCGTTCCTCCCGAGATGGCGACGGCGCCCTGGAGCGCCGCCACCTGTTTGACGAAGCCGAAGATCAGTCGACGATGCAGCCGCAGTCGGCCATCGACTCGGGGATCTCGACGCCGAACGCCGCCATCGCCTTCTTCGAAATCGTCGGCGCATGGTCCTCATAGGCCGGGCGCGACGGCGCGATCGTCTTTGGGTCCTTGCCCTTGAGGATTTCGGCGGCGATCTTGCCGGCGTTCATGCCGACCTGGGTGTAGTTGACGGCGAAGCTTGCTGGCACGACGCCGTTGCGGACCGCACCGTCGTCGGAGTTGACGATCGGGATGCCTGCCTGGCGGGCTGCAGCGGAGACGGCGGCAACTGCCGGCTGGAGCAGGTTCGAGGCCGGCGTGTAGATCACGTCCGCCTTGCCGGCGAAGGATGCGATGCGCTGCTGGATGTCGTTGACGTTGTCGACGCCCACGGCGACGACCTCGAAGCCGGCCGCGGGGGCGACTTCCTTGATCTTTTCGAGCAGGGCCACGTCGTTGGCCTCACCCGGATTGTAGGGCACGCCGAAACGCTTGGCGTTCGGCAGCAGCTTCTTGGTGAATTCCATGACGGCGGCCATGTCCTGCAGGTCGGTGGCGCCGGTCATGCCCTCGTCGCCGGCGTCCCACGAGGGCACCAGCTTGGCGGCGACCGGGTCGGTCACGGCGGAGAAGACGATGTTGATGCCCGAGCCCGCGAGCGCCTTCTTGGCGATCTGCGACACCGGCGTGGTCACGGTGTAGATCAGCTTCGGCTGCTCGGCCTGGAGCTTGGCGATCATCTGCGGCACCAGCGAGGCGTCGAAGTTGGTGTGGCTTTCGGTGTAGACCACGTCCTTGCCCTCGACGAAGCCGTTGTCGGCGAGCGCCTTCTTGAAGCCGGCGATCGAGGCGTTGAGCTGCGGGTGTTCGCCAAAATTGGCGATGCCGATCTTGATCGGCTCGGCAATGGCGGCGCCGAGGCTGGCAGCGAGCGCGCCGGCCAGCACCAGGCCCGACAACAGGCCGGACTTCAGGTTTCTCATCTATTCCTCCCAGATTTGACAAGGCGCCGCACATCCCTGCGGCGGCTGGCGCGGATCATGCGCAGTCCGGGAGCTCCTGTCAAATATTATATATAATTCTTGCCAGTTGCCTGCATGATATATAATTTTTGAATCGAGCGGCCTTGCGGATGAACAGCGATGCAGGATGACGAGCACTCCTCGAAGACGGAAACGGCCTACCGCCTGCTGCGCCGTGAAATCCTGACGACGCGCCTCATGCCCGGCGCCCCGCTGAAGCTCAGCGCGCTGCGGGACACCTACGGGGTCGGCTGGACCCCGCTGCGCGAGGCGCTGTCGCGGCTGGAGGCCGAGCGTCTGGTGACCGCCATCAGCAACCGCGGCTTCACCGTCGCCCCCGTCTCCCGCGAAGAACTCGAAGACCTTGCCCGCGCCCGGATGGTGGTGGAGTTGCCGCTGCTGCTCGAATCCATGGACAAGGGCGGCAGCGAGTGGGAAGCGGCGGTAGTGACCGCCCACTATCGCCTGACGCGTTGCAAGACGGCAGTCGAGGACCCTGCCGACGAGGCGGTCGACGAGTGGGATGAAAAGCACGAAGCCTTCCATACCGCCCTGCTGAGCGCTGCGACCTCGAGCTGGCTGCTGCGCTTCCGTTCGACGATTTCCGATCAATTGCGCCGTCATCACCGCTTCCTCGGCCTGGCCCCGACGCTGCGCGCTGCCGCCGGTCAGAAGGAGGGATACGAGGAGGCAATGGCCGCGCTGCGCGAAGCCATGGCGATCGAGCACCACACCGAACTCATGGAAGCGGCGCTCGACCGCGATGTCGAGCGGGCCAAGGCGCTGATGATCGCGCATATCGGCTACACGCTGCACGTCTACATCCACACCGAGGACTACAGCGGCGGCAAGCATTCTTCGCGTCCCGGTAGCCTGAGGAAGCGGCAGGCGGCCGAATGACGTCGCCCCGCCGTCCGTCGCTGCAGGAAATCGAAGCCGGGCGGAACAGGCTCGCGCCCTACATTCCGCGCACGCCGCTCGTGCGCCTCGACCTCGGCCTGCCGGATCGCCAGATATTCCTGAAGCTCGAGACGCTGTCGCCCATTGGCGCTTTCAAGCTCAGGCCGGCGCTGAACGCGCTGCTCTCTCGCGACAGGGTAGCGCTCGCCAGGGGCGTCGCCACGACAAGCTCGGGCAACATGGCCTACGGCATGGCCTGGGCCGCCCACGCTCTCGGCGTGCCGATGGCCGCCTACATGTATTCCGGTGCGCCGCAGACCAAGATCGAGGGCGTGCGCCGCCTCGGCGGCGAGGTGCGCTTCATCTCCATGGAAACGTGGTGGCAGTACATCATCGGTGCCGAGAAGCCCGATTTCCCGGAACTGCTGATCAATCCGGTGACCGACCAGGCGGTTCTGGCCGGCAATGGCTCCATCGGCGTGGAGATCATCGAGGACCTGCCCGAGGTCGATGTCGTGCTCACCCCCTATGGCGGCGGCAGCATGACCACCGGCGTCGCGAGCGCCTTGAAGGCACTGCGGCCGCGGGTAAAGGTTCTGGCCGTGGAGGACGGGAACGCGGCACCCGTGACCGCTGCCCTCGCCGCCGGCAAGATCGTTGACATCGAGACGCGGCCCTCGTTCGTCAAGAGCATCGGCGGGCCGTCGTTGGTGCCGCTGCTGTGGCCCGTGACGCGCGAGCTGATCGACGGCGCGGTGATGGTCAGCCTCGAACAGGTGACCGAGGCGATGCGGCTGCTGTTCGCCAAGGCCAAGGTCGTCGCCGAGGGCGCGGCTGCTGCTTCGCTGGCTGCGGCGCTGAAGAGCGAACACGCCACGGGCAACGTCGTCTGCGTCATCTCGGGCGGCAACATCGACGCCGAAGCCTATGCCGCGGTCCTTGCCGGAAACATTCCCACGCCTTGAACCTTCAAGCTTGTAATAACCTGCGAAACGGCACTACAACAGCCGGGTCGAACCGGACCTTGCGGTTCGTGAGGTGAGGAATGACCGGGCACAAGATGGATGAGCACGAGGCTGCGGCAAATGCCGAAGGCTGGGTGGACGGCGAGACCAAGGTGCTGGAAGCGCCGGCCGATCACGGCACCGAGCTTCGCCTGTGGCTGCGCCTGCTGACCTGTTCGACGCTGGTCGAGACCGAGATACGCCGACGGCTGCGCGAGGAGTTCGATTCCACCCTGCCCCGCTTCGACCTGATGGCGCAGCTCGAACGCGCGCCCGACGGCATGGTTCTGGGCGAGGTGTCCAAGCGCATGATGGTGTCGCCCGGCAACATCACCGTGCTGGTCGAGCGCCTGGCCGAGAGCGGCCACATCAGCCGCACCACCTCGCCCACAGACCGCCGCGTGCAGATCATCGCGCTGACGCCCTTCGGCCGCGCCGAATTCGAGAAGATGGCTGCGGCCCATGCCGACTGGATCGGCGACCTGTTCGGCACCTTGTCGGCCAAGGACGGCGGCATCCTGCTCGATGAACTCGGCAAGCTGAAGCGCTCGATCGTCGCGTCGCTGGCCAAGGGCAGCTAGGCGCGGAACCGGGCGCGATAATCGCTCGGCGTCAGCCCGACGATGCGGGCAAAGACCTTGCGGAAGGCGCCGGGGTCGCCATAGCCGACCTCCCACGCCACCTTGTCCACCGACTGGGTGGTGAACTGCAGAAGCTCGCGTGCCTTGCCGACGCGCAGGCGCTGGCCGTATTCGGTGGTCGTCAGCCCCGTCGCCTTCTGGAAGTGGCGCAGGAAGGTGCGCTCTTCCAGACCGGCCAATGCGGCCAGCGTGGCGAGGTTCAAGTCCTTGCCCTCGCCCGCCTGCAGCCAGTGCTGGACCTTGAGGATGGCCGCGTCGCCATGGCTGAGCCGTGGTGCGAAGGCGCTGTAGTAGCGCTGCTCGCGGCCGGGCGGATCGAGCGCCAGGATGCGGGCGGTCTCGATCATGACCGTCGGCCCGAGGAAGCGGTCGACGAGCTTCAGCCCGAGATCGGTCCAGGCCATCAGGCTGCCGGCGGTGATGATGTCGCCGTCGTCGATGAGCAGCCGGTCGGTGTCGAGCCTGGCTTCCGGAAAGCGCGTGCGGAACGCCTCGTCATAGACCCAGTTGGTCGTCACCGCCCGCCCGGCCAGGAGCCCTGTCTCGCCAAGCACGAAGGCGCCGGCGCAGACCGAGGCAAGGACCGCGCCTGCCCCATGGCGCTGGCGCAGCCAGCCCGCCACGGGCGCGGCATGCTCGGGCGAGATCGGATCGCCGAGCGCCGGCGGCACGACATAGATCTCGGGAACACCCGGTGCATCGGGATGGGTGTCGAACACCCGCGTCGGGGCCTGTCCTGGCTCGTCCGTGCGCCAGTGGCTGACGCGCAAGGTGGAGGGTGGCGCGCCGCGGCTCTTGCGCCCGGCGGTGCGGTTGGCGAGCTCGAACAGGTCGGTCATGCCGAGCACCGCCGACATCTGCGCGCCGGGGTAGAACACCAGCCCGATCTCGATGACGCCGGCTTCTCCCATTTGTCGAAATCACCCCTTGTTATGTCGATATCGCCAATGGGCCGGCACCATAGTCCATTGCATCTTCCGTGCAACATCCTTCCCAACAGCAAAGGCATCGGGGACATGAGCAAGCGCGCGGTGATCGCCATCGACATCCAGAACGAGTATTTCCCCGGGGGGCGCATGCCGCTCGTCGGCATCGAGCAGGCGACTGCCAACGCCGCGCGCGTCATCGAGGCGGCGCGCGCCAAGGGCGACACAGTCATCCATGTCCGCCACCTCTCCAAGGCAGCCGACGCGCCGATTTTCGCGCCGGGCACATCAGGCATCGAGATCAACGCCGCTGTCGCCCCGGCCGACGGCGAAAAAGTCATCACCAAGAACTACGTCAATTCGTTCCGCGAGACCGACCTCAAGGCGACGCTCGACGCCGGCGGCATCGACCAGGTGGTGATCGTCGGCGCGATGAGCCACATGTGCGTCGAAGGCGCCACCCGCGCCGCCACCGACTTCGGCTACAAGACGACAGTTGTCCACGACGCCTGCGCCACCCGCGACCTCGAATTCAATGGCAAGACCGTGCCCGCAGCCCAGGTCCACGACGCCGTCATGGCGGCGATCGCCTTCGGTTATGGCGAACTGGTGGATACGGCGACCTACCTGTCGCGATAGTGCGCGCTCCCTCTCCGCCCCGGTCGCGCCGACGCCGACCGGGGCGTGCGCTTTGCGTCCGGTCCCCAAAAATAACTTTAAGCTTGAAGTTTTTTTGGAAACCGTCCATGGTGCCCGCATGGTCAGGGTCGGGCACGCATGTCCTCCTGATCGCACGGCTTCAGGAGGAGGACGGCATGCGCATTGTCTGTATCGGTGGCGGACCGGCCGGTCTCTACTTCGCCCTGCTGATGAAGAAGCAGCACCCCGGCCATCACATCACCGTCGTCGAGCGCAACCGTCCCTTTGACACATTCGGCTGGGGCGTGGTCTTCTCCGACGCCACCATGCAGTCGATGCGCCAGTGGGACCCGGCCACTGCCGAAACCATCGAGGACGCCTTCAACCACTGGGACGACATCGAGCTGGTGTTCAAGGGTCGCAAGATCCGGACCACCGGCCACGGCTTCGTCGGCATCGGCCGCAAGAAGATGCTCAACATCCTGCAGGAACGCTGCATCGAGCTCGGCGTCGAGCTGGTGTTCGAGACCGACGCGCAGGGCGATCAGGATTTCCCCGACGCCGATCTCATCATCTCGTCTGACGGCGTCAATTCGCGCATCCGGCACAAATATGCCGACATCTTCAAGCCTGACATGGTGATGCGGCCCAACCGCTACATCTGGCTCGGCACCGACAAGCGTTTCGACGCCTTCACCTTCGATTTCCAGCGCACCGAGCACGGCTGGTTCCAGGCCCATATCTACCGTTTCGACGACAACACCTCGACCTTCATCGTCGAGACGACTGACGACGTGTTCAAGGCGCACGGCATCGACGAGATGGACCAGGACCAGTCCATCGCGTTTTGCGAGAAGCTGTTTGCCGAGACGCTGGACGGCCACAAGCTGATGACCAATGCGCGCCATTTGCGCGGTTCGGCCTGGCTGAATTTCGGCCGCCTGATCTGCGACAAGTGGAGCCACTTCAACGGCAACAGCCATGTTGTGCTCATGGGCGACAGCGCCCACACCGCCCATTTCGCCATCGGCTCGGGCACCAAGCTCGCCATCGACGACGCCATCGAGCTGACCCGACAATTCGACCTCATCGGCCACGACAAGGCCAGCATTCCGGCCGTACTCGAAGCCTATGAAGAAATCCGTCGCGTTGACGTCGCCCGCATCCAGAACGCGGCGCGCAACGCCATGGAATGGTTCGAGGTGGTGGGCAAGCGTTACGCCGACACGCTGGAGCCCGAGCAGTTCATGTATTCGATGTTGACGCGCTCGCAGCGCATCAGCCACGAGAATTTGCGCCTGCGCGACAAGGATTGGCTGGAAAGCTACGAGCGCTGGTTCGCCGAGCGCGCCGGCGTCAACCCGGCGCCCAACGGCTCGGTGCCGCCGCCGATGTTCACGCCTTTCACCATCCGCGGCCTGACGCTGAAGAACCGCATCGTGATGTCGCCGATGGCGATGTATTCGGCGACCGACGGCCTGCCCGACGACTTCCATCTCGTGCATATTGGCGCCCGCGCCATGGGCGGCGCAGCGCTCGTCTTCCCCGAAATGACCTGCGTGTCGCCCGACGCGCGGATCACGCCCGGCTGCCTCGGCTTGTGGAACGACGAGCAGGCACAGGCCTTCAAGCGCATGGTCGACTTCGTCCACCAGCAGACGCCGGCCAAGATCGGCATCCAGATCGGCCATGCCGGCCGCAAGGGCGCGACCAGGGTGCCCTGGGAGGGAATCGACCAGCCGGTCGAACAAGGCGGCTGGCCGCTGATCTCGGCCTCCGCCCTACCCTATCTCAGGCACTCCGACATGCCGCGCGAAATGACTCGCGCGGACATGGATCGCGTGCTGGCGGATTTCGTCAGCGCCACGGAGCGCGCCCGAGACCTCGGCTTCGACATCCTCGAACTGCACGCCGCGCACGGCTATCTCTTGTCGTCCTTCCTGTCGCCGCTGACCAATTTGCGCGACGACGAATATGGCGGCAGCCATGAGAACCGGGCGCGTTATCCGCTCGAGGTATTCAGCGCCATCCGCGCCGTATGGCCCGAGGACAAGCCGATCTCGGTGCGCCTGTCGACGCACGACTGGTACGAGGGCGGCAACACGCCCGAGGACGCGGCGATCTTCGCCCAGATGTTCAAGGACGCTGGCGCCGACATGATCGACTGCTCGTCGGGCCAGGTGGTGAAGGAAGAGCAGCCGGTCTATGGCCGCCTGTTCCAGACGCCGTTCTCCGACAAGATCCGCAACGAGATCCAGGTGCCGACCATCGCCGTCGGCGCGATCTCGGAGGCCGACCACGCCAACTCGATCATCGCCGCCGGCCGCGCCGACCTCTGCGCGGTTGCCCGCCCGCATCTCGCCGACCCGGCCTTCGTGCTGCACGAGGCGGCGAAGATCGGCTACGACGAGCAGGAATGGCCGAAGCAGTACCGCTCGGGCCGCCAGCAATATGTGACCAACCTGCAGCGCGCCCAGCAAGCCGCCGCCCCCGCGGGCAAAGCGTGAGCATGGCCAAGCGTCACGCCCTCGTCACCGGCGCCGGCAGTGGCATCGGCAAGGCCATTGCGCTGGCGCTGGCCGCCGATGGCCATCGCGTCAGCCTGTGCGGCCGCCGCTCTGGCCCGCTCGAAGCCGTATGCGACGAGATCGCCAAGGCAGGCGGAGAAGCGGCAGTTCTCGACGGCTTCGACGTCACCGATCCGGCGTCGGTCGATACCGGCGTCGCCAAGGCGGTCGAGCGGTTCGGCGACATCGCCGTGCTCGTCAACTGCGCCGGCGAAGCGCCGTCCGCGCCCTTCGACAAGACCGACCTCGCCCTGTGGAACCGGGTGATCGGCATCAACCTGACCGGCACGTTTCTGGTCACCCAGGCAGCGCTCGCATCGGTCAGGCGCGCCGGCAGGGGCCGCATCGTCAATGTGGCGAGCACCGCCGGCCTGACCGGCTATGCTTACGTCTCCGCCTACTGCGCCTCCAAGCACGGCGTGGTCGGCATGACCCGCGCACTGGCGCTGGAACTTGCCCGTACCGACGTCACCGTCAACGCCGTCTGCCCCGGCTTCACCGACACGCCGCTGCTCGACAATGCTGTCGAAACCATCACCGGCAAGACGGGCCGTTCGGCGGAAGAGGCCCGTGCCACGCTCGCCCGCGCCAACCCGCAAGGGCGGCTGGTAACGCCTGAGGAAGTGGCACACGCCGTGCTCTGGCTCGCCTCGGAAAAGGCCACCGCAATCACAGGCCAGGCGATCCCCGTCGCCGGCGGCGAAGTTCTGGGAGGATGACGATGACAAACCCGATGCAGGACAAGAAGCGTCCCTTCCAGGGCCATCAGGCGAAGCACTTCAGGTTCGAGACCGATGCCGAGGGCAAGGTCGCGACCATCACGCTGAACCGCCCCGAGAAGAAGAACCCGCTGACCTTCGAAAGCTACGAGGAATTGGGCAACCTGTTCCGCGCCCTGCACCGGGCCAGCGACGTGCGCGTCGTCGTCATCACCGGCGCCGAGAACAACTTCTGCTCGGGCGGCGACGTGTTCGAGATCATCGAGCCGCTGACCCGCATGCCGATGCCCGACCTGCTCGACTTCACCCGCCTCACCGGCGACCTGGTGCGCCAGATGCGTGCCTGCCCGCAGCCGATCATCTCGGCCGTTGATGGCATCTGCGCCGGCGCCGGCGCGATCATCGCGATGTCCTCCGACTATCGTGTCGCGACGCCGGAGGCGAAGACCGCGTTCCTGTTCACCCGCGTCGGCCTCGCCGGCGCCGACATGGGCGCCTGCGGCATCCTTCCGCGCATCATCGGCCAGGGCCGCGCCGCCGAACTGCTGTTCACCGGCCGTGTCATGACTTCGGCCGAGGGCCATGCCTGGGGCTTCTACAATGCGCTGCACGAGCGCGGCGCACTGCTCGCCGAGGCGCAGAAATTCGCTCGCAATCTCGCCGACGGCCCGTGGTTCGCGCATGCCATGACCAAGAAGATGCTCGACCAGGAATGGGCGATGGGCATCGACCAGCTGATCGAATCGGAAGCCCAGGCACAGGCGATCTGCATGGCGACCGGCGATTTCCGCCGCGCCTTCGAAGCATTTGCCGCCAAGGCCAAGCCCGAATTCAAGGGGAACTGAGCCATGGCCGCGCACCTGATGCCGGCCAGCGCGCCGGCCCGCGACCACCTCGACTGGCCGTTCTTCGCCGACAGCCACCGCGCGCTGGCCGCCGAACTCGACGGCTTCATCGCCAAGGGCGGGCTGGGCGAGATCGACCATGCCGACACTGATGCCGCCTGCAAGAAGCTGGTCAAGGCACTGGGTGCCGCCGGCTTCCTGCGCAACTGCGTGCCGGCGGCTTACGGCGGCGTGTCGGAGACCATCGACAGCCGTTCGCTGTGCCTGATCCGCGAAACGCTGGCCTATGCCGACGGCCTCGCCGACTTCGCCTTCGCCATGCAGGGCCTCGGCACCGGCGCGATCAGCCTGTCGGGCTCGGACGCGCTGAAGCAGGCGATCCTTCCTAGGATCGCCCGAGGTCAGCTGATCTCTGGCTTCGCGCTGACCGAACCGGAGGCCGGGTCCGACGTCGCCGCGATGGCGACCGCCGCCCGCCGCGACGGCGACTCTTACGTGCTCGACGGCGAGAAGATCTTCATCTCCAACGGCGGCATTGCCGACGTCTACACCGTCTTTGCCCGCACCGGCGAAGCGCCGGGCACACGTGGCATCTCGGCCTTCGTCGTCTATGCCGACACGCCCGGCTTCTCGATTGCCGAGCGCATCGAGACGATTGCGCCGCATCCTCTGGCGCGTATCCGTTTCGACCGTTGCCGCATCCCGGCGTCCCAGCTGCTGGGCGAGCCCGGCGAAGGTTTTAAAATAGCCATGCGCACCCTCGACATCTTCCGCCCCTCGGTGGCAGCGGCAGCGCTGGGCTTTGCCCGCCGCGCGCTCGACGAGGCGGTTGCCCACGCCAAGTCGCGCAAGATGTTCGGGGCGACGCTGGCCGACCTGCCGACGGCGCAGAGCACGCTCGGCGAGATGGCGACGGCCATCGACGCGGCCTCACTGCTGACCGTGCGCACCGCCTGGCGCCGCGACGTGCAAAAGCTGCCGATCACCCGCGAGGCCGCCATGGCCAAGATGACGGCGACGGAGAATGCGCAATGGGTCATCGACCAGGCGCTGCAGATGTTCGGTGGCCGCGGCGTGCGCGTCGGCGAGATCACCGAGCGGCTCTATCGCGAGATCCGCGCGCTGCGCATCTATGAGGGCGCAACTGAAGTGCAGAAGCTGATCATCGGCCGCGAGCTGATGAAGTCCGCGAAATAGGAGCGCTGCCGTGCCCTTCCGCACCTCACGGCCGCTGCGTTTCGGGGACTGCGACCCCTCGGGCATCGCCTATTTCCCGTCCTACCTGAACATCCTCGTCGGTGTTCTCGATGAGTTTTTCGGCACGGTCGGCGCGCCGTGGAAAGAGCTCGTCGGCGAACGCCGCATCGGAACGCCGACGGTGCGGCTCGACCTCACCTTCGTCCATCCCGGCTTCCACGGCGACATACTCGGCTTCGAGCTGTTCGTCCGGCGCGTCGGCCGCTCGTCGCTCGACCTCGAGCACAAGGTCTCGGCCGCCGGCACGCTGCTCTGGAGCGCCCGCCACAGCGTGGTCGCCACCTCGCTCGACACCCACAAATCTCTCGCCTGGCCGGACGACCTCCGCGCCGCGCTCGAAAGCCGCCTGGAGACATCAGATGCATGAGATCCTGCAACCCGAAGGCTGGGCCAAGCCGATCGGCTATGCCAACGGCGTCGCCGCGACCGGGCGCACCATCTTCGTCGGTGGCCAGATCGGCTGGAACGCGCAATGCCAGTTCGAGACCGACGACTTCGTCGGCCAGGTACGCCAGACGCTGGAGAACGTCGTCGCCGTGCTGAAGGCCGGCGGCGCCGAGCCGCACCACATCACCACCATGACCTGGTACTTCACCGACAAGAAGGAATACACCGAAAACCTGCGCGGCCTCGGCCAGGCCTATCGCGACGTGATCGGCCGCCACTTCCCGGCCATGGCCGCCATGCAGGTGGTGGCGCTGGTCGAGGACCGCGCCAAGATCGAGATCCAGGCCACCGCCGTCGTTCCGGAATAAGCGATGAGCGCGACGCGATTTTCCGAGAGCGTTTCGGGCAGTATCCGTGAGGGCGTGCTCGTCGTCACCATCGACAATGCGCCCGTCAATGCGACCTCGGCACATGTCCGGCAGGGGCTTGTGAAGGCGCTGGACCACGCGACGGCGGTCGGCACGGTGGCGGGCGTCGTCATCACCGGCGCCGGCCGCACCTTCGTCGGCGGCGCAGACATCAAGGAATTCGGCAAGCCGCCGGTCGAGCCGACGCTGCCCGAGGTCATGCGGCGCATCGAGACTTCCAGCAAGCCGGTGGTTGCAGCCGTCAACGGCGCTGCTCTCGGCGGCGGCTGCGAGATCGCACTCGCCTGCCATGGCCGCATCGCCGGCGAGGCCGCGAGCTTCGGCTTGCCCGAGGTCAAGCTCGGCATCGTGCCCGGCGCCGGCGGCACCCAGCGCCTGCCGCGCCTGGTCGGCCTCGTTGCAGCCATCGACCTGATCGGCAGCGGCCGCACGGTCCGGCCGGAAGAGGCCCTCAAGCTCGGCCTCGTCGACGGCATCGCCGCCGACCACCTGGTAACCGCCATCGCGCTGGCAAACGACATGGCCTCCGCACCGTTGCGGCGCACAGGCGGCATCCAGATCGCTGTGGCCGATGCCGCGGCGGTCGAGGCTGCCGCGAAGAAGGTGCTGGCCAAGGCGCGCGGTCAGGCGGCACCTGCCGAGGCGGTGCGCCTTGTTATGAAAGCATCCGAGGCTAGGCTCGCGGATGGCCTCGCCGATGAGCGCTCCACCTTCATCCGGCTACGCGATTCCCGCGAGGCCGCAGCCCTTCGCCACGTCTTTTTCGCCGAGCGACAGGCCGGAAAGGTCGACAAGCTCGACAGCGTCGCCCCGCGCAAGTTGGAAACGATCGGCATCGTCGGCACCGGCCTGATGGGCGCCGGCATCGCGGTGGCGGCGTTGACAGCTGGCTACCGTGTCGTCGGCGTCGAGCAGACCGAGGAAGCCGCTGCCAAGGGGCGCGAGCGCATCTCGAGTATCCTCGACAAGGCGGTGCAGTCGGGCCGCCTCGCCGACGCAGCCAGCAACGACTGCCTGGCCCGGCTCGACGTCACTTCGGACGCCGATCGGCTGGCATCGGCCGATCTGGTCATCGAGGCCGTGTTCGACGATCTCGCGGTCAAGACCGAGCTGTTCCAGCGGCTCGACGGCATTATCCGTCCAGATGCGATCCTCGCCACCAACACCAGCTATCTGAACCCCGACGAGATTGCGGCTGCGACCGCGCATCCCGACCGCGTCGTCGGCCTGCACTTCTTCTCGCCGGCCAACATCATGCGGCTGGTCGAGGTCGTCGACTGCAAGGCAACGTCACCCGACGTGCTGGCAACCGCGCTTGCCTTCGCCAGGAAGCTCGGCAAGCTGCCTGTTGTCTGCGGCGTGACAGAGGGCTTCATCGGCAACCGCATCTTCTCGGCCTACCGCCGCGAGGCGGAGTTCATGGTCGAGGACGGCGCCGCACCCGCGGAAGTCGACGCAGCGCTCGAGGCCTACGGCTTCCCGATGGGCATCTTCACCGTCTACGACATGGCCGGGCTTGAGATCGCCTGGGCGCGACGCAAACGCCAGGCAGCGACGCGCAATCCCAGCGCGCGTTATGTCGAGATTGCTGACCGGCTGTGCGAGGCTGGCCGCTTCGGCCGCAAGACGGGCAAAGGCTGGTACGACTATTCGTCGGGCGAAAAAGCCGTCGACCCCGAGGTGACGGGGCTGATTGCGGAGGCGCGGACGGCAAAGGCAATTGTCCCCCGCGGCTTCACGCCTGAAGAGATCGTCCGCCGCCTGCTGCACGCCATGGCCGAGGAAGGCAAGACCTTGCTCGCCGAGAGCATCGCCGCGCGGTCGAGCGACATCGACCTGGTGATGATCAACGGCTACGGCTTTCCGGCCCACAAGGGTGGGCCGATGTTTGCCGCGGAAGGCAACGCGTAACCACTTCGTACGCGCTTCCTCCCGTCTTGAGATCAGGTGCGCGGTGCCGCGTCTCCGCCCGGCTGCTGCCGCTGGCTGGCCTTGGCGTGCCAGTCGAAGTCGATCGACCCTTCCTCGGCCTTGTGGAAATACTGCGAGCAGACCAGCCAGCCCTTCAGCGGCCGCAACAGCGCCATGCAGCTCAGTATGGTCAGCGGCAAGGTGGTGAACACGTGCACCCACAGCGGCAGGCCGAAGGTCATCTGGAACCAGACGCCGAAGCCTAGCGCGGGCACTGCGGCGATGGTCATGGCGAAGAAGGCCGGTCCATCGGCGGGATCGGCGAAGGAATAGTCGAGGCCGCAGACTTCGCATCGCGGCGCAAGCTTCAGGAATCCCGAGAACAGGTGCCCCATCTGGCAGCGGGGGCAAAGGCCCCTGATGCCGGTCTTCATCGGATTGTCGGTGGGCGTGAAGCCCTCCGCGGAAAATTGCGATTTTGACATCCTCGCCTCCTGTGCAGGGATCTCGAATTGTTGCCGTTGCCCGGACGGGCTTCTGCCTGCTGCATACATAGGGCGCAACGCACTTGCGCGCAAGAAGCAATATGCATATAATTAGCATACACTCCATTCAATATTGATCAACTGAGTGGATTGTATGGATGCGCCGGTATGCCGGCGCCTCCATGGGTCAATATGTCCGCGTCGACTTTTTGTGCCGTCGCGATCAGGATGGCGCAATTGTGGGAGGATGCATACTATTCGCTGGAAGGCTGCGGCTCTTTCGGCGCCGTCCAACCGTGGCGAGCATCGTGTTGTGCTTGCAGAGAGGTCCTAGATGTTTGGCCTGACAGCGCTGGAACTGGCTCGCATTCAGTTCGGCTTCACCATTTCCTTCCACATCATCTTTCCGGCCATCACCATCGGACTCGCGAGTTACCTTGCGGTGCTGGAAGGGCTGTGGCTCTGGAAGCGCGATACCGTCTATCGCGACCTCTACCATTTCTGGTCCAAGATATTCGCCGTCAACTTTGCCATGGGCGTCGTCTCCGGGCTGGTGATGGCCTACCAGTTCGGCACCAACTGGAGTTATTACTCGGCCTTCGCCGGCAGCATCACCGGGCCGCTGCTCGCTTATGAAGTGCTGACGGCCTTCTTCCTCGAGGCCGGCTTCCTGGGCGTCATGCTGTTCGGCTGGAATAAGGTCGGTCCGGGCCTGCACTTCTTCTCGACCGTCATGGTGGCCATCGGCACGCTGATCTCGGCCACCTGGATCCTCGCCTCCAACAGTTGGATGCAGACCCCCCAGGGCTTCGAGATCGTCAACAATGTCGTCGTGCCGGTGAACTGGTTCGAGGTGATCTTCAATCCCTCCTTCCCCTACCGCTTGGCGCACATGACGGTGGCGGCGTTCCTGGCAACTGCGCTTTTCGTCGGCGCCTCGGGCGCCTGGCACCTGTTGCGCGGCAACGACAACAGCCGCGTGCGCACCATGCTGTCCATGGCCATGTGGATGCTGCTCTTCACAGCGCCGGTGCAGATATTCATCGGCGACCTCCATGGGCTGAACACGCTCAAGTACCAGCCGGCCAAGATCGCCGCGATCGAGGGACATTGGGAAAACAAGCCCGGCGAGGGCGTGCCGCTGATCCTGTTCGGCTGGCCCGACATGAAGAACGAGACCACCCGGTTTGCCCTGGAGGTCCCCAATCTCGGCAGTCTCATCCTCACCCGGAAGTGGGACGGCCAGTTCCCCGGCCTGAAAGAGTTCGCTCCGGAGGACCGGCCGAATTCGACCGTCGTCTTCTGGAGCTTCCGCGTCATGGTCGGCCTCGGCATGCTGATGCTTTTGCTCGGCGTCTGGGGCGCGTGGCTGCGCTGGCGCAGCCGCATGTACGAGGCTAGGTTCTTCCTGCGCTTCGCCATCTGGATGGGACCGGCGGGGCTGATCGCCATCCTTGCCGGCTGGTACACGACCGAGATCGGCCGCCAGCCCTGGATCGTCTACGGCGTCATGCGCACCGCCGACGCGGTCTCGAATCAGTCCGCCCTGTCGATGAGCGTCACGCTGATCGTCTTCATCGTGGTCTACTTCATCGTCTTCGGGACCGGCGTCCGCTACATGCTGAAGCTGGTCGGCAAGGGTCCGGAGGACCACGAGCAGGAGTCGCCGGACGATACCGGCCGCCCGGCCCGGCCGCTGTCGGCGGCGCCGGATCAGATGGACATGTTCGCGGCCGCGCATCAGGACAAGAGAGGCTGACACGATGGGCATCGATCTTCCCGTAGTCTGGGCCGTCATCATCGCCTTCGGCCTCATGATGTATGTCGTGATGGACGGTTTCGATCTTGGCATCGGCATCCTGTTCCCCTTCGTGCGCGATCGCGAGGACCGCGACGTCATGGTCAACACCGTGGCCCCGGTGTGGGACGGCAACGAGACCTGGCTGGTGCTGGGCGGTGCGGCGCTGATGGCGGCCTTTCCGCTGGCCTACGCGGTCGTGCTCAGCGCGCTCTACCTGCCACTCGTGCTCATGCTGCTCGGCCTGATCTGGCGCGGCGTCGCCTTCGAGTTCCGCTTCAAGGCAGACGAGCACCACAAGCCGTTCTGGGATCGCGCCTTCGCGGGCGGATCCTACGTCGCCACCTTCTTCCAGGGGGTGTCGCTGGGCGCATTTCTCGACGGCTTCCCGGTCGTCAATGGTGCCTATGCGGGCGGTGCGCTGGACTGGATCACCCCATTCAGCCTGTTCACCGGGGCCGGCCTCATCGTCGCCTATGCGCTGCTCGGCAGCACTTGGCTCATCATCAAGACGGAAGGCGCGCTCTACCAGCGTATGGTCGCCCTCGCGCGCCCGGTTACGCTGACCCTGCTCGGCGTCATCGGCATCGTCAGCCTGTGGACGCCGTTCGCCCATCCGGACATCGCCGGGCGCTGGTTCAGCTTCCCGAACATCGTCTTCTTCTCGCCGGTCCCGGTCCTGGTCCTGGTCAGCGGCTGGCTGATCCTGCGCAGCCTGCAGGGCGCGCCGCATGCCGGGCCTTTCATGCTGACGCTGTTCCTGCTGTTCCTCGGCTACAGCGGGCTCGGCATCAGCCTGTGGCCCAACATCATCCCGCCGGACATCACCATCCGCGAGGCGGCAGCCCCCGTCCAGAGCATGGGCTTCACGCTCGTCGGGGCGCTTTTGATCATTCCCTTCATCCTTGGCTACACGGCGTGGTCCTATTACGTCTTCCGCGGCAAGGTGAAGGCCGGAGAGGGATATCACTGATGGCGGTTTCGTCTCAGGCGCCGGCCTCCTGGCCGAAACGGGTCGGCTGGCTGGCCCTCATCTGGACCGCGAGCGTGCTCGCCCTCGGCGCGGTGGCGCTCGCGTTCCGCCTGCTGATGAACCTCGCGGGACTGACCGTCTGATACCAGGGAAGGCCTCATGTACACGAACGTCCAGCCGGCGCTTGCGCCGCGCGATTTCCATGACCGGGTCTATGTCGGCGAGGTGCTCCGTTTCGCCGCGCTTCGATCCGTGCAGGAACTGGTCGAATTCACGCGCGGGTTCCTGGAGGATGCATTTGCCCCCTTCAAGCCGGTCGAGATCCACCGCCACCTCAGCCACCAAGAGCAGACCGAGAGCTTTGCGCAGCGGCAGCGCGATTTCGCGGGCCTGCCGGAGGTCCGGCGCCTGTGGCGTGCCGTGTTCGAGGCGATAGGGCTCGACGCGGAGGGTCTGGCACGCGACAGCCTCTATCTGCGCTTCCAGCCGCACCAGGACCCGGGCACCCTCGTTCCGCGCGCCCGCACCACCGCAACCATCGCCTTCCACCGCGACACCTGGGGCTCGAACCTCTACGCCCAGACCAATTGGTGGGCGCCCATCTACGACATCACCGAAGGTCGCACCTTCGCCATCTATCCGTCGCTGTGGGATCAACCCGTGGCCAACAGCAGCGCCGACTTCGACCTGGCCGCCGTTCTCGATCGATCCAGGGCAGGCGGACGCAACGCCAACGATGCCGATGCGGCGATCCCGCATCTGACCGAACAGCTCGATGTTGCCGATGCCACGCCGGTGGTCATCGCCCCCGGCGAACTGATCGCGTTCTCGAGCGCGCATGCTCATGCCGGCGTCCCCAATTCGACGGGCCTGACGCGCATCTCGCTCGAGACGCGCACGCTATGGATCGACGACCTGCGCTCGGGGCGCGGCGCTCCCAATGTCGACGGATTTGCAAAGTGGATGTCGCCCGGCATGTTCCGGCGCGTCAGCGACGAGGCTCCACTCAACGACCTGCTCGGGCTGAAGCGCCTGGAGCCCTTTGCCGGCCCCTTCGCGCCGGCGTCTCAGACCACCATCGCCGACAATGCCGACCGCTGATTGATGAGGCTGGCGATGGCCTGAAGGCTGGCCTCCAGCGCAGCGTGGTCGGGGGCGGCGCCGAGCCCGAGTCGGACAGCCTCGGGAACCTGATCGGCACGCGAAAAGGCATCGCTGGTGACCACGCCGACGCCGGCCGAGCGCAGGCGCGCGGCGAATTCGCCGCGGTTCCAGTGACCGGGCAGTCGCAACCAGGCGTGGAACCCTTCGGGGTCGGCCTGGACCAGATCGGCCGGGAGGAGGTCGGCCACCATCGCCTGCCGCTGCCGCGCGTCGGTGCGGATCGCGGCGAGCACCGCCTGCGCGATACCGGTCTCGATCCAGCGGGTCGCGATCGCAGCGGTGAGCGGCGACGCCATGCCCGATGTGGCGCGGACGGCTGCCGTCAGCTGTGCTGTGCGGCGCGTCTCCGGGGTGACCAGATAGGCAACTCTCAGCGATGGAGCCACGCACTTGGCGAGACCCGCCACGTGATAGACGATGTCGGGCGCAAGCGCGGCGAACGGCGCCACGGGCTTGGCCGGCAAGGCGCCGTAGGCGTCGTCCTCGATGATCGGCACATTGTGTTTGCGGGCGATCGCGACGATCGCTTCCCGGCGTTCCAGCGGCAGCGTCGCCGTCGTCGGGTTGTGAAGCGTGGGATTGCTGTAGAGCGCCTTGGGCGGCGCCTTGCGGCAGATCTCGGCGAAGGCTTCGGGGATGATTCCGGCCGAGTCCATCGCGACCGCGCTGACGCGGATGCGCAGATGCTCGGCGGCGGCAAGCAGGCCGGGATAGGTCAGGGCTTCGGCGCAGATCGTCTCGCCCGGTCCGGCCAGCGCGCCGAGCAGGGCGAGCAGCGCGCCCTGCGCGCCAGGGCAGACGAGCAGTCGGCCGGTGGCGATCTCGCCGAGGCGCGGCGCCAGCCAGGTGGCACCGGCCGCCCGGTCGCGCGAGGTGCCTCCGGCCTCCTGGTAGCGCATCAGGAGTTCCAGCCCGTTGTCGCCCCTGAGGTCGCTGATCTCGTCCCACATTCGGGTAGCCAGGTCGAACTCGTCGAACCGGGGCGGCAGGTTCATGCTCATGTCGACCAGGCCGCTCGGGGTCGACACCGTACCGGCAGGCCGCCGGGAACGGACATAGGTCCCCTGCCCGACCCGGCCTTCGATCAGGCCACGCCGGCGCGCTTCGGTGTAGGCACGGCTCACGGTGGTGAAGTCGATGCCGAGCTGTTCGGCCAGGGTTCTTTGCGGTGGCAGGCGCGTCCCGGCCGGCAGGCGCCCGGACGCGATGTCGACCGCCAGCGCATCGGCAATGGTGAGGTAGAGCGGTCCCGATGCCTTGGAGATCGAGGGTGACCAGGTCATGAGCCTATCGCGATACAGTTTTCCATATATATGGATAATGTATGCTCATTGCGGCAAATTCAAGCCCACAATGGCCGGTTGGGCAGCGCCATACGGCTTTGCGAGACCAAATCCCGGAATGCCAGCAATTTGGATCGAGAAGGGAGCATCCGCGGCCGTGGCCCCTGGCCGCGGATGCTTTTTGACACCTAGAAGCTCACGGCGAGCTTGGCGTCGATACCGTGGTCGGACACGCCCGAGGCGAGCTGCCCGGTATAGCTGATGCCGAGCGTAGTCTTCGAGGCGATGTCGAAGTCGATGCCGGCGCCCAGGACCGCAGCATCCCTTGCGATCGGCGCGCCGGTGATGTCGAACCCGCCACTGCCGTCGAAGGCGAAGGACGAGGTCGGCGCGACGTCGCCGAAGGCGTGCCGCCACCCAAGCGTTCCGTGGATAGTGGCGCTGGCAGAGCCCAGTGCAAGATCGGTCGAGCCGCGCACGCCGAGCGTGGTGAAGGTTAAGTCGCTGCTCGTCGCCTCGCTGGACAGCGCGGCAGCGCCTCCCGCTTCAGTGAAGGCGTCGGTGCGCAGGTTCACATAAGTTAGGTTCGAGAAGCCCTCGACGGTGAAGCGTCCGGCATCCAGCTTATAGCTGGCTTCGCCGAAGACCTGGGCGGTGCCGCCGTCATATTTGGCCGACAGCGCGTCGCTGAAGCCGGCAAAGTCGACCGCACGAGACGTGTCGAAACGGTGCCAGACATAGCCCGCCCCGACCGTCAGGCCGAAAGGTCCGGCTCTCGTGCCGGCATGGATGCCGACATGATAGTTGTCGCTGTCGCCGCTGGAGCCGCCATTGGACGTCTCGAAGGACGAACGGCTGTAGCCGCCGATCACGCCGATGCGCCAGGCATTGCCCACCAGCGCATCGCCGCCGACCAGGAGGCCGCCGGTGCTGCGGTCGAAGCCGAGATTGCTGGCATCCGCATTGCTGTCGCTCCATGAGCCGAAGGCGCGGGTCCACAGTGCGAAGCGGTCGGTGTCGGCCGGCGCAAGCTCGAGGCCGTCGTCGCCATAGGCCATGACCGGCATGCTTGCCGCACTCGCCTCGCCGAAGGCTTGGCCGATGCGGCTTGCCGCAACATCCAGCATGATGTTGCCGTCCTGGATCATCATGCCCTTGGCCGAGGAATGCACCTCGCCCGACATTTGCTCGAAGGCTTGCTGCGCACCGGCCTCGTCGAGATTGACCACCGCTGCGTAGGCCGCATTGCCGAAGCCCAGGCCTTCGAGCGCCGCAGCCGTGGCCGCCTGGTTCGGCGTCGCTCCGACGTCGGCGAAGCTGATGTCGTTGCGGCTGAGCGTCAGCGTCACGTCGTTGGTGCCATAGGCGAGCGTCGGGTCGAGGAAGGCGAGGCTGGAGCTCACATCCGCGAAGGTGCCGTTCACGCCGCCGTCTGCGGTGACGATCCTGTAGCTGGTCTGCGGCACATAGTTGTTGCCGCTCGCCAGCGTCAGCACCGAACCGCCTGCGAGCATGGCCTTGCCGGTTGCCGCGACCTTGTCGCTCTCGCCCTTGTCGTTGGCTTCCACCTCGAAGCGTGAGCCCGCCTCGAAGGTGATGTCGCCGGCGACGTTGATGGTGCCGATCGAGTTGCCCGGCTTCAGTATGCCACCGGAGGCGACGACCGTGTTGCCGAGCGTGCCGGACCCGCCGAGTACTGCGCCCGAGCCGATCGTCGTCAGCTTCGACGAGGCGATCGAGCCGTTCACGGCCAGAGTGCCGGCATTGACGGTCGTCTCGCCGGTGTAGCTGTGGGTGCCGTCGAGCACGAGGCCGCCGAGGCCGATCTTGGTGAGACTGCCGGTGCCGGAGATCTCCTTGCCGATGCCGACGACATTGCCCGCATCGGCAATGTCGAGCGAGCCGCCGCCCGCTTCGAGCATGACGTTGCGGTTGAGGCTCGTCATGTCCTTGCCGACGATGCGCAGGCTGGCGCCATCGAGCCGGAGCTTCGCCTGTTCGCCGCCGAGGGCCGCATCCTCCTCGACGACGACGGTGCCGCCATCGGCCACCTTGAGCTCGCCGATGAAGCTGTGGTCGTCGACGCAATAGTCGCGGATCGCCTGCTGGAATCGCGGGTCCGTGCCCTTGCAGTCGAGCAGGGTCTTCTTCTCGGCGTCGGTGAGGCCGGCCAGGATCGGCAGGCCATTTTCGTCGGAGATCTGGCCGAGATAGATGTCGTCGCGCATGTTGTTGCGGGTGAGGAAGAACTCCTTGCCTTTTTCGGCAAAGGTCGAGGCATCCTTGCCCCAGACGACGCGCGTCTTCTGCGTCCCGTTGTCGTCATAGGTTTCGAGCTGCGGCCCGACCCAGCGCACTGTGTGCGCCACCGGTTCGTGGTCGGAGAGCGGCTTCCTGGTCCCGTCGGGCAAGGTGACGTAGCTCACGTCGGTGATGACGCCGAGATAGGGATCGTTCTCGTCGTCGTTGATCTGCCACCACTTGCCGAAGGGCCGCGAGGCCAGGAAATGGTCGATCTTGACGCGGTGCCAGGAGGCCCAGGTGTTGGTGGCATCCTCGCCATGCGAGGGCCAGGTCACGCTGCCGTCGTTCAGCGCGTGCGGCGAGAACTGCTCGCGTTCGCTCGGCAGCTGCAGCAACTGGTACTGCTTCTTCAGGATGTTCATGGTCTGCGGCAGATTGCCAGCCACGGGATACGTCTCGTCGGCGAACAGATCCGGCGGAATTGGCGCCGCGGCGATCTCGGCAGCAGTCTTGCCCTTCCACTGGGCGATATAGGCATCGAGTGCAGCCTGGTCCTTGGCGTACTGGCGCAGCAGGCTGAGATAGAAACTGTTGCTCGCGGTCCTGACGTAGGTCCTCAGCAGCAGCTGCTGCTGGCTGATCGAATGCAGGCCGCGCTCGGACACGTCACCGGCATTGAAGTCGCCGGTCAGGATGATCGGCGCCGAGGCGGACGCCGCCCACTGGTTCAAACCCTTGGCCTCGTTGATGCGATTGGTGGACGGATCGTAGTAGTTGAGGTGGGTCGTGGCGACATAGCTCTGCGGCCGGCTTTTCGTGGCGTCCAGCAGCACATAGCTCGCGGCGTCGCCCAGCCTGTTGGCGCCATTTGTACCGGGCAGGCGCGAGAACAGGCCGACGTCGCCGTCCTGTCGGGTCCCATAGGTGCCGAGCCCGGCTCCGCTCAGGATGCCGGGAATGTCACGGACATAGGTGCTGTTGGCCCCAAGCTCCTGAAAGGTCAGGATGTCGTAATTGCCCTTGATGAAGAAGTCCGACATCACGCTCGGATTGGCCTTGAACCTGTCCACCCAGGTGTTGAGCGTGAGAATCCTCAGCGAATCTTCGGCCGCGTGCGCTGCTGTCGCCGAGATGGCAAGCGCGGTGCCGCACAGAAGGCCGGCCATGGCGTTGCACAAGCGACTGCGCGGTTGGCGGCTAATCGAGGGCGGGGCTCCTGCCGCGCAGCCTTTGGGGGTCGTCATCGCGTAACTCCTTTGTGTGCGATGCGACAGCAACTGTCACGAAACTGCCAAGGCAGACGTGCGAATGACATGTTGTTGTCGTCGAAAAGTACGGAATCGGACATTAGTGACGTTAGATGTCACTTTTACAACATTTTCCCCAGGGCGGTTTGCCGCTCGCGCATGGACGGGATGAAACCGGCGCGTGAATTTGCTAGCAGGGTCAGAGGGACAGGAAATCAATGGCGACTGCGGGCAGGCTCGACATGGCGAGGGACAGCAGGAAGTCGGGCCGGCAGGCGCACCTGCTCAGCCATCTGGAGCAGAACCACTACGTTTCGATCGAGGAGATCACTACGCTTTACGGGGTGACGACGCAGACGGCGCGGCGTGACATCATGGCCCTCGAGGAGCAGGGCAAGGTACGCCGCCTGCACGGCGGTGCGACGATCTCGACGCCCGTCGAGCCGTCGGTGCTGCGCCAGAGGCGCGTCGACAACGCCACCGCCAAGGAACGCATCGGGCTGCTTACAGCCGAACTCATTCCCGACGGCTCGGCCGTCTTCATCGACACCGGCACCACCTGCGAGGCGGTGGCGCGCGCACTGGTCAAGCGGCGCGACCTGCGCGTCGTCACCTACAGCCTCAGGGTCGCGACCACGCTCAGCGAAAGCACCGACTTCGCCATTGCGGTGCCCGGCGGCTTCGTGCGCCAGGTCGACGGCGGCGTCTTCCGCGAGGAGACCGCCGATTACATCCGGCGCTTCAAGTTCGACGTCGCCATCATCTCGGTCAGCGGCATCGACCACGAAGGCGACATTGGCGACGACGACCACGCCGAGGTCGCTGCCGTTTCGGCGGCCATGGCGCAGGCGGGCCGGGTGATCCTGGCCGTCGACAGTTCCAAGTTCGGCCGGCGTGCGCTGGTGCGGCTCGCGTCGCTTCGCGACATCCATACGCTCGTCACCGAAACGCTGCCACCCGAGCCGCTGCTCGGGCGCCTGCACGAGAGCAGCGTGCAGGTCCGCACATAGTCCCGTTTAGCCGGGTTCTGGTAGAGAAAGGCCCTTGACCTTCCCGTGCGGGAAGGCCGCATGGTCCGCCTCGTGTTTAAGGGCAACCAGGAGGTCCACTATGTGCTCTAGTCACCAGCATCACGATGACGTCGCTGCCGACGCTTCGGTCAAGGGCGTTACCTTCAAGGTCGACGACATGACCTGCGGCCACTGCGCCGGCACGATCAAGAAGGCGATCGAGCACACGCTGCCCGGTGCTGCGTTCTCGATCGACCTGGCGAGCAGGCAGGTGACGGTGGCCGGCGATGCGGCGCTCGCCGAGAAGGCGATCCAGACGGCCGGCTACCAGCCCGAGCGCCTCGCTCACTAACTAAACTGCGCCGGTCTTTTTGGGGCCGGCGCAGCCTTTTTCCTGGCTACGGTATCCACCTTTGCCATCCGTTGGACCCGCATGCAGCAGGCCGACGCGATGGGTTGCGTCGCTTGTTCCCCTGCCCGTCAGTTTCTGGTGATGTTGCCCAGGAACGCCTTGGCCCGGTCGGTGCAGGGGCAATCGAAGAATTCGCCCGGCTCGCCCGTCTCGATGATGCTTCCCTTGTCCATGAACACGACGCGGCCGGCGACGCGTCGGGCGAAGCCCATTTCGTGGGTCACGACCACCATGGTTGTGCCGGAGCGCGCGAGGTCGATCATGACGTCGAGCACCTCCTTAACCGACTCCGGATCCAGCGCCGATGTAGGCTCGTCGAATAGCAACACGTTCGGTCGCATCGCCAGCGCACGCGCGATCGCGACGCGCTGCTGCTGGCCGCCGGACAGCGCCGACGGTAGCTTGGCGGCGTGCTGGGCAACGCCGACGCGCTCCAGCAACTGCATCGCGTGCTCTTCGGTCTCCCGCCGGCTACGGCGGCGAACGATGCGCGGCGCGAGCGTGACGTTGTCCAGCACCGACAGGTGCGGGAACAGGTTGAAGCTCTGGAACACCATGCCCACGTCGCGGCGCAACCTGCGCAATTCCCGCGCCTTGTAGCCGACCGCGACCCCGCCGATCGCGACGTCGCCCTCCTGCCACTCCTCGAGACCGTTCAGGCACCTGAGCAGGGTCGACTTGCCCGAACCAGACGGGCCGCAAAGCACCGTGCAGGTGCCGCCGTCGATGTCCAGCGACACGTCGCGAAGCGCCCGCCAGGAACCGTACCATTTGGACAGCGAGCGGACGGCGATGGATGCGTTGGCTGTCATTGTGCTTTCCTTCCGCCATTCGGCGCACGCGATTGGGCCCGCTCGGAATCGCGCTCCATTCGGGCGCTTACCTGGGACAGGCCGAAACAGAGGCTCCAGAACACCAGTCCGACGAAGACGTAGCCTTCGGTTGCGAGCCCCAGCCAGGCGGGGTCCGACAGGGCAGCGGTGACGATGTTGAGCAGGTCGAACAGGCCCACCACCATCACATATGTGGTGTCCTTGAGCAGCGAGATCGCCGAGTTGACAATGCCCGGCAGAACCGCGCGCAGCGCCTGCGGCATGATGATGTAGCCCTGCATCGCCCAGAAGCCGAAGCCGAGCGCATTGGCCGCCTCGCTCTGGCCTCGGCCGACGCTTTGCAGGCCGCCGCGGGCAACCTCGGCGAGATAGGCCGCCGAATAGAGCGTGATGCCGGTCATGGCGAGCGTCAGGCGCGGGAACTCAACGCCCGGCGGCAGGAATAGCGGCAGCATGATCACCGACATGAACAGGATGGCGATGAGCGGCATGCCGCGCCAGAACTCGATGAAGCCGGTGGCGATCAGCCGGATGGCCGGCAGCTTCGAGGCGCGGCCGAGCGCCAGCAAAATGGCGATGGGGAAGGAGAACACGAAGGCGCCGATGCCGACCACCATCGTCAGCAGCAGGCCGCCCCACTTCTCCGATGGGACGGCCGCAAGACCGAGCACGCCGCCCGCGAGCAGCGCGAAGGCCAAGACCGGGTAGGCGCAGAAGCCGCCGACCAGGACCTTGCTCCGGCCCGGAAAGTCCGGTGCCATCGCCAGGAGCAGCAGCAGCGGCGGGGTGACCAGCACCATCCATGCGCGCCAACGTTCGGCCTCGGGGTAGAAGCCGAAGGCGAATTGCGGCAGGCGGTTGACGATGAAGGCCCAGCAGGCCCCGTCGGGATTGCAGCCGGCGCGGTCCGTAGCCACCCAGGTGGCGTTGACGAATGCCCAGTCGATGATCCGAAGGCCGAGCGTCCAGGCGAGATAGGCCAGGCCGAGGCTGACCGCCGTGCCGAAGGGATTGGCGACCACGGTGGCCAGCAACCTGCGCACGGCGGTAGTGGGCACGAGCGGGCTCGAAGTTCCGGAAACGGAAGAATGGGCCATGGCTCAACGCTCCACCAGTTTGACGCGACGCCCATAGGCGCTGGTCGCCAGCGCCACCGTCGTGCTGAGGGCCAGATAGACGCATGCGGTGATGACCACGATCTCGACCGCCCTGCCCGTCTGGTTGAGCGAGGTTCCGAGGAAGACGTTCACGAGATCGGGGAAGCCGACCACGGTCGCGAGCGCGGAGGCCTTGATGAGATGCGTGTACTGGTTCGCCAGCGGCGGAATGATCACCCGCATCGCCTGGGGAACGATGACCAGCCGCAGGATCAGCTTCGGCGGCAGCCCGAGGGCGAGCGCCGCCTCCCGCTGCCCGCGTCCCACCGACTGCACGCCGGCGCGGACGATCTCTGCGACGAAGGCGGAGTTGTAGATGGTGAGCGCAGCGACCAGCGAGACGAACTCGGGCATCAGCTTGAGGCCGCCCTTGTAGTCGAAGCCCGCGAGCACGGGGATTTGCCAGTCGAGCGTGGCGATTGCGACGGCATTTGCGACAAGCCCGCCGGCGATGAGCACAAGGCCGAAGCGCGGGGCAGATTCGCCGCGCGCCTGGGCACGGCCGCGGGTCACCCATCCCGCAACGATTGCGGCGATGCCGGCCGCGACGACCATGGCGACGGCGATCGCCATGGCGTCGCCGGCGACCGGCGCCGGCAGATAGAGGCCGCGGTTGCTAAGGAAGCCGAAACTGCCGAGGCCGATCGCCTCGCGCACCGTGGGCAGCGAACGCAGCACTACCGCCTGCCAAAGCAGAAGATGCAGCAGAAGCGGCAGGTTGCGGACGATTTCGACGTAGCCGCGGGCCACGTACCTGACCGGGGCGCTGGGCGACACCCGCGCAAGCCCGACCGCGAATCCCAGGATCGTGGCGGCGGTAATTGCCAGGGCCGCCACGAGCAGGGAGTTCAAAAGGCCTGCGAGGAAGACCCGGCCATAGGTAGAGGTCGGGTCTATGGAGATCAGGCTGAAGGCCATCTGGAAGCCGGCTTCCTGCCAAAGGAAGTCGAAGCCGGAGGCGAGCCCACGCGCCTGCAGGTTGACGACGGTGTTGCGTACGACGAACACCGCCAATGCCGCGACGAGCAGCAGGACTGCCGCCTGCTGCAGGATCGCCTTGCGTCGTGCCCACCTTTGCCTCGGACCGAGATGCGGCTGGGCGTCAGCCTCGTCGCTTTCCGCGCCGCTCCAGATGCCGGTGGCCATGTTCTGGTCCGAGACAGCCATGGGTCGACCTCAGCGTACCGGGGGAGCGTAGAGCAGGCCGCCCTTCGACCACAGCTCGTTCTGGCCGCGCGCCAGCTTGACCGGGCTGCCGGCGCCGAGGTTGCGGTCGAAGATCTCGCCGTAATTGCCGACCGACGAGATCACCTTCACCACCCAGTCGTTGGCGAGGCCGAGCTTGGCGCCGAAATCGCCGGTCTTGCCCAGCATGCGCTGGATTTCCGGGTTCTCGGAACTGGAGGCCAGCTCCGCCACGTTCTTGGAGGTAATGCCCTTCTCCTCGGAGTTGATCAGCGTGAACAGGGTCCAGGCCGCGACGTCGCGGAAGGCCGGGTCGTCCTGCTGCACGATCGGGCCGAGCGGCTCCTTGGCGATGATCTCGTCCAGGATCACGTAATCATCGGGCGCCGACAGTCCGAGGCGGCTTGCCGCCAGCCCGCCGCGCTCGTTGGTGTAGGCGTCGCAGCGCCCGGCCTCGAGATTGGCGAGGTTCTGCTCGCGGCTGTTGGTGACGATGGGCGTGTATTCGAGCTTGTTGGTGCGGAAATAGTCGGAGAGGTTGAGTTCGGTCGTGGTGCCGGCGGAAACGCAGATCGATGCGCCGTTAAGGTCGGCGAGCTTGGTGACGCCGAGGCTCTTCTTCACCAGGAAGCCCTGGCCGTCATACATGTAGACGCCGGCATAGTCGAACTTCATCTCGGTGTCGCGGGTGTAGGTCCAGGCGGCGGCGCGGGCCAGCATGTCGACGCTGCCCGACTGCAGGGCGGCGAATGCATTCTTGAATTCCAGCGGCGCGAATTTGACCTTTTCGGGATCGCCGAACATGGCGGCGGCCACCGCGCGGCAATAGTCGACCTCCAGGCCGGCCCACTTGCCCGAGGCGTCGAGCGTGCTCAGCCCGATGGTCGTGCCGGTGCTCGTGCCGCAGATGAGCTCGCCGCGGTCCTTGATGGCCTTGACCCTGTCGCCTTCGCCGGCGAGCGCCGAGGTGGCCATCACGCTCAATCCGACGATCCCCCAAAGCATGGTTTTCTTCATGGCAAATCTCCTCCTGCCGTTTGGTCTTTTGGATTGTGTCCTGTCGCCGGGGCTTCCCGGCAACCGGTTATTCTGCCGCTGCTTCCCGATCGAAACCGTAGCGGTCGAGCCCGATCTCGATGTCCTCCAGAAGGTCGTCGGCATGTTCGAGGCCGATGCTGAAGCGCAGCAGGGCCCCCTTCTCGCGCCACGGGGCAACGGTGCGGGCTCCCTCGAGTTGCACCGGTGCCACGAGACTGTGCAGGCCGCCCCAGCTTGCGCCGATGCGGAACAGCCTGAGTTCCTCGATGAAGCTCGACAGCCTGCGCATGTCCCGTGGTTGCAGTATCACCGAGAAGACGCCGCAGGCGCCCTGGAAATCGCGCCGCCAGATGGCATGGCCGGCGTCGCCGGGCAGCGGCGGATAGAGGACGCGGTCGACGCTGGGATGCTCGGCCAGGCGGGTGGCGATCTTCAGCGCCGAGGCGCTCTGGCGCTCCAGGCGAGCGGCGAGCGTGCCGAGACCGCGTAGTGCCAGGTAGCAATCCTCCGGCGAGACACCGAGGCCGAGGAAACGGGCGGCGTCCTTGATGCGCCGGAAAAGCTCCTCCGTGGCCACGGTGACGCTGCCGAGCAGAAGGTCCGAATGGCCGCCGACATGTTTCGACAGCGCCTGCACGGCGATATCGGCGCCGTGGCTCAGTGCCTTGAAGCCAAGCGGCGAGGCCCAGGTGCCGTCGACCGCGACGAGCGCGCCGTGAGCATGGGCGGCTTTTGCGATCGCCGGAAGGTCCTGGACTTCCATGGTGAACGAGGCGGGCGATTCCACCCAGACCAGGCGGGTGTTCGGGCGCATGAGAGCGGCGATGCCGGCACCGGCGAGCGCATCGTAGAACGTCGCTTCGATACCGAGGCCCGACATGAATTTCTCGGCCGACGAGCGCGATGGCCCGTAGACGGGATCCGGCAGCAGGACATGGTCGCCGGCGCGCAGCAAGGCAAGGTTGGTGACCATGATCGCCGCCATGCCGGACGGCACGATCAGGCTGCGGGCGCCGCCTTCGAGTGCGGCGATCTGGGTGGCCAGGTTTCGCGACGCCGGATGACCGTAGAGGCCGTAGGAATAGCCGTCGTAGAACTGAGTGTGGCGCGAAAGGAAGCTCTCCACCGTCGGAAACACGATCGTCGAAGCGCGATGGACCGCCGGCGTCAACGCATTGAAGGGCAGGGCG
This sequence comes from Aminobacter sp. BE322, assembly GCF_050433525.1. NCBI lineage: Bacteria > Pseudomonadati > Pseudomonadota > Alphaproteobacteria > Hyphomicrobiales > Phyllobacteriaceae > Aminobacter > Aminobacter sp. BE322. The sequence goes on along the minus strand of NZ_JBNPXB010000009.1, from coordinate 36,632 downwards.
TCGACGGCGGTGTGAAGAAGACGGGTTTCGTCGTGCATTCGAGCCTCTTGGTGGAATTCAGTCCGTGGCTTGCCGCTGCTGTCTCGCAGCCGAAGGCACTCGCCGCGCGGCTGTGCGCGGACGTGCCCCTTTCGAGCAATCTTGCTGCCGGTTCCCCGGCGGTTTGGGTCAGCGGGCGAGACGCTCCGGCTGATAGCCGGCCGTCAGGATCGCCTTTTCGGCAATTGCCGCGTCGCCGGCGACGGTCACCTGCCTGCTTTCCAGGTCGATCGAGAAGGCAGCGCCGGGCAGCGTGTGCTCGATCGCCTTGCTGATCGTGCCGGCGCAATGGCCGCAGGTCATGTCCTCGACTTTGAAGGTCACGCCCTTGACCGCGGCGTCTGCGACGACGCCGTCGTGATGCTGGTGGCTAGAGCACATTCGATCCTCCCCCGAGTAACTCTTCCGTGATCTGGACCTTGCACCCTTCCAGCACTGGAAGGTCAAGCGCCATTTCGGGGGAAAATTAAAGGCCTCTCCGGCGTCGGTTGCTGGCTGCCGGGCGGCGGCGCGGAGTTTGCTCGGCAGCACTCGGAAATGATCTCGGAAACTCTTCGAAAAATGCGAGGACGAGACGAAGCCGCAGGCGACGGCGACGTCCATGATCGGCATGGCTACGGCAGCGACGCGCTCGCCGCCCAGAAGGAGCGCGGTGTCAGCCGCAAGCGCGCCTGCTTCCGGCTCGATGAGCCCGCTGGCGGTCTATGGCGGCGAGGCGATGTCGGTGGACGGCCGCGTCGTCGACCTGACGAGGCCTTCGGCAGACGCTCCCGTGCGAGTGGGGGAGCGTTGCGCCTACGACTCATCGGGCGAACGCGTCCGGCTCTAGCATCGAACGTCAATCCGGGCTGTTCAAGGCGGCTCTGATTCAAGCAACCAGCATGCCGCGCGTCCGACAGGAGGCGCGGCGTCCCGATGTGGCGGCAGTCTGCGCATGCCACATATTGCAACATCTGCTTGCCAATGTGACGGCAATGCCGCCACATTGGCCCCATGTCCGACTCGCAGAACCACAAGGCGCTCGCGCCGCGCCGCCACGATGAAATTCTGAGGCGCCTGGCCGCCGACGGCTCGGTCGGGATCACCGAGCTTGCCGCCTTCTTCGACGTGTCGCGGGAGACCATCCGCCGCGACATGAAATTCCTGGCCGAGCGCGGCCAGCTCGACCTCGTCCATGGCGGGGCGACGCTGTTCGAGGCGACCGAGCCGGCGCTGACCCTGCGCAGCCAGGAAAATGCCGGCGGCAAGGCGGCGATCGGCCGCGCCGCGGCAGCGCTCGTCGAGGACGGCATGGTGGTGTTCCTCGATTCCGGCACCACCACGCTTGCCGTGGCCCATGCGCTCACAGGCAAGCAGAACCTGACCATCTGCACCACCAGCCTGACGATCGCGCTGCACATGTGCCGCCAGCCGCATGTGCGCGTGCACATGCTGGGCGGCGAGATCGATCCGTCGGATGAGGCCGCGGTCGGCATCGACGCGCTCGACGCCATCGGCCGTTTCCGCATCGACGTCGCCTTTCTCGGCGGCGGCGCGCTGTCGCCCGACGGCGAGGTCACCGACTTCACCCGCAACGGCTCCGAGCAGCGCTCACGCATGGCCGCCACCGCCGCCCGCGCCTATTTCGTGCTCGACAGCTCCAAGTTCGGCCGGCTGACGCCGCTGCGCATCCAGCGTTTCGAACTCGCCGCCGGCGTTATCGTCGACGCCCCTCCCCCCGCAACCATGGTCGAGGCCCTGGAGCGCAAGGGGCCAAAGGTGATCGTCGGGGAGTAACTGGAGGGATCGGCGAGGCGGCAACGCTGCCGCCCACGCCTGTTTGCCCAGGGTCAGGTCAGCTTCCGCCGCCGTTCCAGCTCCGCTTCCGTCGGCGTTTCGAACTCGAACGAACCGGTGACGATCTCGCCGTCGCGGACGTATTTGTTGACCGTCACGCCCGTGCCGGAAACCTTGGACGACACCAGCTTCAGCGCCGACGGCAGGGCAGCTTCGCCGAACAGGCGCTTGCCCTTGCCCAGCACCAGCGGGAAGATCGAGATGCTGAGCTCGTCGACCAGGTCGCTGGCGAGCAGGGTCTTGAGGAAGTCGGTCGAGCCCTGGGTTAACAGGTCGGGACCGTCCTCGTCCTTCAGCTTGCGCAGGGCGGCAACGGCGTCCGGGCCGAGCGAATGGCTGTTTTGCCACCCGAGCTTCAGGTCGGGATTGCGGGTCGCGACATATTTGTTGATACGGTCGAACAGCGGGCCGATGGGGTCGTCGGCGTCGACATAAGGCCAGTGCGCGGCGAAGATGTCCCAGGTCTTGCGACCGAGCAACAGGTCGAAGGGTCTGGCGAACATCTCGCCCACTGCCTCTTCCAGCGTCTTGTCGAAATAGGGGGCGACCCAGCCGCCATATCTGAAGCCGCCGATCGGGTCCTCGTCCGGTCCGCCCGGCGCCTGCATGACACCGTCGAGGCTCATGAATGCACCCACCACGATCTTTCTCATGCCATTCTCCTTCGTCGGCCCAGCCGGCTCTACGTCTTGAAGACGTTCGACCGCGGGCCGTTCCGACAGACTAGTGAAAATTTCTGGGTTCTGGCACAGGCGATGTGTCGAATGTGATTATTTGTTGCATATAATGTTGCATTTTGTGGCAACAGCGATATGGTAGTGACCATCACCTGTAGGAGGTTTCATCATCATGGCGCAGGAATTCCCGACGCAGGCTCGCGTCGTCATCGTCGGCGGCGGCATCATCGGCTGCTCGGCCGCCTATCACCTGACAAAGCTCGGCTGGACCGACGTCGTTCTGCTCGAGCAGGGCCAGCTCAGCGGCGGCACCACCTGGCATGCCGCCGGCCTCGTCGGCCAGCTGCGCAGCCACGCCAACATGACGAGCCTGATCAAATACTCGACCCAGCTCTACAGCGAGCTGGAGGCCGAAACCGGCCTTGCCACCGGCTGGAAGAACTGCGGCTCGCTGTCGGTGGCCCGCAGCGCCGACCGCATGACGGTGCTGAAGCGCACCGCCGCGTCCGCCCGCGCGCAGGGTGTCGACATCGAGGTGATCTCGGCGAAAGAAGCACAGGAGAAGTGGCCGGTCATGGCGATCGACGACCTCGTCGGCGCGGTCTGGCTGCCCGGCGACGGCAAGGCCAACCCGACCGACCTCACCCAGTCGCTGGCCAAGGGCGCGCGCAACCGCGGGGCGCGGGTCATCGAGCGCGTCCGCGTCACCGGCATCAAGACCAAGGACGGCCGGGCAACGGGCGTTTCCACCGACAAGGGCGACATCGCCGCCGAGATCGTGGTCAACTGCGCCGGCCAGTGGGCACGCAAGGTCGGCGCGATGTGTGGGGTGACGGTGCCGCTGCATTCGGCCGAGCACATGTATATCGTTACCGGCAAGATCGAGGGCGTGCACCCGGACCTGCCGGTGCTGCGCGATCCCGACGGCTACATCTATTTCAAGGAAGAAGTCGGCGGCCTGGTCATGGGCGGCTTCGAGCCCGAGGCCAAGCCGTGGGGCATGAAAGGCATCCCCGACGACTTCGAGTTCGCGCTCCTGCCCGACGACTGGGACCAGTTCGAGATTCTGATGCAGAACGCGCTGGTGCGCGTGCCGCAGCTGGAGACCTCCGAGGTCAAGAAATTCTACAACGGCCCCGAGAGCTTCACCGCCGACAACAACTTCATCCTCGGCGAGGCGCCGGAACTCAAGAACTTCTACGTCGGCGCCGGCTTCAACTCGATGGGCATCGCCAGTGCCGGCGGGGCCGGCCGGGCCTTGGCCGAGTGGATCGTCAATGGTGCCGCGACCATGGACCTGTGGCCGGTCGACATCAGGCGCTTTGCCGGCTTCAACAACAACCCGCGCTGGCTGCACGACCGCGTCAAGGAAACGCTCGGCCTGCATTACGCGATGCCATGGCCGAACCGCGAACTCGACACGGCGCGTCCCTTCCGCCGCTCGGCGCTCTATGACCGGCTGGCCGCCAGGGGCGCCTGCTTCGGCTCCAAGATGGGCTGGGAGCGCGCCAACTGGTTTGCCGCGCCGGGCGAGGAGCCCGAGACCGAATATTCCTTCGGCCGCCAGAACTGGCATGGTGCCGTGCAGCGCGAGATGAAGGCCACCCGTGAGGCCGCCGGCATCTTCGACCAGACCTCGTTCGCCAAGATCATGGTGCAGGGCCGTGACGCGGCGTCCGTGCTCAACCACGTCTGCGCTGCCGACATCGACGTCGAGGTCGGCCGCTCGATCTACACCGGCCTGCTCAACGAGCGCGGCGGCTACGAGAGCGACCTGACAGTCATGCGCCTCGGCCGCGACAAGTTCCTCATCGTCACCGGTTCGGCCCAGGCCGTGCACGACGCCGACTGGATATCGAAGAACATCCCCGAGGATGCGCATGTGACGCTGACCGACGTCACCTCGTCCTATGCCGTGCTGGCACTGATGGGGCCGCGCTCGCGCGACATCCTCGCCAAGCTGACCTCGGCCGATCTCTCCAACGCCGGCTTCCCGTTCGCCACCATCCGCGAGATCGACATCGGCTACGCCACCGCCTATGCCAACCGCATGACCTATGTCGGCGAGCTTGGCTGGGAGCTGATCGTGCCGACCGAATTTGCCGCTGGCGTCTATGAGGCGCTGCACGAGGCTGGTCGCGAGCATGGCCTCACCGACTGCGGCTACTACGCGCTCGAGGCGCTGCGCATCGAAAAGGGCTTCCGCGCCTGGAGCCGGGAGCTGACGCCCGACATCAATCCCTACGAGGCCGGCCTCGCCTTCGCCGTGTCGATGGACAAGCCTGGCGGCTTCATCGGCAAGGAAGCGCTGGCCGCCGCCAAGGCCGCGGGCAAGCTCACCCGCCGCATCGTGCAGTTCACGCTCGACGACGCAGCCCCGATGCTCTGGGGCGGCGAACTGATCCTGCGCGACGGCAAGCCGGTTGGTGAGGTTCGCTCGGCGGCGTACGGCCACACGCTCGGCCTTTCGGTGGCGCTCGGCCTCATCCACAACGAGGCCGGCGTCGACAAGGACTTCATCGAACGCGGCCGCTTCGAGATCGATCTGGCGGGCGAGCGGCACACGGCGACCGCCCATCTCAAGGCGCCCTACGCCCCCAAGTCGGAGCGGGTGAAGGCCGACGGCACCGAGTTGCGCGAAGCGGCCTGAAACGGCGAATTGGAACCCTCCCCCGAGTTGCCCCTCCCTCGCAGGAGGGGGGGCTCTCTTAGATGCGGGAGTCGGCGACCGTGCCGCGGATAGGGCCAGGCATGGCACCGGCTGCGTTGCAGGTCAGGCCGGTGACGAAGGCGCGGCCAGTACCTTGGCTATGAAGTCGGCGCCGAGCTCCGCGCCTTGCGCCGTGATGGTGTGCCCGACGCCCGGCAGAATGACGCTTTGCGCTTCGAGCCCATGTTCGCGCAACGTTGCCGCAGCTTCGGTCGAGCTTGCCGCGGGGATCACCGCATCGGCCGCGCCATGCACCAGGAGCGCGCGCGTCGAGCCGGTTGGTGCCAACGGACGCGGCGACGCGAGCCTGCCTGAATAGGCCACGACCGCGGCAACCGGCCAACGCCCCGAAGCCACCGCGTCGAGCGCCATGATGGAGCCTTGCGAAAAGCCTACGAGGGCGACGCGGTCGAGCCGTTTCGACAGCCCGTGCCGGTCGATGATGTTGGCGAGGACATCGTCGAAGGCCGGCCTTGCGGCAGCGATGCGCTGCGGTCGGTTGGCCTCCGTAACGCCGGCGACGCTGAACCATTGCCGGCCCTGGCCGCCGCCGTCGAAGGCGGACGGGCCGTCCGGCGCCGCGAAGTCCGCGAGCAGGACGTGCTGCCAGCTCTGGGCAAGGGGCATGAGGTCGGCGCCGCGGCTGCCGACGCCGTGCAGGAAGATGACGAGACTGTTGGCGGGCGACGAGGTCATGGGAGGTTTCCTGCTGCTTTCGGCTTCGTAGGTCAAAGGCTCAGATCGGCCAGGTCGGGCCCGTCCGGAACGATGCCGTTCGGGTTGAGCGACTTGATGGAATAGTAGCCTGTCTTGATGTGGCCGATGTTGACAGTGGAGCGGACGCCGGGAATGGCGAGCACGCGCTTCATGTAGGCCGTCAGGTTTCGATATTCGGAGAGGCGGCGCAGGTTGCACTTGAACAGGCCGTGATAGGCCGCGTCAAAGCGCACCAACGTGACGAAGAGGCGGATATCGGCCTCCGTGAATGGTGCACCGAACAGGAAAGGACCATTGGCCAGCCGCGCCTCCAGTTCGTCCAGCATGGCGAACACGCCGCGATAAGCCTCCTGATAGGCCAGTTGCGTGGTGGCGAAGCCGGCCCGGTAGACGCCGTTGTTGAGGGCCGGATAGATGCGCTCGTTCAGCGCGTCGATGTCGTCGCGCAAGGGGGCGGGGTAGAGGTCGAAACTCTCGTCGGCCAGCGCTCCGAACCCGGCATTGAACATGCGGACGATATCGGCGGACTCGTTGTTGACGATCGTCCCCAGCTTCTTGTCCCAGAGGACGGGCACCGTCGCACGACCGGTGAAGTCGTCGTCGGCCAGGCTGTAGAGTTCGTGCAGGTAGGTGGCGCCGTTGAGTTCATCGCGGTCGGCGCCGGGATGCTCGCCGAAGCGCCAGCCCTGGTCGGTCAATGCCGGCTCCACAACCGACACCGAAATGATGTCTTCGAGTTTCTTGAGCTTGCGGGCGATCAGCGTGCGCGATGCCCATGGGCAGATCAATGCGACGTAGAGGTGGTAGCGTCCCGGCTCGGCGGCAAAGCCAGCCGCGCCGGTCGGGCCGGCGCTGCCGTCGGGCGTGATCCAGTTGCGGAAACTGGAAATCTGGCGGACGAAACCGCCCTCGGCGTCCTTCGCCTGGACCGGTTGCCAGTCTTCGGTCCACTTGCCGTTCACAAGCATGATGGGGCTCCGTTCGCGAATTGGTCGGGCGGCGGCACTCCTGCCCGGCAGGGGCCGCCGCCGGGTTAGGTCAGACCCGCGCCTTCTGCAGGGCGTAGGCGCCGTTGCCGAGCAGCGCCAGCGAAGCGAGGGCGACGGCCCAGAACGCCGGGAATTCCCAGCCGCCATTCGGATTGCTGAAGAAGAAGCCGGCCGCGCCGTGCGGGGCATAGATCGATCCGAGCAGGATCGGGATCAGCGCGACCGAGACCCAGCGGGTCCAGACGCCGGCAATGAGGGCAAGGCCGCCGAGCAGCTCGGCTGCAATGACCAGATAGGCAAGCGGGCCGGGAAAGCCGATGCTCTCGAAGAAGCCGGCGGTGCCCGCCGGGGTGAAGACGAAGATCTTCAGGCCGGCATGGGCCAGGAACAGGATGCCCATGCTGACGCGCAGCAGGAGGGCGGCGAGATTGGCGTTGTTGGTCTCGGTCATGGTTCGGGTCCTCTATTTTGGTTGATTGAGATGTCAGGCGGCGGTCTGCCAGGCAGGCGCGATATCGGTGCCGAGGCCGCGCATGTAGCCGAGCACGATGTTGAGGCCAGCGACCGGCTCGATGTAGCGGGCAACGCCGAGGCCGCCGACCTGGAGGGGCACGAAGCCAGACTTGGCGACCAGCGCCTCGACCGCATCGGTCGCGTCCTTGTCGTCACCGGCGATGAACACTGTGGCAGGCTTGCCGCCGATATTGCCGCCGGACTGGAGCACCGAGGCGAAGATCGTGTTGAATGCCTTCACCACCCTGGCCTTGGGAGCGAGCTTCTGGATCTCCTCGCCGGCGCTGGTGGAGTGGCCGATGGTCAGGCCGGCATAGTCGGCGGTCAGGGGATTGGTGATGTCGATGACGATCTTGCCGTCGAGGCCGCCGGCGGCGGCGATCGTTTCGCCGGCCGCGTCGAACGGAATGGCGAGGACGACGATGTCGGCGCTGCCGACCGCGGACGGGATGTCGGTGCCCGTCACATTGACGCCCGCCGAACGGGCGGTTTCTTCAGCCTTGGAAGCGTCGCGCGAACCAAGCGCGACCGAGTAGCCCGCCTTGGAAAATACGCCGGCGAGGCCCTTGGCCATGTTGCCGGTTCCGATGATCGCAATGGTCATGATCCTGTCTCCTGGTGCAACGCGCTGGTCAGCGCCGATGGCAAGGAGATAGAGGATTTCTCTCGCGGATATTATCCGCGCAGGGAGCATTTTATTGTTTCCAAAATGGAAATAAAGGCTACCAGCCCTGGTCCCACTCGGGGACGCCGCGGAACTGCTCCACCAGGAAGTCGACGAATATCCTGACCTTGATGGCGAGGTGGCGACCCGGCGGGTAGAGCGCGTAGATGGTGAGCGGCGCCGGCTCGAAGCTGGCAAGCAGCGGCACCAGCAGCCGGTCGCGCAGGCGCGGTCCGGCCATGAAGCTGGGAGCGCGTGCTATGCCGAGACCGGCCTCGGCTGCGGAGAGCGCAACATCGGCATTGGAGAAACGCAACCGGCCCGACACCCCTACAGAGGCGTCGCTGCCGTCAGGATTGCGAAAGGCCCAACTGCCCGGTTCGCGGAAATTGGTGTCGATGATGCACTCGTGCGATGCCAGTCCGGCGGGGTCGGCCGGCGCTCCGTGCTGCGCGAGATAGTCTTGCGATGCGCACAACACGATGCGCGCTTCGCAGAGCCGGCGGGCGACCAGGCTGGTATCGGCAGGGTTGCCGATGCGTATGGCGACGTCGAATCCCTCGTCCACCACGTTGACCACCCGGTCGGAGAAACTGACGTCAAGTTCGATCTGCGGAAACTGCCGGGCGAATGCGACGAAGACCGGCGCGAGCTGGCGCGCGCCGAAGGACACCGGCGCGGTGACCCTGAGGCGACCCCTAGGCGTGCCGGAAACATTGCGGACCGCATCGTCCAGGGTATCGAACTCGGCGAGCAGAACCCTCACGCGCTCGAAATAGGCCTGCCCGGCCTCGGTCGCCGCGAGCGCCCTGGTGGTGCGGTTGAGCAGGCGGACGCCGAGATCGGCTTCGAGCCGCGACACCAGCTTGGAGGCCTGTCCGGCGCTGGTGCGCAGCCGTGAGGCGGCCCTGGCAAAGCTGCCCGTCTCCATAACCGCCACAAACATCCTGTCGCATTCGAGCCTGTCCATGCGCAACTTCTAGCGGCAGACGGCTCGCTATCCAAGCTGGCAGACAGCCTGCCCCTCCCTTTCGGGAGGGGACTGTTTTCTAGCCCGGCGTGAGCTTGAGCATGGTTATGCCGGCAAGCACGGCGGCGATGCCGCCGAGCCGGAGCGGCGTAAGCTGTTCGCCGAACAGGACTGCGCCCATGATGACGGTGCCTGCAGCACCGATCCCGGTCCACACGGCATAGGCTGTGCCGACGGGCAACGCCTCCAGCACCTTGCCGAGCAGGTAGACGAAGGCTGCGAGCAGCAACACCGAGACGACCGACCAGCCGGGCCGAGTGTAGCCCTCGGCATATTTCATCGACACCGCCCAGGCGATGTCGAGAAACCCGGCGATCACGAGCAGGCTCCAGGCAAGGCCCTGGCTCATGTCAAGCCGCGAGCTTCATGCCTTCGGCCGACATCGCCTCGCGCACCTTCGGCCGCGCGCCGACCCGGTCCATATAGGTGCGCAGGTGCGGGAAGGCGGAGAGATCGACCTTGGCGTAGCCGGACCAGCCGACGATGGTGAAGAGATAGGCGTCGGCGACGGTGAAGGTCGCGCCCATCAGCCAGGGGCCGCTGCGCTCCAGGTGCCGTTCGACATAAGCGAGGCGCTCGGCGATCTTGCCGCGCGCCACCTCCTGCGCCTGGGCGCCGTATTCGGGATGGAACAGCCACGGGCTGTACATCTTGTGCAGTTCTGTGGCGATGAAGTTGAGCCAGGACTGCAACTGGTAGCGTTCACGCGTGCCGGCCGCCGGCGCCAGCTTCGAGGCCGGCCGGAGGTCGGCGAGATACTGGACGATCGCCGCTCCCTCGAACAGCAGCGAGCCGTCGTCGAGTTCGAGCGCCGGCACGTAGCCGTTCGGGTTGACCTTGGTGAAATCGCGGCCGGCGCCGGTGACATGCGGCTGCTTGAAGATGTCGACGCGTTCGATATCGGGCGCAATGCCGGCTTCGAGCGCCACGATATGCGGCGAAAGCGAGCAGGTGCCGGTGGCGTAGTAGAGTTTCATGATCTGTCCTCTTGGGTTGTCGACCCGTGTGGTCGTTGCGTCCAGGGACAAAGCTAGTCGTTGCGTTGCTGCAATGCTTATTGGGAGTTTGCCAGTCACGCTTGCATGACTGCAAGTACCAATCATGCTAAGAAGCCACGCATGGAAGACTGGAACGAACTCAGGCTCGTGCTTGCAGTCGGCCGCGCCGGCAGTCTCACGGCGGCGGCGGGATTGCTTGGCATCGACCATTCGACGGTGTTTCGCCGGCTCAATGCGTTCGAGCAGCGGCTGGCGGTCCGCCTGTTCGAGCGCCTGCCCGGCGGCGTCTACCAACTGACACTGGCGGGCGAGCGCATGGCGGCGGCGGCCGAGCGCATGGAAGACGAGGCGCTGGCGCTGGCGCGCGACATCGCCGGCGCCGATGGCCGGCTCTCGGGGCGGCTGCGCGTCACCTCGTCGGAAACGCTCGCCTATAGCAGGCTGACGAGGCATCTGGCCGAGTTCCGCGGCGTCCATCCCGGCATCGTCGTGGAACTCGCCATCGAAAACCGGGTGCTGTCGCTGTCGCGCCGCGAGGCGGACGTGGCGCTCCGGCCGATCCGGCCGAAGGAGGGCGATCTCTGGGGGCGCAAGCTGGCCGGCGTCGCGTGGACGTTCTTCGCAGCGCGAGCTTATCTCGACGCCCATGGCGGTCCGATTCCGGGAGCCAATGCGCTGGGCGCCCATTCTCTGGTCGGCTGGGAGGAGACCGCCGGCGGCATCATGGCCGCCGACTGGCTGGACCGGAACGTCCCGCCCGACGGCTTCGTCTACCGCACCAACAGCCTGGTCAACCAATCGGTGGCCGCGCGCGCCGGCATCGGGCTGGCGCTCCTGCCCTGCTATCTCGGCGACAACGAGCCGGGCCTGGTGCGTGCGCTGGCCGAGCCCATCGAAGAACTCGCCGGCGAGCTGTGGATCGTCACCCACCAGGACCTGAAAGGCACAGCCCGGGTCCGGGCCTTCTTCGACGTCGTCGGCGAAGGGCTGGCGCACGAGCGCGACCTGTTCGAAGGCCGTGCCCGCTAGCTCAGCCTGAGCTCAGTGCCTCAGGCCCGGCGCTTCCTGGCCGGTGCGCTCGACGTATTCGACATAGCCGCCGCCATAGGTGTGGATGCCGTCGGGCGTCAGTTCCAGCACGCGGTTGGAAAGGGCCGCGAGGAAATGGCGGTCGTGCGAGACGAACAGCATCGTGCCCTCATACTGGGCAAGCGCTGCGATCAGCATTTCCTTGGTGGCGATATCCAGGTGGTTGGTCGGCTCGTCGAGCACGAGCAGGTTCGGCGGATCGAACAGCATGATCGCCATTACCAGGCGTGCCTTCTCGCCGCCCGAGAGCACGCGGCACTTCTTCTCGATCTCGTCGCCGGAGAAGCCGAAGCAGCCGGCCAGCGCGCGCAGCGGCGCCTGTCCTGCCTGCGGGAAGGAATGCTCCAGCTGCTCGAACACGGTGAGGTCGCCGTCGAGCAGGTCCATGGCGTGCTGGGCGAAATAGCCCATCTTGACGCTCGGCCCGCGCGCCACCGTGCCCTGGTCGGGCTCGGAAGCGCCGGCGACCAGCTTGAGCAGCGTCGACTTGCCGGCGCCGTTGACGCCCATGATGCACCAGCGCTCGCGGCGGCGGACCTGGAAGTCGAGGCCCTCGTAGATGGTCTTGCTGCCATAGCTCTTGTGCACGTTCTTGATCGTGACCACGTCCTCGCCCGAGCGCGGCGCCTGCTGGAACTCGAAGGCCACCGTCTGGCGGCGCTTGGGCGGCTCGACGCGGTCGATCTTGTCGAGCTTCTTGACCCGGCTCTGCACCTGGGCGGCATGCGAGGCGCGCGCCTTGAAGCGCTCGATGAACTTGATCTCCTTGGCCAGCATCGCCTGCTGGCGCTCGAACTGCGCCTGCTGCTGCTTGTCGGCCAGCTGGCGCTGCTGTTCGTAGAACTCGTAGTCGCCGGAATAGGTCGTCAGCGAGCCGCCGTCGATCTCGATGATCTTGTTGACGATGCGGTTCATGAAGGCGCGGTCGTGCGAGGTCATCAACAGGGCGCCGTCGTAGCCCTTGAGGAAGTCCTCGAGCCAGATCAGGCTTTCGATGTCGAGATGGTTCGACGGTTCGTCAAGCAGCATGACGTCGGGCCGCATAAGCAGGATGCGGGCGAGCGCCACGCGCATCTTCCAGCCGCCGGACAGCTTGCCGACGTCGCCGTCCATCATTTCCTGGGTGAAGCTCAGGCCGTCGAGCACCTCGCGGGCGCGGCCGTCGAGCGAATAGCCGTCCAGCTCCTCGTAGCGGGCCTGCACTTCGCCGTAGCGCTCGATGATGGCGTCCATTTCGTCGGCGCGGTCGGGGTCGACCATCGCCGCTTCCAGTTCGCGCAGTTCGGCCGCGACCTCGCTTACGGGGCCTGCCCCTTCCATCACCTCGGCGACCGCGCTGCGGCCGGACATCTCGCCGACGTCCTGGTTGAAATAGCCGATGGTGATGCCGCGCTCGCTCGACACCTGGCCTTCGTCGGGCAGTTCCGAGCCGGTGATCATGCGGAAAAGCGTCGTCTTGCCGGCGCCGTTGGGGCCGACGAGGCCGATCTTCTCTTGCTTCTGCAGGGTGGCCGAAGCCTCGACGAAGAGCAGCCGATGGCTGTTCTGCTTGCTGATATTCTCGATACGGATCATGGAAACCAAGACTAGGGAGGGGAGGAGTTGCGGCGGCTTATGGCATGCGCGGGCGCCCATGGCGAGTGGTCTCGGGCGGGCATGGCGGCGCACGACGCCGGAATGTGGGGTGGCTTGCACGTTCACGGTCGAAACCAATAGTCTCCCCTGCGGCGGAACCTGGGACGAACAAGGGAGAGGCAGTCATGTTATACGCAATCCTGGCTTATCATGCCGAGGGCGTGGTCGAATCCTGGACCGAGGAAGAGGATGCGGCCCTGATGAAGGACCTGCTCGAGGTCAATGACCGCCTCGTCCGCGAGAAGCACCTGGGCCCGGCGGCCCGCCTCGGGCCAACTGACAGCGCGGTCACCCTCAGGGGAAAAGGGCTCGGCCTCGTCACCGACGGACCCTTTGCCGAGACCAAGGAGCAGCTGCTTGGCTTCTACGTCGTCGACTACCCGACGATGGACGCGGCAGTCGCCGCGGCGCGCGAACTACGCTCCGCCAACCCAACAGCCGTGTACGAGATCCGGCCGATCCTGCTGTATGTCCCCGGCGCCCCGGTGGCGGGCCAGGAGGAGCGATAGGGGCATATCTGCCGGAGGCGTTGGGCAGCCGGCGAGGCATTGTGCCGCCCGACTGCCTGCGCTAGCCTCGGCCGACCAACGATCCCACGCCGTCCAGCGCCATGGAATTTCTCTTCGGGTTCGGGTTCCTGCTCCTTTTCAGCGCGTCCGCCATCGGTGGGGTGGCGCTGCGAGCCCGCCTTCATGAGGACCACCTGTCGCAGGCCAACATGGATGCCTTGCGGCTGGTGACGGGGCTGCTCGTCACCTTTGCGGCGCTGGTCCTGAGCCTGCAGCTGTCCACGGCGAAGCAGGCCTTCGACGCGGCCAACAAGGACCGTTCCCTCTATGCGGCGCGGCTGGCCCGCCTCGACCAGTGCCTGCGCAATCTCGGCAGCGAGACGGAGCCGGCGAGGCGCATCCTTCGCCAATACACCGCAGCCGTCGTTGCCAGCACTTGGACGAAGGAGAAAGCGCCCGTCGTCGAAGGCATGCCGGATGTCCGCAACATGGCGGCAAGCGGCGAAGATCCGGGCCTGAATGCCCTCATGAACGAGGTCGGATTGATCGTCGACGCGCTGGCGCCTGCCGATGCGGTTCGCGCCAACATGGCCGCCAGATGCCGTAGCGACTACACCATGGTTCAGGAAAGCCGCTGGGCGGTCATCGAAGACGCGACCGGCGTTGCCCGAGGCTCGTTCGTCGGCATCGTCAGTTTCTGGCTGGCGCTCGTGTTCCTGAGCTTCGGGCTTCAGATCCCGCGCCGCGTGCTGGGCGCGGTCGTCTTGTCCATCGGCGTCATCGCCGTCACCAGCGTCATGTTCGTCATCATCGACCTCCACATCCCCTATGGTGGAATGTTCGGGATCACGAGTTCGGCGATGCGCGGGGCATTGGCCGACATGACAAGGTAGGCAGGACCTCCAGCCTCAGCAGCCGTCCATCGTGCGATCAAGGAACCGGCGCGAGCCCCGCGTTGCGGTCATTCGCCAGCCGTCCCCTCAGGGAGTATCATGCATAGACCGCCAGACGGCAGGGTGGGCAGATTGTGCGAGCGGGGCCAGGCCCGAAACTGGGGGTGTTCGCCATGAGATACCGACGGCCATCAGCCGGCACGCTGGTCTCCGCACTGGCTTGGGCGCAAGCAGAGCACATTGGCTTTTCCTGAAGGAGGGCGACATGGAAGCTCGGACCGACAATCTCGTGCAGCAAATGCGGCGCAGCGGCTTCAAGGGACAGATCATCCAGGCCGGCGACGCGAGCTACGACGAGGCAAGAACCATCTTCAACGCCATGATCGACCGCCGCCCGGCGGCGATCGCGCAATGCCTCGATGTCGAGGACGTGACGCGTGCCGTCCGCTTTGGACGAGACGCCGGCCTTGAGATTTCAGTCCGAGGCGGCGGGCATGGGGTGGCCGGCAAGGCGCTGAACGACGGCGGGCAGGTGATAGACCTCCGCCACATGAACCAGGTGGCCGTCGACGCTGAAAGGCGCCTGGCGACCGTTGCGGGCGGAGCGACGATGAGCCATCTCGACCGGGCCACACAGCCGCATGGGCTCGCGACGACCGGCGGGCGCGTCTCGACGACCGGCGTGGGCGGCTTCACGCTCGGAGGCGGCTCGGGCTGGCTCGACCGCAAGTTCGGCCTTGCCTGCGACAACCTCGTTTCCGCCGAGGTCGTCTGCGCGGACGGCAGCGTGGTGCGCGCGAGCGAGACCGAGAACTCAGACCTGTTCTGGGCACTGCATGGCGGCGGCAATTTCGGCGTCGCCACCTCCTTCACCTTCCGGCTGCATCCGCTTTCGGTGGTGACTGCGGCCTTGCTGTTCTGGCCGCCAGCGGCCGGACCGGACATCCTGCGCCACTATCGCGACTTCATGGATGCCGCGCCCGACGAAGTCAGCGGCGGCTTCCTTTATGTGACGGCCCCAAATGAGGAGTTCGTACCGCAGCATCTCGTGGGCAAGCTCAGCTGCCTCGTGGTGCTCATCTATGCCGGGCCGGAGAACGAGGCCCGCAGGGTACTTGCGCCCGTGCTCGCGCTCGAGCCCGCGGGCGCGATGGTCGCCGAAATGCCCTATGCCGATCTCCAGTGCCTGATCGACGACCCGCCCGGCTATCGCAACTATTGGTCCGCCGAGCATCTCGGACGGCTGCCCGACGAAGCCATCGACCTGTTCTGCGCCCGCGCGGGCGACATGGTCGTGCCCTCGCCTTCGCAGCATGTGCTGTTCCCGCAAGGCGGAGCCGCCGGACGCAGCGGCGATCACTACCCTGTTCCGTGGCGGCGCGCGGCCTGGACCGTGCATCCTTTCGGGCTTTGGTCGGCCCCCGAAGACGATGATCGGGCGAAGCGCTGGACCCGTGACATCAGGGCCGACTTGCAGCCCTGGGCGATGGGCGCCGTCTACCTCAATTTCATCGGCGACGAGGGCGAGGACAGGGTGCTGGCAGGGTTCGGGCGCGAGAACTACGCGAGGCTGGTCGCGGTCAAGACGCGATATGATCCCGACAATGTCTTCCGCTCGAACCACAATATCCGGCCGGCTAGCCGCCGCCGGCATTGCGCGGTGCCGTCGGCCCACCGCGACGCATGCGGCGGAGAAACCGTCTCCAGGCCGGGCCCGGTTCGGAAGATTGCGTGTAGGGAGGGGATTGATGTGATCGGTACCGCATTCATGTCCGCGATCGAGATGGCGTCGGCGATCGCGGCCAAGCGCCTGAGCGCCCTCGAGGCTTTGGAGGTTCAGTTCGCGCGGATCGCCGAGTTCAATCCGCGCCTCAACGCGATCATCACGCTGGACGAGGAAGGCGCGCGCGCCCAGGCGAAGGCCGCCGACCTGGCGCGGGTACGGGGCGCTGCCTGCGGCCCGCTGCATGGCGTGCCGATGACGTTGAAGGACGGCCATGCGACTGCGGGCATGCGCACCACGGTGGGCCTCAAGGACTGGGCGGACTACGTTCCCCCGGTCGACAGCACGGTCGCGGCGCGGCTGCGCAAGGCCGGTGCCATCATCATCGGCAAGACCAACGTTCCGCCGCGGCTTCGCGACATCCAGACGTCGAACCCCATGTTCGGGCGAACGAACAATCCGTGGAACCTCGACCGTACTCCGGGCGGCTCCAGCGGCGGCGCCGCGGCGGCACTGGCCGCCGGCCTGGTGCCCCTTGAGCTGGGAAGCGACGCGGGAGGCTCGGTACGCCTGCCGGCGCATCTTTGCGGGGTCTACGGCTTCAAGCCCACGGAAGCGACGGTCCCGGTGACCGGCAGCTTCGCCGATCCGCCCGATCTGCCGCGCAGCTTCCGCCTGCTTCTCGCCGCGGGGCCGATGGCGCGGGATGTCGATGATCTCGCGCTCTCCTATCGCATCGTCGCGGGAGCCGATGGTTACGACACCGAAGTCCCGCCGGTCGCGTTCAGCCACGAGGCGGAGCCTGCCGCCAGTCAATTGAGGGTCGCGTGGGCGGCTGAGTTCCCCGGGGTGCCGACGTCCCGCGACATCAAGGATGCGCTCGGCCGCCTTGCTGACGACATCGGAGAATCCGGGGCAACGGTGTCGGAAACCCTTCCGCGGCACGACTTCGGCGCCGAACGGGCTTTGTTTTCCGATTTCATCACCTGGTATTCGCAGGTATTCCAGCCGGCCGCGCGCGAGCAGGTCGGTCTTGCCACCTATCTCGCAGCCCTCAACAGGCGAGACGAATTCATCCTGTCCTGGGAGCGGTTCTTCGAGGACTGGGACGTGCTCATCTGCCCAGCCATGATGTGCACCGCCTTCAAGCATTGCGAACCGGGGGTGCCTATCCTTGTCGATGGCAGGGAGGAGCCGTACTGGTCGGCGCTGGGCCACGCCTGCAGGTTCAACATGACCGGGCATCCGGCTGTCGTGATCCCGGTCGGTTTCGACCGGGAAGGCTTGCCCATCGGAGCCCAGCTCGTCGGGCGCAGGCATTCCGACTTGCGGCTGCTGGCCGTCGCAAAGGCCCTGGCGCGCCTGACCGATGGCTTTGTCAGACCGCCGGGGTACTGACCGAGGCGGGATGCTTCGTCCTAGGCGATGCTCTCGCCACCGTCGATCACCAGCGCCTGGCCGGTCATGAACGACGAGCGGTCGGAGACCAGGAACAGGATCGCCTCGGCGATCTCATCCGCCATTGCCCAGCGCTGCATGGGAATCTTGGTCCTCACGTAGTCTTCGATCGCCTGGCGTCCGCCCATCTGGGCGATGAAGGGATCGTTGAAGGGGGTGTCGACCCAGCCCGGGCAAAGGGCATTCACCCGCACGTTGTACTTGGCGTAGTCGATCGACATCTGCCGCGTCATCGCCACCACCGCATGCTTGGAAGTGGCATAGGCGATCATCTCGTGGTCGTAGAACACGCCGGAATTCGACGCCGTGTTGACGATCACGCCGTTGCCCTGCGCGATCATCGCCGGCATGGCGAGCTTCGAGGCTAGGAAATGCGCCCGCACGTTGATGCGCCAGGAGGCGTCCATGCCTTCGCTGGCGACTTCCGTCAGCGGCCCGCCGACCTGGATGCCGGCGTGGTTGTGCAGGATGTCGATGCGGCCGTGGCGTTCGAGCGTGGTGCCGATCATGCGCTCGATCTGGCCGTCGTCGGACACGTCGGTGCAGATCGCCTCGGCGCGTCCTCCCGCTGCGCGGATTGCTTCCGCAGCTGCATCGCCGGATGTCGCATCGCGGTCGGCGACCACCACCACCGCGCCCTCCCTCCCCATCATCAGCGCGCCGGCCCGGCCGATGCCGGAGCCTGCGCCCGTGACGACGGCAATACGATCCTTGAGCAGCATGATGGGCCTTTCAGTGGGAGGGTTTGCGCTTGCGCAGCAGGAGCTGCGCAAGCGCCACGATCAGCACCGAGGCGCAGAGCACGATGGTGGCGATGGCATTGATTTCGGGGGTCACGCCGCGGCGGATGGAGGCGAAGACATAGATGGGCAGCGTCGTCTGGGCGCCCGCGACGAAGAAGGCGATGATGAAATCGTCGAAGGAGAAGGTGAAGGCGAGCAGAAAGCCGGCCAGGATCGCCGGCATGGTCTGCGGCAGGACGATCGACCGGAAGGTGGTCAGCGGCGTGGCGTAGAGGTCGCTCGAGGCTTCCACCAGATTGCGGTCGAGGCCGCCCAGCCGCGTGCGCACGATCATCGTCACCAGCGCCATAGAGAACAGGCCGTGCGCGGCGATGATCGAGCCGTAGCCGAGCGCGAGCCGCGGTGGCTCGTTACCGGGCCAGACCGAGGTGAGAAACGGATTGACCACCGCGAACAATTGCACCAGCGCGACGAGCGTGGAAATGCCGATGACCACGCCCGGCACGACGATGGCGGCGCCCAAGAGCACGTCGAACACGGTGCGCGTCCTGATGCCGACACGGGCAAGGCCGAGCGCGGCGGCGGTGCCGAACACGGCCGCGAGCGAGGCACTGGTGGTGGCAATGAACAGGCTGTTCTTGAGCGCTTCCATCAGGAACGGATTGGCAAGCGCCTTGCCATACCATTGCGTCGAAAGCCCGGTGAGTTCGCTCGCGTGGCGGCCTGCGTTGAAGGAAAACAGCACGACCAGCGCGATCGGCAGATAGAGGAATGCGAAGACCGCAACGATGAAGGCGCGCATCAGATCAGGTCCACCTGGCGGGCGCCCGAGTAGCGGGCCGAAACGCGGTTTGCAATGACCAGCACGACCACCGAGACGAGCACCAGCGTTACCGCGATGGCCGAGCCGAACGGCCAGTTGCGCGACTGCAGGAACAGGTCCACCAGCGCATTGCCGATGAAGAAGACCTTGCCGCCGCCCAGCAGCGTCGGGATGAGATATTCGCCGAGGAGCAGGATCATGACGAGCGAGAAGCCGGTCATCACGCCCGGCAGCGACAGCCGGAGCGTGACCCCGAAGAAGGTCGACAAAGGGGTGGCACCGAGGTCGGCCGAAGCCTCCAGCAACCTTCGGTCGAGCCGTTCAAGGCTGACATAGATCGGCAGGATCATCAGCGGCAGGTAGCCGTAGACGATGCCGAGCAGCACGGCGCCCGGCGTGTTGATGAGCCGCAGATCCTCGATGCCGACATAGGAGAGAAGCGCCGGAATGCCGCGGCCGCCCAGTATGTACATCCAGGCATAGGTGCGGATCAGAAGGCTCGTCCAGAACGGGATGACGATCAGCGCAAGCAGGACGAGGCGCCAGCGTTCCGGCACTCGCAAGGCAATGTAGTAGGCCACCGGATAGGCGACGAGCAGGCAGGCGAAGGCTCCCACCGGGGCGAGGATCAGCGTATTCCAGAAGGCGGTGGCACGAGCCGGCAGGTTTGCGTATTGCGCCAAGGTCAGGGCCGCCTGGTAGCCGCCTTCCGGCGCCCTCTCGCCGACGCTGAAGACGACGATAGCGACGAAGGGCAGCACCAGGAACACGACCAGCCACGCCGTCGCCGGCGCGAGCAGCAGGGCGGTCAGAAATTTATGGCGAAAGGCGCTCGGCTGCATCCGGACGGCTCCAGGGTCCGACGGCACGCACTCGGGCGCGGCCGTCGGCGGAGTTGGTTTTTCGATCTCGCCGGCTCAGGCCGACTTGAAGCGGGCCATCAGTTCGGCGCGCGCCGGGTCGGTCAGCGTCGCCGCGGCGCCGAACTCGAGCGGCGTCAGCAGATCGGCGGCCGGGTAGAGGATCGGATTGTCCAGCACTTCCTTGGGCAGCAGCGCGTTGACGCGGGCGTCGGTGAACGGCGCGCCATTGGCGAGATGCTCCTTGACCGCGACCTGCGGGTTCATCAGGTGGTTGAGCAGCGCGTAGCCGGCGGGCTTGTTCGGAGCATCCTTGGGGATTGCGTAGAAGTCGGTCCAGATCTCGCCGCCTTCCTTGCCGAGCACATAGGCGATTTCGGGGATGTCGCGGTTGAGCTGGGCGCCGTCATTGGTCCAGCACATGGTCATCCATGCGTCGTTCGCGCGCATCGGCGGCTGGTAGTCGCTGGAGACCGCGAACAGGTGCGGCTTGACCTTGATGAGCAGCTCTTCTGCCTTGGCGAGTTCGTCCGGCTTCAGCGAGTTGAACGAGAAGCCGAAGTATTTGAGTGCATTGCCGATAGTGGTGAGCTGGTAGTCGTGCACCATGGTGCGGCCTTCGCCTTCGGCCATGGCCGTGTCCCAGAATTCCTTCCAGGTGGTCATCGGCTTCGTCAGCTTCTTGGTGTTGACGGCGAAACCGGTCGTGCCCCAGTTCTTCGGCACGGCATAGACGACGCCGTCGATCGCGCCTTCGGCGGTGAAGCGCGCGTCCTCCGACTTGGCGTCGAAATTGGCGAGCTTGGACATGTCGAGCTGATCGATGAGGTCGAGCTTCTTGTAGGTCGAGATGGTGTAGTTGGTCGGGACGAACAGGCTCCAGCCCGAGCCGCCGGCCTGCAGCTTGGCAAGCATCTCCTCGTTCGAGCCGAACACGTTGACCTCGACGGCGACACCCGTCTCCTTGGTGAAGTTCTCGAAGGTTGCCGGGTCGTGGTAATTGGGCCAGGTGGCGATGGACATGCGGTCGCCGAGGTTTTCGGCGGCGCGCGCCGGCGTCGGCGACAGCCCGAGTTCGCGACCTATAACGGCGGTGGCGATACCGAGCCCGGTCAGGCCCAGGAAATCGCGCCGGCCGATCGAGCCACGCTTCAGGCGCATCAGCTGATGGACAAATTCCTCCGAGGTGACGGGCTGGCCGTCACGATACGATTTCGACATTTTTCGTTTCCCTCTGTTTTGGCCCGTTGTCTCTTGCGCCCGCGAACGCCAGTGGCGCTCCCTGTGCAAAGCCGATGGCGACGGGCTCGCCCGGCTCGAATAGGTCGACTTGTCCGAACTGCTGATCGGCGGTGGCGAGCAGCGTGCCGATCGCCGGAACCTCGATGGCGTATTCGGCGACGGAACCGAGGAAGATACGGTTGCGTACGATACCCGTGATGCCGCCCTGTCCCGGCGTGCTGAGGCGCACCGCCTCGGGCCGCAGGCTGATCGAGGCGGCTTCGCCGCGCGCGAGGCCATGGGGGCTGCGCGCCGAGATTACAGACCCGTCGGCAAGTCTGATCTCGTAGAGGTCGCCGGAGCGCCCCGCGGCGTGGCCACGCAGGAGATTGGTCTTGCCCACGAAATCGGCGACGAAGAGGTCCGCCGGCTCATGGTAGATCTCGCTCGGCGTACCGACCTGGACGATGCCGCCACGGTTCATCACGCAGACGAAATCGCTCATCGAAAGCGCTTCCTCCTGGTCGTGGGTGACCAGCACGAAGGTGATGCCCAGCTCGCGCTGCAGGTTCTGCAGCTCGATCTGCATGTTGGTGCGCAGCTTCTTGTCGAGAGCGGCCAGGGGCTCGTCGAGCAGCAGCACGGCCGGCTTGTTGACCAGTGCGCGCGCCAGCGCCACGCGCTGCTGCTGTCCGCCGGAGAGCTCGTGGATCTTGCGGCGGCCGTAGCCGGCGAGCTGGACCATCGCCAGCGCGTCGCCGGCCCGCTGGCTTATCTCGCGCGCCGACAGGCGCGGGCGCTGCTGGCGCAGGCCGTAGGAGACGTTGTCCTCCACGTCGAGATGCGGAAACAGCGCATATTGCTGGAAGACCATGTTGACCGGACGCCGGTAGGGAGGCGTGCCTGCCATGTCCTGGCCGCGGATGAGAACCTGACCCTCGCTCGGCTGCTCGAAACCGCCGATCATGCGCAGGCAGGTCGTCTTGCCGCAGCCGGAGGGGCCGAGCAAGGCCACGAAGGCTGCCGGCGGGATCGATAGGTCGACACCGCTGACGGCGGTGACGGCACCATAGCGCTTGGCGACTCCGCGAAACTCGATGTCGGGAACGGGCGCTGCGGTCAATCGGCTGCCTCCAGGGCGCAAACGGCGTCACTGCCCCGAACGCTAGCAGAAAATCCTGCCTAGGATATACCTCACAGGTGGTATATCGATTCTATTTGTTGGATTGGAGTGGTATCATTTTGAAAGGGCAAACTTCCCGCGGCGACGATTTCGGCGACCTGGCGGCGGTTGTTGCCGCGGCCCGGGAGACCAGCGGCTATCGCTTCGGCGATGCGCTGGTCGCGTGGCTCAGCCGGCATGTGTCCTTCGACCATTGCGTGGTTTTCGGCTATCGCGGGGCGGCGCGCCCGCCGATGCTGTTCGAGACATTTTCGCCCAGCGAAAGTCATGTCTTCGTGGCGCTCTACCAGGAGGGTCCCTACCTGCTCGACCCGTTCCATCACGCGGCGATCGAGCGCAAGGAAGGCTTCTGGCGGATGCGGGAGCTGGCGCCCGACCGGTTCTATGCGAGCGAATATTTCCGCTCATACTACAGCCAGACGAAACTCTCGGAGGAGGTGGGATTCTTCGTGCCGCTGCCCGGCAAGGATGCCGTGGTGCTGTCGCTGATGCGGCTGAAGGCATCGGGGCCGTTCGGCACGGCCGACGCGCGCAAGCTGCGTGACATGGCTCCCCTGGTCATCGAACTCTGCCGTCAGCGCTGGCCGGAACTGCCGGGAACGGAGCAGCCTGCATCGACGGAAAAGAACGCATCGGCGCCGGTCAACGAGTTCGACCGCACCCGTATCTGGGAGAGCCTTTCGCTCACCGTGCGCGAGATGCATGTCGTCGACATGGTGCTGCAGGGCCATTCGACCGAATCCATCGCCCGCTCGCTCGGCGTTGCCCCGGGCACCGTCAAGGTCCACCGCCGCAACATCCATCGCAAGCTCGGCATCAATTCGCAGGCCGAGCTTTTCGCGCGTTTCATCCAGATCATCGAGAAGCGTCGTTGAGCGGCGGCAGCCGAAAATAGGTTGTTCGCGATGCCGGTCGACACGGGCGGAAAGCGATGCCTGCCCGCCGGCCCTTGCATCCTCAACCCGCCGCCATCGCCCTGCGATGTCGAGGAACACCCGCACCAGCTTGCCGCCGCTGCGCTCGCGCAGGCAGATCAGCGCCTCGTCCATCAGCATCTCGGGCGCAGCTATCGGGATCTGCACCAGCTATGCTCTGGCGTTTCCAGTACCTCTTGCACGGTAAAGACATGCAGCCACGCCGATCCAAATCAGCAAGCTTAGTCCGCCCCACAACACCGTCATGAAAGGCTCACGACCATCCATTCCCGGATTGGGGAACCCTACTGGCATGACCGAGCAGGCGGACATGTCAAATAGCCAATACCCCACGCCAAAAAGTACAGCATATTTGGTATGCCAGGCCGCGACCAAGAGGGGTGGGACCAAGCTAAGATAAACCAGCCGCCCTGGGCGCCGGTAGAACAATAAGATCAGCCCGACGGCATAGAGAACCAGTGTGTAGATGCCGCCCATCAAGCTATCGGCAGACCCGCCAGTGCAGGTTTCAACGGTCATCGCCAAAAAAGCGTTCGACGCACCTAGCCAGATCAAGACAACAGCGACGACGGTCATTTCAGCAATCCCATTCAATTACGTTCTGCGCCTACCCCGCCGCCATCGCCCTGGCGATGTCGAGGAACACCCGCACCAGCTTGCCGCCGCTGCGCTCGCGCAGGCAGATCAGCGCCTCGTCCATCAGCATCTCGGGCGCGGCGATCGGGATCTGCACCAGCCGGGCGTCCTGGCCGAATTCGGCGGCCGAGACGAAGCCGACGCCGGCGCCCGACGCCACGATCTCGCGCACGGCTTCGCGGCCCTCGGCCTCGATCGCCGGCTTGAACTGGAAGCCTTCCTTGGACGCAAGATCCTCCAGCTTGGCGCGTGTCTTCGAGCCACGCTCGCGCATCACCAGCGGCAGCAGCGACAGTTCGTGCAGCGACAGCGACTTGGCTCTGGCCATCGGATGGTCGGTCGAGACGAAGGCGACGACCGGCGTCGAATTCAGCTTCACCACCTCGAAGTCGCGGCCGGTGGGGATCTCGCCGAGCACGCCGATGTCGGCCTCGTAGCTGTAGAGACTGGAAATGACCGTCTCGGTGTTGCCGGCGCGCACCGAGACCTGGATGCCCGGATATTTCTGCCGGAACTGGCCGAGGATATGCAGCAGGTGGTGGGCGGCATCCGCCACGATGCGCAGCGTGCCCGAGCGCAGGGCGCGCGATTCGGACAGCAGTTCCAGCGCCTGCTGCTCGGTGTCGAACATGCGGCGGGTGATCTCGAGCAGCTTGTTGCCGGCCTCTGTCGGCGTCACCTGCTTCTTGTGGCGGTTGAACAAGAGCACGTCATACTCTTCCTCCAGCTTGCGCACCTGGTCGGAAATCGCCGGCTGGGTGAGGAAAAGCATTTCGGCGGCGCGCGAAAAGCCGCCGCACACCGCGACATAGTGAAAAGCCCTGAGCTGTACGTAGCGCATGCCTGCTCCTTGACGTGGACAGATGGCGCCTATCCCGACTGTGGGCACCCCCACCCCTAACCCCTCCCCACAAGGGGGAGGGGAATCTCGCTGCCGCCCAGCGCCTGAAGTCGAGGACATTGGCGATGCGGGTGGAAGGAAGTCCCCCTCCCCCTTGTGGGGAGGGGTTAGGGGTGGGGGTACGACCCACGACGCAGCGTCAGGATAACAATAAACAGGACCGATAGAAATATCGAAACTAACGATTTGATTTATGATTTTCCGTGCCAAGGATAGAGCAGGCGCCACCCTTGCGCGCCGCGCGTCGGGAGGCACGGCACAATGCATCTTCTTTACATCCTGCTGCAGTTGGCCGGCGCCATCATGCTGCTGCTTTGGGCCGTGCGCATGGTGCGCACCGGGGTCGAGCGGGCGCATGGCGCATTGCTGCGCGAGGCGCTGCGCGGCGCAGCCAGGGGCCGGGTGCGGGCAGCCGCGGCCGGCACGGTGCTCGCCGTCATGCTCCAGAGCGCCACCGCCGTTGCCGTGCTCGCCGCCGGTTTCGCTGCGACAGGCGTGATGACGGTCTCAGGCGGGCTCGCCGTCATGCTTGGCGCCGATGTCGGCTCGGCGCTGGTTGTGCAGGCGCTGTCCTTCGACCTTTCCTGGCTGGTGCCGCTGCTGCTTTTTGCGGGTGCCACGATGTTCCTCAAGGTCGAGGCGCGCATCGTCAAGCAGACCGGGCGCACGCTTCTCGGCATCGCCTTCATCCTGATCTCGCTGCGCATGGTGGGCGAGGCCACGGCACCGATGCGCCACAGCGCGCTCTTGCCGATGGCGATCGACTATTTGCGCGGCGACCCGGTGACGGCCTTTGGTGCTGCCGCCCTGTTCACCTGGCTGATCCACTCCAGCGTCGCCTCGGTGCTGTTGTTCATGTCGATGGCGGCACAGGGCGTGCTGCCGGCCGAGGTGGCGTTGCCGATGATCCTCGGCGTCAATCTCGGCGCCGGACTGGTTGCCGTCGGGCTGACCCGCGGCCAGGCCATCGAGGCGCGCTGCATCCCGCTCGGCAACCTGATCTTCCGGGCAACGGCGGGCGTCATCATCCTGCTCGGCCTGCAGGCGGCTACCCTGCCGATGTCCTGGTTCGGCGAGAATGCCGCCCGGCAGGTGGTCAACTTGCACCTCGCCTTCAACCTCGCCCTGCTGGTCGCCTGCCTGCCCTTCACTGTGGCGATGGAGAGGCTGGCGCGGCGGATCCTGCCCGACGTCCCGGTTGGCGAAGAAACCTTCGACCTGATGTCGCGTCGCAAGAGCGCGCTGGACCGCACCGTCATCAAGAGGCCGGGCGTAGCGCTGGCGAGCGCCACCCGCGAGGTGCTGCGCATGGCCGAGACGGTGGAGATCATGCTGCGGCCGGTCATGGAGCTCTTCGAGAGCGGCGACAAGCAGCGCGTGGCGCAGCTGCGCCGGCTCGACGAGGAGGTCAACCGCGCCCACACCGACATCAAGCTCTACATTGCCGAGGTCAACCGCGGCACCATGAGCCAGGACGAGGCGCGGCGCGGGATCGAACTCACCGACCTCGCCATCAATCTCGAACATGCCGGCGACATCATCGCCAAGAACCTCTTGGTGCTGGCCGAGGAGAAGAGCGACAAGCGGCTGAGCTTCTCGCGCGAGGGCTGGTCGGAGCTGACCGCCCTGCACGACCGCGTGCTGGCCAACATGCAGATCGCCATGAACGTGCTGGTGTCGGGCGGCCTCGAGGCGGCGCGCCAGCTGGTGGTGGAGAAGGAGCGCATGCGCAAGTTGGAGCGCGACAGCCACGAACGCCACCTCAAGCGCCTGCAATCGGGCACCGTGCTGAGCATCGAGACCAGCGACATCCACTTGGAAGCGGTGCGGGCGCTGAAGGAGTTCAACTCGCTGCTGGTCTCGGTCGCCTATCCAATCCTGACCCAGAGCGGCGACCTGCTCGAAAGCCGGCTGGCGAAGACGGCCTGAGCGGCTTCGCCGTTGTCACTTGATTATCATCAGTTGAACTTATCATTGTATACGAAATAACGATTGTACATATGGATCGGGGGATTCCAAGGTGGGCCATAGGCAAATTCCGGATGACGGCGAGGAGACGAAAATGCTGTCCGAACATAAGCTTGCGGCTCAGGCCCCCTTCCCTGCTCCGGCACTGGGCGAGCCCTACCTGCTCACTCCCGGGCCGCTGACCACGTCTTATGCCGTCAAGCAGGCGATGCTGCGCGACTGGGGCTCGTGGGACGGTGACTTCCGGGCGATGACGGCAGAGATGCGCCAGCGGCTGCTCGCCATGCTCGGCGACGGGAACAACGAGTTCGACTGCGTGCCGATGCAGGGTTCGGGCAGCTTCGCCGTGGAAGCCATGCTCGGCTCTTTCGTGCCGCGTGACGGCAAGGCGCTGGTGCTGGTCAACGGCGCCTACGGTCAGCGCATCGTCCAGACGCTCGGCTATCTCGGCCGCGACCACGTCGCCATCGACAAGGGCGACTACATGCCGCCGCGCGGCGACGAGGTTGCCAAGGCCCTCGATGCCGACCCGGCCATCACCCACGTCATCCTGGTCCACTGCGAGACCAGCTCCGGCATCCTCAACCCGGTCGCCGAGATTTCCGAGGTCGTCTACGCCAAGGGTCGCAAGTTCCTGGTCGACTCGATGAGCGCCTTCGGCGCCATCCCGCTGATTGTCGGCGAGATCCGCTACGAGGCGATGGTATCCTCGGCCAACAAGTGCATCGAGGGCGTGCCCGGCTTCGGCTTCATCATTGCGCGCAAGAGCGCGTTGGAAGCCGCCAAGGGTCGCAGCCATTCGCTCAGCCTCGACGTTCACGCCCAGTGGGCGCACATGAACAAGACCGGCCAGTGGCGCTACACCCCGCCAACGCATGTGGTCGCCGCCTTCCTCGAGGCGCTGCGCCAGCATGAGGCCGAAGGCGGCGTCGCCGGCCGCGGCGCCCGCTACACCCGCAACCGCGACGTGATGGTGGCAGGCATGCGCGAGCTCGGCTTCGAGACGCTGCTCAAGGACCGCTGGCTGTCGCCGATCATCGTCACCTTCTTCTGCCCGGCCCATCCCGACTTCGCCTTCGACCGCTTCTACGATCTGATGAAGGAAAAGGGCTTCATCATCTATCCGGGCAAGCTGACGGTGGTGGACAGCTTCCGCATCGGCTGCATCGGTCGGATGGACGAGCACGTCATGCGCAAGGTGGTCGAGGCCGCCGGCCAGTCGCTGCGCGAAATGGGCGTCGATACGGCTGCTCCCCCCGCTGCTGCAATCGCCGAGCGCGCCAAGCTCGCCGCCTGACAACAAGAAGATTACAAAGGACCTTCCTCCCATGAACAAGATGACCACGATCAATGTCAGCGCCAACGGCCGCACCTACGAATGGCCGCGCGTGCCGGCGATTGCCATCTGCCTCGACGGCTGCGAGCCGGCCTATCTCGACGAGGCGATCAAGGCAGGCCTGATGCCGAACCTCGTGAAGGTTCGCGCCAAGGGCACCGAGCGCACCGCGCATTCGGTCATCCCGAGCTTCACCAACCCCAACAACCTGTCGATCGCCACCGGCCGTCCGCCTGCTGTCCACGGCATCTGCGGCAACTATCTCTACGAGCGCGAGGCCGGCAAGGAAGTGATGATGAACGACCCGCGCTTCCTACGCGCGCCGACCGTCTTCCAGGCCTTCTACGATGCCGGCGCCCGCGTTGCCGTCGTCACCGCCAAGGACAAGCTGCGGGCGCTTCTCGGCAGCGGCCTAAAATTTGATGAAGGCCGCGCCATCTGCTTCTCGTCGGAGAAGTCCGATGTCTCGACCAAGGCCGAGCACGGCATCGACAACGCCTCCGCCTGGCTCGGCAAGCCGGTGCCGGAAGTCTACTCGGCCGAACTGTCGGAGTTCGTCTTTGCCGCCGGCGTCAAGCTGCTCAAGGAATTCCGTCCCGACGTGATGTACCTGACCACCACCGACTACGTGCAGCACAAATATGCGCCCGGCGTGCCCCAGGCCAACGCCTTCTACGAGATGTTCGACAAGTATCTCGGCGAACTCGACGCGCTCGGTGCGGCAATCGTCATCACCGCCGACCATGGCATGAAGCCCAAGCACAAGGCCGATGGCTCGCCCGACGTGGTCTATGTCCAGGATGTGCTCGACCAGTGGCTCGGCAAGGATGCCGCCCGCGTCATCCTGCCGATCACCGACCCCTATGTCGTCCATCACGGCGCGCTCGGCTCGTTCGCCACCGCCTACCTGCCCGAAGGTGCCGACCAGGCCGATATCATGAAGCGCCTCGCCGCCATCGAAGGCATCGACGTCGTCATCGACAACGCCACCGCCTGCGAGCGCTTCGAGCTGCCGTCCGACCGCATCGGCGACATCGTCCTGGTCTCTTCGGAGAACAAGACAATCGGCACCAGCGAGCATCGCCACGACCTCGCGGCGCTGAACGAGCCGCTGCGCTCGCATGGCGGGCTGACCGAGCAGGCGGTGCCGTTCATCGTCAACCGCAAGCTGCCGACGCTGCCCAACGAGCCGGTGCTGCGCAATTTCGATGCGTTCTTCTACGCCGCCATGGCGGCAGCGCTGGCCTGACCATCTTCACCCTCCCCCTTGTGGGGAGGGTCGACGAGTGAACGGAACGAAGTGAAGTTCGCGAGACGGGGTGGGGGTCCCTGGCTCGACATGAATGGACCCCCGCCCCGGCGCTTCGCGCCGACCCTCCCCACAAGGGGGAGGGTGAAGGAGCCGACATGACCAAGATCGAAACTTCGATAAAGGTGCGCCACGAGCCGATGCGCATCGCCGGACGCAAGGTCGATGCCGACGGCGTCGTCAACGTCCACTACCCCTACACCGATGCCGTTATCGGCACGGTGCCGGCAGGGCGTGCCGAGCACGCCCGCCAGGCCTTCGAGATCGCGGCCAACTACAAGCCCAAGCTGACCCGCTACGAGCGCCAGCAGATCCTGTTCCGCACCGCCGAGGCGCTAGCCGCGCGCAAGGAAGAGATCTCCGACATCATCACGCTGGAGCTCGGCATCTCCAAGGCGGACTCGCTCTATGAGGTCGGCCGCGCCTATGACGTGTTCACGCTGTCGGCGCAGATGTGCATCCAGGACGACGGCCAGATCTTCTCCTGCGACCTCACTCCGCACGGAAAAGCGCGGAAGATCTTCACCACGCGCGAGCCGCTCAGGGCAATCTCGGCGATCACGCCCTTCAACCACCCGCTCAACATGGTGGCGCATAAGGTGGCACCCGCGATCGCCACCAACAATTGCGTGGTGGTGAAGCCGACGGAACTGACGCCGATGACGGCGTTGATCCTCGCCGACATCCTCTACGAGGCCGGCCTGCCGCCAGAGATGTTGTCAGTCGTGACCGGCATGCCCGCCGACATCGGCGCCGAGATGATCACCAACGAAAACATCGAGCTGATCACGTTTACCGGCGGCGTGCCTGTCGGCAAGCTGATCGCCCGCACCGCCGGCTACAAGCGCCAGGTGCTGGAGCTCGGCGGCAACGACCCGCTGATCATCCTCAACGACCTTTCCGACGACGATCTCGCCAGGGCGGCAGATCTCGCGGTGGCCGGCGCCACCAAGAACTCCGGTCAGCGCTGCACGGCGGTGAAGCGCATCCTGTGCCAGGAAAGCGTCGCCGACCGCTTCGTGCCGATGGTGCTGGAGCGGGCGAAGAAGCTCAGGTTCGGCGACCCGATGGACCGGTCGACCGACCTCGGCACCGTGGTGCACGAAAAGGCCGCCACCCTCTTCGAAAGCCGCGTCTACATGGCGGCCGAGCAGGGTGCCGAAGTGCTCTACGACCCCGGCCGCAAGGGCGCGCTGTTGCCGCCGATCGTCGTCGACCGCGTGCCGCACACCTCGGAACTGGTCATGGAAGAGACCTTCGGCCCGATCATCCCGATCGTGCGCGCGCCCGACAATGACGACGAGCTGATCGCGCTGTCCAACTCCACCGCCTTCGGCCTGTCTTCGGGCGTCTGCACCAACGACTTCCGCCGCATGCAGAAGTATATCGCCGGCCTGCAGGTCGGCACGGTGAATATCTGGGAAGTCCCCGGATATCGCATCGAGATGTCGCCATTTGGCGGGATCAAGGACTCGGGCAACGGCTACAAGGAAGGCGTCATCGAAGCGATGAAGAGCTTCACCAACGTCAAGACCTTCTCTTTGCCCTGGGCCTGAGCCACTTGTCTTGAGCCGGCAAATCAGATGAGTGTCGATGAGGGAGCCCCAGTGCTCCCTCATTTGCTTGGAGGGGAAATGCTGTTGCCGATATCAGGCGCGTGCTCGACCGGAACATTCCCGACTCCCCTCGATCGCATGCCAGCTTCAAAAGCCTGAACGCATGTCCAGTTTCGCACTCACCATCGTTTTGGTGGCGGCCTTCCTGCATGCGAGCTGGAACGCGGTCGTCAAGGCAGCGACGGACCGCGCCGTCGTTCTGGCTGCAGTGTCGGCAACCCATGCAACGCTCGGTTTCGTGTTGGTGTTCTTCGCCACTCCGCCGTCGCATGCGAGCTGGACCTACATCTTCCTGTCGACGGTCATCCACTACGGCTACTACGTCTTCCTGTTCCAGTCCTACCGGCTCGGCGACCTGAGCCAGGTCTATCCGATCGCTCGAGGCCTGGCCCCGGCGCTGGTCGCCTTCGGCGCCTATGTGATGATCGGCGAGACCCTGCCGCCGCTGGGCTGGGTCGGCCTCGGCGCCATCACCTTCGGCATTGCCTTCCTCGCCTTCCAGCGCGGCGCGGCGCATGCCGACCCGCGCGCCGTGGGTGCGGCGGCGATCAACGGCGTGCTGATCGCCTCCTATTCGGTCATCGACGGCATCGGCGTGCGCCTGTCCGACAGCCCGTTTGGCTATATGGGCTGGCTGTTCCTGCTCGAATTCCCGGTGACGCTGTTCGTGCTTATCCGGCGCCGCAGAGCGATCCACACCATCGACCGCAAGACCGTCGTGCTCGGCCTCGTCGGGGGTCTTGGCGCCGTCTCGGCCTATGGGCTCGTCATCTACGCCAAGACCATCGCGCCGCTGGGCGCGGTGTCGGCGGTGCGTGAATCGAGCGTGATCATCGCCGCCCTCATCGGCCTGTTCATATTCGGCGAAAGGCCCTGGCCGGCGCGGATCGTCTCCGCGGTCATAGTCGCCTGCGGTGTCATTGCGCTCGCCTTCTCGGGCTGAAACCGGCGACAATTTCTGGCTTTTCCGGGTCGATTTCGCTGCCGATGCACATGCTTTCGGCAGGCTTGTCACATGCCTGTCGCAAGCATGTGCATCACATAAGCTCAGCCTACCAGATCATAAAAAGAATAGATTTTACTTATTGACCCCTCGTTCCCACTATCGACCATGGACGAGGCGCAAACGGGCACAAGCTGACAACGCGACCCGGCAGGACCTCTCCCAATCAGAACGTGCCTAAGCGATTCAAATGGGAGCCATTTCAATGAACCAGAAGAAGACCTTCGCACTTGCCGCCTTTGCGACGGTGCTGATGTCATCGGCGGCCTGGGCGGAGACCGAGCTGACCGTCTACACGGCGATCGAGGCCGAAGACCTCAAGCGTTATGCCGAGACGTTCAACCAGGACCATCCCGACATCAAGCTCAACTTCATCCGCGACTCCACCGGCGTCATCACCGCCAAGCTGCTCGCCGAGAAGGACAATCCGCAGGCCGACGTGGTCTGGGGCCTCGCCGCAACCTCGCTTCTGGTTCTCAAGGCCGAGGGCATGCTGGAAGCCTATGCGCCCAAGGGCGCCGACCAGCTGAAGCCCAATTTCGTCGACAGCGACAGCCCGCCCAGCTGGGTCGGCATGGATGCCTGGGCCGCCTCGATCTGCTTCAACACCGTCGAGGGCCAGAAGCTCGGCCTGACCGCGCCGAAGAGCTGGAAGGACCTGACCAAGCCTGAATACAAGGGCCATGTCGTGATGCCGAACCCGGCCTCGTCGGGCACCGGCTATCTCGACGTGTCGAGCTGGCTCCAGCTGTTCGGCGAGAAGGACGGCTGGTCCTACATGGACGGCCTTCACCAGAACGTCGCCGCCTACACGCATTCCGGCTCCAAGCCGTGCAAGATGGCGGCCGCTGGCGAGACCGCGATCGGCATCTCCTTCGAGTTCCGCGCCGCCAAGTCGAAGGCAGACGGCGCGCCCATCGACATCATCATTCCTGAGGAAGGTATCGGCTGGGACATGGAAGCGTCGGCAATCGTCGCCGGCACGTCGAAGGAGGAAGCCGCCAAGACGCTGCTCGACTGGTCGGTCTCGAAGAAGGCCAACGAGATGTACAATGTCGGCTATGCGGTCGTCGCCATGCCCGGCGTCGCCAAGCCGGTTGAGCACCTGCCCGCCGACATCGAATCCAAGATGATCAAGAACGACTTTGAATGGGCGGCCAACCACCGCAACGCCATCCTCGAGGAATGGACCAAGCGCTACGACTCGAAGTCCGAGCCGAAGAGCTGACCTTCAGCCACCCCCGACGAGCGGGCGCCGCCTCGTGCTGCGCCCGCACCCTTGCCCCCAAGCCGGATGGTTACGATGAGACACGAAACCCTTGCCGGGCAGCCGCGAATTCCGACTGAAGTGAGCGCCATGACCGCCGCCAGCCTGAACGTGAAGCCAGCCTATCTCAGAATCGCAAACGTCTGGAAAGCCTTCGGCGATTTCCACGCGCTGAAGGACATATCGCGCGACATCAGCGAGGGCGAATTCATCTGCTTCCTCGGCCCGTCGGGTTGCGGCAAGACCACGCTGTTGCGCGCCGTTGCCGGCCTCGACTTGCAGACGCGCGGTTCGATCCACCAGGGCGGCCGCGACGTCTCGACCCTGCCGCCGTCGCAGCGCGACTATGGCATCGTCTTCCAGTCCTATGCGCTGTTCCCCAACCTGACGATCAAAAGGAACATCGCCTTCGGCCTCGAAAACACCAGGCGCCCGCGCGCCGAGATCGAGGCCCGCGTCGCCGAGCTGCTCAAGCTCGTCGGCCTGCCCGACCAGGGCAACAAGTATCCGGCCCAGCTGTCCGGCGGACAGCAGCAGCGCATCGCGCTTGCCCGCGCCATCGCCATTTCGCCGGGCCTGCTGCTGCTGGACGAGCCGCTGTCGGCGCTCGACGCCAAGGTGCGAACCCATCTGCGCCACGAGATCAAGGAGCTGCAGCGCAAGCTCGGCGTCACCACCATCATGGTCACCCACGACCAGGAAGAGGCGCTGTCGATGGCCGACCGCATCGTGGTGATGAACCACGGCGTCATCGAGCAGATCGGCACGCCGACCGAGATCTACCGCCACCCGGCAACGCTGTTTGTTGCCGACTTCATCGGCGAGGCCAACAAGTTTGAGGCGAAGGCCGCCAAGGGCGCCGTCGGCTTCGGCGCCGCGACCTTCCACTCTGCACCCCACGGCTTTGACGACGGTGCGCCGGTCATCGCGGCGATCCGGCCGGAGGACGTCATTCCACATGCCGCGGGTTCCTTCGCCAACGGTGCCACCGCCAACGCCATCGACGTCACCATCGGCGAGATGGAGTTCCTCGGCTCCTTCTGGCGCACGCGGCTCAACGGCCACGCGCTCGGCAACGAGACGCTGATCGCCGACTTCTCCATCAACGCCGCGCGTCGCCTGTCGCTGGTGCGGGGCGGGGCACTGACCGTCGAGCTGCCGGCCGAACGGCTGCTGATCTATCCCAGCGGCGCGTGACATGGCGATGGCCCTCGACACCGCCCTGCCCGTCGGCCGTACGCTGCGGCTCAAGCTCGACCGTGACGAACTGATCAAGCGCGGCCTGATGGTCGTCATCGCGCTCTACCTCGTGGTGGCGCTGGCGGCACCGCTGGCGATCATGCTGTCCAAGTCGTTTTCGACCTACAGCTTCAACCTCGCCAATTTCGAGTTCCAGGTCAGCGACAAGGACGGCAACTGGGGCGAGCCGGTTACGGCCGCCGCGCTGAACGAGAGGCTCGGCGCGCTGCTGCCGGCCAAGCTCGCCACCAATGCGGACGGGCGCCTGCAGGCGACAGCGCTCTTCCCGGACTTCAGCTTCCGCAGCCCGGTGAAATACAGGATCCGCGGCACCACGTCCGACGCCACCTACCTGATCGGCCTCAAGCCGCAGTCCGGCACCGAATGGCAGGAGCTGACCTCGAACGACTTCCGCCGGGTAATGCTGCGGCCGTCGCGCGCGCTCGGCCTTGAAAATTACGCCGCCTATTTCTCGACGCCGACGCTGTTCCGGTCGATCGAGAATTCCGTCTTCATCGCCCTGATCAGCACAGTCGTCACGGTGGGTCTCGCCTTCGGCTTCGCCTATGCGCTGAACCGCAGCTGCATGCGTTTCAAGGACGCTTTCAAGCTCGTCGCCATGGTGCCGATCCTGGTGCCGTCGCTTTTGCCTGGAATCGCGCTGATCTACCTGTTCGGCAACCAGGGCATGCTCAGGGACCTTCTGATGGGGGCGTCGATCTACGGCCCGCTCGGCATCGTCGTCGGCTCGATCTTCTTTGCCTTCCCGCATGCGATGATCATCATCTCGACCGCCCTTGCCATCTCCGACCAGCGCCACTACGAGGCAGCCGCCTCGCTGCGCGCCAACCGCTGGCGCACCTTCTGGACGGTCACCATTCCGGGCGCGCGCTATGGCCTGATCTCGGCGGCCTTCGTCGTCTTCACCCTGGTCATCACCGATTTCGGCCTGCCCAAGGTGATCGGCGGCCAGTACGACGTGCTTGCCGTCGACATCTACAAGCAGGTCATCGGCCAGCAGAATTTCGAGATGGGCGCGGTCGTCTCGGTCATCCTGCTCGTCCCGGCCATCGCCGCCTTCTTCGTCGACCGCATGGTGACCAAGAAGCAGGTGGCGCTGTTGTCGGCGCGCTCGGTGCCCTACCAGCCCAAGCCCAACCGCGGCTTCGACACGCTGTGCCTGGCCTGGTGCTCGCTGATCGCCGTGTTCATCCTCGGCATCATGGTCACCAGCCAGTTCGCCGCGCTGGTCAAGCTCTGGCCCTACGACCTCAGCCTAAGCCTCAAGCACTACGCCTTCGACCGCATGGACGGCGGCGGCTGGGGTTCCTACTACAACTCGATCAGGCTGGCGGCGCTGACGGCGGTCATCGGCACGGCCATCATCTTCGTCGGCGCCTATATGGTCGAGAAGACCGAGGGCTTCCGCAGCGGCCGCACGGCGTTCCAGTTCCTGGCCATGCTGCCCATGGCGGTGCCCGGCATGGTGCTGGGCCTCGCCTACATCTTCTTCTTCAACGACCCTGCCAATCCGCTGCACGCCATTTACGGCACCATGACCATCCTGGTGGTCTGCACTATCACTCACTTCTACACGGTGGGGCACCTGACGGCGCTGACGGCGCTGAAGCAGATCGACCAGGAGTTCGAGCCGGTGGCCGCCTCGCTCAAGCAGCCCTTCTACAAGCTGTTCGCGCGCGTTACCGTGCCGGTCTGCCTGCCGGCAATCCTCGACATCTCGATCTACATGTTCGTCAACGCCATGACGACGGTGTCGGCGGTGGTGTTCCTCTATTCCAAGGACACGACCCTGGCGTCGGTCGCGGTGCTCAACATGGACGACGCCGGCGACGTGGCCCCGGCCGCGGCCATGGCGATGATGATCTTCTACACCAACGCCGCCGCCCGCCTGATCCACCTGTTCCTGTCGCGGGTGCTGATCAAGCGCACCCAGGCCTGGCGGGCGAGGTAGGACGGGATTGTGTGAGGTTACCCCCACCCCTAACCCCTCCCCACAAGGGGGAGGGGGACGACCTCGCCAATGCTGCCAACCAGCTCGTCGCAAAATGGAGCGCAACGGCGGTGCCAAAAGATCCCCCTCCCCCTTGTGGG
>NZ_JBNPXB010000008.1:0-197843 GCF_050433525.1 Aminobacter sp. BE322 | reverse complement strand
GTCTCACCCGTTCTAAAACCGCGCAACGCCGCCAGATCGGCTGGTTTCGGCTGATGAAAGTCCGCTGAGACAGCTTGACTGTTCAGATAAGTCGCCGAGATCAACGCGGCATTCTGCTGCGCGTCTCTCGGCATCGTACCGACCGTCCGCCATGCCGACTATATCGGCGCCTGGCTGGAGGTGCTGCGCGAGGACAATCGCGCCATCGTCCGCGCCGCCTCCCAGGCGAGCAAGGCGGCCGATTGGCTGCTCGGCTTCCTGCCCGACGCCGATCTCGGCCCGGACGACACCAGGGTCTTGCACCCTGGAGGACTGATCGGTAGTTTTGAATTATCTGGTTTCTCCTTTTATTTCAGTTAGTTACGGACTTGGCGTACTTAGAGTGAGAGGGCGGCGCTTCGCTTCGTGACGGGTTGGAGGTCGAGAGAGAGTCTCCCGGCCGCCCGTCGCGGAGTAACGAACATGGCGAGTGCCATCCAGAAGATCACCCTGTCGTCGGCGCGCGACATTCCCTTCAACAAGCTGGTGCTGAGCCAGTCCAACGTCCGCCGCGTCAAGGCCGGCGTCTCGATCGAGGAAATGGCCGAGTCCATCGCCCGGCGCGGCCTCATCCAGAGCCTCCATGTCCGTCCCGTCCTCGACGCCCATGGCGCGGAGATCGGAATGTTCGAAGTGCCTGCTGGCGGTCGCCGCTATCGCGCACTCGAACTGCTCGTGAAGCAGAAGCGTTTGGCCAAGACGGCGACGGTGCCCTGCGTCATCGGCGACGCCAACAGCGACATCCTCGTCGACGAAGTATCGCTGGTCGAGAACATGGAACGCGCACCGCTCCATCCGCTCGACCAGTTCCGCGCCTTTCAGGCCATGCGCGACAAGGGCATGACCGAGGAGGCCATCGCCGCTGCCTTCTTCGTCAACGTCACCGTGGTGAAGCAGCGCCTGCGCCTCACCTCCGTCTCGCCGACCCTGCTCGAAATCTATGCCGATGACGGCATGACGCTCGAACAGCTCATGGCCTTCACTGTCAGCCCCGACCATGCCCGTCAGGAGCAGGTCTGGGACGCGATCAAGGATAGCTGGCAGAAGGAGCCCTATCAGATCCGGCGGATGCTGACCGAGACCGCGGTACGCGCCTCGGACAAACGGGCCATTTTCGTCGGTGTCGATACCTACGAGGCCTCAGGCGGCATCGTGCTGCGCGATCTCTTCCAGTCCGACGACGGCGGTTGGCTGCAAGACCCCGTCCTGCTCGACCGTATGGTGGCGGAGAAGCTGAAAGCCACCGCCGATCAGATCGCCGAAGAAGGCTGGAAGTGGATCGAGGTCGCGGTGAGCTTCCCCTATGGCCACGACCACGGCTTGCGTGAGCTTTCCGGCACCACGGTCGATCTGACCAACGAGGAGCGTGCGACCCGCGAAGCGCTGCGCGAGGAATATGACCGGATCGAAGCGGAATATTCCGAGGCCGACGAGCTGCCCGACGCGATCGATCAACGTCTCGGCGAGATCGAGCAGGCCCTGGACACCTTCGAGAACCGCCCGGTCAGCTACGATCGGGCGGACATCGTGATCGCCGGCGCGTTCGTCAGCCTCGACGCCGACGGCTCGCTGTCGATCGACCGCGGTTATGTCCGCGCCGAGGATGAGCCGCGGGCCGAGACCGACGGCGAGGCGTCCGAGGGCGACCAGCCCGATACGCCGGCCG
Organism: Aminobacter sp. BE322; assembly: GCF_050433525.1. Classification (NCBI taxonomy): domain Bacteria; kingdom Pseudomonadati; phylum Pseudomonadota; class Alphaproteobacteria; order Hyphomicrobiales; family Phyllobacteriaceae; genus Aminobacter; species Aminobacter sp. BE322. Next base: position 196,138 of record NZ_JBNPXB010000008.1, on the reverse strand, counting down.
TCCAACGCGCGGTCATCACCATCGGCGGCAAGCCTGCCGAGCCCGAGGACGATGAGGAAGACGGCATCAAGCCGTTGCCCGAGCGCCTCGTGATCGAGCTGACGGCCCATCGCACTCTGGCGCTGCGCAACGCGCTGGCCGAGCATCCGCACGTCGCCATGACCATGTTGCTGCACAAGCTTCTGAGCGACACCTTCATCCACACCAACCCGGCCGGTTGCCTCGAGGCCAATGTCCGCCACATCTTCTTCTCGGCCCAGTCCGAGGAATTGAAGGACAGCCCATCGGCGCAGGCGGTCAACGATCGCCACGAACGCTGGGGGGATCACATCCCCGCTGACGATGAGGCGCTCTGGGCCTGGCTGACCGATCTCGATGACGGCACGCGCATGGAGCTTCTGGCGCTTTGCGTCAGCTACGGCGTCAATGCGCTGTTAGAGCGTCCGAACCCCTATTCCGGCTCGGGCGTCAGCCAGCATGGCCTCGACGTGCGTCTGGCGCAGGCCGACCGGCTCGCACGGGCTACGGGCATGAACATGGTGGCTGCAGGCTGGAAGCCCACGGTCGGCAACTATCTCGGCCGCGTGACCAAGCCCCGCATTCTCGAGGCCGTCCGCGAAGGCGCCGGCGAGCGGGCCGCGCAGCTCATCGACCACATGAAGAAGGGCGACATGGCCAAGGAAGCCGAACGCCTTCTGACCGACAGCGGCTGGCTGCCCGAACCGCTGCGCCTGGCGTCCATCGATGGCGATCAGGCCGATACCGGCGAAGACACCGCCTTGCCGGACTTCCTCACCGAGGACGGCGAGGACGAAGACACCGATGAGGATGAAGTCCAGCACGCCGTCGCCGCCGAATAGCGCGGATCGCGCGGGGCGGCGTCGTTCGCCCCGCGCATCTCACCCCGATCTTCCACACCGCCCGGTCCCACGCTCGACAGCCTGCGCGGCTGTACCGCGCGGGCCGGGCATTCTCGTTTCAGGAGCCTGTCATGGCCGACTATTTCACCCATTTCTCGTGCCTGCTCGATGTCGGCACGCCCGAGAACGCCGCCCGCGCGCTCGACCTTTACAACCGCCTCTCCGAGGCTGGCGCATCGGAGGAACCGCCTTCCGAGGGCTTCCTCCTGTCGATCCAGCCCGAGCATGGCGGCACGCAGCTCTGGATGCGCGACGACGTCACTGGCGATCCCGAGCGCCTTATCCAGTTTGTGAAGCGCTGCGCCGCAGAATTCCGCCTCAGCGGCCGCTGGGGTTTCCAATATGCCAACGCCTGCTCGAAGCCCCGGCTCGACGGCTTCGGCGGCGGTGCGCATGTCCTCGATCTCGCCACCGGAGAGACCGTGGACTGGATCTACACCGATGGCTGGCTCGACCAGACCCTCTCCGACGAGGGAGGCCCGCTATGAGCATTCCGTCCCATGCTCAGAGCAATTTTCAGACGCTGCTGCGCGCTGCCGGTAACGGCAACCTTGCGCTCATGGAATGCCTCGACGCCGTGACCGGCGCTCCGCGCTACGTCATCTGCGCGGTGGGGCGAGACGATGGCGATTTCGTCTTCACGCCCTTCGGCCACCTCGCCGACGGCAATCCTTATGACGCCTACCTGCCGCCCGACCCCGGCGATCCTGGCGGCTTCATGCATCCGGGCACGCCGGGAGAAGCGCCATGATGGACATCGACGCCATCTTCGCCGCCGATCGTGAGCGACCGCCCGCAGAGCGCTCGCTTCCCTGGCTGGAGACCAGATGCGGCATCACCGTCATCATAGAGCCCAAGCCCCATTGGGCCAGCGACATGCGGGCGTTTCGGGCTGAGGCTCGCGAATATTGCGCCTATGCCGATTGGACCGCGAACGGCGCGCGCGCCCGGTTCTTCGGGCACATCGACACCAGCGGCGATGACCTGATCCGCAAGGCTCGCCGGCTCATCGCCAGCGAGATCGCCGACGGACACTGGGGCTGACACCTCAAAGCGCCTCTGCCGCTCGGCCGAGGCGCTTTTTTCATGTCGGCAGCGAAATGCTCGAGAGTGAGAGGGCCGCCGGGACGGGTTTGAGTCCGGGCGGTGAGAGAGAGCGCCGGTCGGGCTTCCCGTTCCCGCTCTCCCGAGGTTCCGATCCATGAACATCATGTCGTCCGTGGCCGTTCCGGCTGCGCCCATCCTCCGTGCATCCGCCATCATCGCCGCCGCCCATCAGCTTCTCGCCCTGCTCGAACGCGGCCAGCGGATCGACAACGCCGGTCTCCGCATCGCTATGGAAACGGCCTTCCAGGCTTCCGACACGAGCGGCGTCTGGGACTGGAAGACGGCCTACGAAGCCTGTGAATGCGCGACCGTCCTGTTCCTGCGCAAATACGGACGTGCGCTTTTCCGTAAAGCCGGCACTCCGGCTGCACGGCTTTCCGCCCTGTCGAAAATCACCGGCCTCCTGCCGACGCATACTCGTCGCTCCGAGGAGGCCCAGGCGCTTCAACAATTCTCGACACCGGTCCCACTCGGCCTCGCCGCCATCGCGGCCGCCGCGATCACACCGCTAGACATCGTGCTGGAGCCGTCAGCAGGCACGGGTCTTCTCGCCATCCTCGCCGAGATCAGCGGCGGCTCGCTGCTCCTCAACGAATTGGCCAAAACCCGCGCCGATCTGCTTGACCAGCTCTTTCCGGCCCTTGCCGCTACGCGGTTCGACGCCGCCCAGATCGACGACCACCTCCCGGCGAGCGCCGTCCCTTCCGTCATCGTGATGAATCCGCCCTTCTCGGTGATGGCGAACGTCTCTGGCCGGGTCGCCGACGCCGCGGCGCGCCATATCGCCTCCGCCCTGGCGCGACTTGCCGATGGCGGGCGTCTGGTGACGATCACCGGCGCGAACTTCGGTCCCGAGCAACCGGCCTGGCGCGACACCTTCGTCCGGCTTCAGGGGCGTGGGCGCGTCGTCTTCACCGCGGCGATCCACGGCTCAGTCTATGCCAAACATGGCACAAGCATCGAGACGCGGCTCACCGTCATCGACAAGCTGCCGGCCGAAGATACGGCCACGTTCCCTGGGTCCGCCGGCGTTGCGCCCGACGTCGCTACACTGCTCGCATGGATCGAAGCGCAGATTCCACCGCGGCTGCCACTCGCTCTGCCCGACATCGCGCCGCCCGTGTCGGGCTCGGAGCCCCGCGCCGTGCGGGGTTATCTCGCGCGCGCCGCCACGGAGCGTCCGGCCGCACGTTCCACCATGGACCCGCAGGGCGTTGAACTCGCCTACGACACGATGGACTGGACACCGCCGGAAGGCGCCCACCTCACGGACGCGATCTATGAAGAATACGGATTGCAGTCGATCCGTATTGCCAGTTCTCAGGCGCACCCCACCAAGCTCGTGCAGTCGGCGGCCATGGCGAGCGTTGCACCGCCCAAGCCCGCCTATCGGCCGATGCTGCCCGCGAACATCACCGATCTCCTGTCGGACGCCCAGCTCGAAACCGTCATCTATGCCGGCGAAGCCCATTCGGACTTCCTCGCCGGCTCCTGGATCGTCGATGCGACCTGCGATCTCGTGCAGGCGGCCAAGCCCGATGCCGAAAACGCCGTGCGTTACCGGCGCGGCTTCATGCTCGGCGACGGCACCGGGGCCGGCAAAGGCCGTCAATCTGCCGGCATCATCCTCGACAACTGGCTACGCGGTCGCCGCAAGGCGGTCTGGATCTCCAAATCCGACAAGCTGATCGAGGACGCGCAGCGCGATTGGTCCGCGCTCGGCATGGAGCGTCTGCTGGTCACGCCGCTGTCGCGCTTCCCGCAAGGACGGCCGATCACGCTGTCGGAAGGCATCCTGTTTGCAACCTATGCCACGCTACGGTCCGACGACCGTGGTGAGAAGGTTTCCCGCGTCCGGCAGATCGTCGAATGGTTGGGCTCCGATTTCGATGGAGTGATCATATTCGACGAGAGCCACGCCATGGCCAATGCCGCAGGCGGCAAAGGAGAACGCGGCGATGTTGCCGCCTCGCAGCAGGGACGCGCGGGCCTTCGGCTTCAACACGCCCTGGCTAACGCGCGCGTCGTCTATGTCTCGGCTACAGGCGCAACCACCGTCCACAATCTCGCCTATGCCCAGCGGCTCGGCCTGTGGGGCGGCGAGGATTTCCCCTTCGCCACCCGCTCTGAATTTGTCGAGGCGATTGAGGACGGCGGTGTCGCTGCCATGGAAGTGCTCGCTCGCGATCTGCGCGCACTTGGCCTCTATACCGCCCGATCGCTTTCCTATGATGGCGTCGAATATGAGCTGATCGAGCACGCGTTGACAGATGAGCAGCGTGGCATCTACGATGCCTATGCCAGCGCCTTCGCCGTCATCCACAATCATCTCGACGCCGCGATGCAGGCCGCCAACATCACTGGCAGCCCAGATAGCGGGGGAGCCACGCTGAACCGGCAGGCCAAGTCCGCCGCCCGTTCGGCCTTCGAGTCCGCCAAGCAGCGTTTCTTCGGCCATCTGCTCACGTCGATGAAAACGCCCACGCTGATCCGGTCCATCGAACGTGATCTGAATGATGGCCACGCGGCTGTCGTCCAGATCGTATCGACCGGCGAAGCGCTGATGGAGCGCCGGCTGGCGGAAGTCCCGACCGAGGAATGGAACGATATTCGCGTCGACATCACGCCGCGCGAATATGTTCTGGACTATCTGGCCCATTCCTTTCCGGTCCAGCTCTACGAGCCGTTCACGGATGGCGAGGGCAATCTGTCCTCGCGCCCGGTCTATCGCGACGGCCAACCCGTCCTGAGCCGCGAAGCTGTCGCACGCCGCGACGAGCTGATCGAACGTCTTGCGTCTTTGCCTCCCGTTCCGGGGGCGCTCGACCAGATCGTGCAGCGCTTCGGCTCAGATATGGTTTCCGAGGTGACTGGCCGCTCCCGGCGCATCGTCCGCAAGGGCGAACGCTTCGTCGTCGAAAACCGCGCGCCGTCCGCCAACCTTGCCGAGACGGCTGCGTTCATGGACGACCTGAAGCGCATCCTCGTGTTCAGCGACGCCGGCGGCACCGGCCGCAGCTATCACGCCGAACTGTCGGCCAAGAACCAGCGTCTGCGCGTACATTATCTGCTCGAACCCGGATGGAAGGCCGACGCCGCCATCCAAGGCCTGGGCCGCACCAACCGCACCAATCAGGCGCAGCCACCGCTGTTCCGTCCGATCGCCACGAACGTCAAAGCCGAGAAGCGCTTTCTGTCCACGATCGCGCGCCGGCTCGATACGCTCGGCGCGATCACGCGGGGGCAGCGCCAGACCGGCGGCCAGGGTCTGTTCCGGCCCGAGGACAATCTGGAATCGAGCTACGCCCGCGATGCGCTGCGTCAGCTCTATCTGCTGATCGTGCGCGGCAAGGTCGAGGGCTGCTCGCTTGGGCGCTTCGAGTCCGCGACCGGCCTGAAATTGACCGACGACAACGGCATCAAGGACGAATTGCCGCCGATCACCACGTTCCTCAACCGCCTGCTGGCGCTGACCATCGAGCTTCAGGGCATCCTCTTCACTGCCTTCGAGCAATTGCTCGACGCCAAGGTCGCGGGGGCCATCGCCAGCGGCGTCTATGATGTCGGGCTGGAAACGCTGACGGCGGAGAGCTTCGCCGTCACTGAGCGCACGACCATCTACACCCATCCGGCAACAGGCGCGCAGACGCGGCTGCTCACCATTGCCGAGCGGCGCCAAAACCAGCCAACCTCGCTCGATACCGCGCTTGGTTGGCTAGACGATCCGCATGCCCGGCTGCTCATCAACGCGCGTTCGGGGCGCGCTGCTGTCCAGGTGCCGGCGCCGTCCATCATGCTCGACGACGGCGAGATCGAGCGCCGTGTCCGCTTGATCCGGCCGATGGAACAGCACCACGCAACCCTCGCCACGATGGAAGACAGTTATTGGCAGGAGGCCGACCGCGAAACCTTCGCCGCCGTCTGGCAGCGCGAGGTCGACGAGCTGCCCCCCTTCACCGATGGCACGATCCACATGGTTAGCGGCCTGCTCCTGCCCGTGTGGAAGCGCCTGCCGAACGAGTCGACGCGCGTCTATCGGCTTCAGACCGATGATGGCGAACGCATCATCGGAAGACGGGTTTCGCCCGCCTGGGCCATGAATGCCGCCTCGACGGGAACGGCCAATCTCAGCAGCGATGATGCCTACGCCGCTCTGGTGGATGGTCGCACCAGCCTCGACCTGGCCAGCGGGCTCCAGCTTCGCCGCGCGCGCGTCATGGGCGCGAACCGGATCGAACTGTCAGGCTTCACCGACACCATGCGGGATCGCCTGCGCGCCTATGGCCTCTTCAGCGAGATCATCTCGTGGAAGCTGCGCTTCTTCGTTCCGGTCGATGCCTCTGGTCCCGCTATCATCGGCAAGCTGCTCGCCACCTATCCGGTCGAGCGGATCAGCGAGCGTGAGGCAGCGTGATGGCTCGGAAGGACGCTTCTGAACTGGCACACAGTCTCGGCCGACAGGCCGAGGCGGTCTGCCGCCACTATCTCTCCAACGGCCACCGGCAGGGCAATTACTGGCAGGTTGGCGATGCTCGCAATGTCGCAGGCCGCTCCATGTTCGTGCGCCTGCGCGACACCCCGAAGGGACCAGCGGGCAAATGGACCGACGCCGCCACCGGCGAACATGGCGACCTTCTCGACATCATCCGGGAATCGCTCGGCCTCATCGACTTCGCAGACGTTGCTCAAGAGGCACGCACTTTCCTCAGCCTGCCGCCCCCCGAACCGAAGCCGGCATCACGCCGCGGACTGGCGCCAGCGCCATCGGGATCAGCCGAGGCGGCACGCCGTCTCATCGCCATGACGCAACCGATCACCGGGACGATTGTGCAGACCTATTTGCGCAGACGCGGCATTGCGCTTTTGCACGGAACCGGAAACCTGCGCTTCCACCCCCGCTGCTACTACAAGCCCGACGATGGCCCGACCGAGACCTGGCCCGCCATGATCGCCGCCGTCACCGACCTCGCTGGCAAGATCACCGGCGCGCACCGCACCTGGCTCGCGCCTGACGGCGCCGACAAAGCCCCCATCGACACACCGCGCAAGGCGATGGGCGATCTCCTCGGCAATGCCGTCCGCATCGGCGTGCCCGGAAGCGTGATGGCGGCAGGCGAAGGTATCGAGACCATGCTGTCGCTCCGGCAGGTCCTGCCCGATATGGCGATGGCGCCGGCGCTTTCGGCGGCACATCTGGCCGCCATCCTGTTCCCGCCAACGCTTCGACGACTCTATATCGTCCGAGACGACGATCCGGCCGGTGACGGCGCGCGGGACATGCTGATCGAACGGGCGAACGCCGAGGGAATCGAGGCCATCCCATTGTCGCCAGCATTCGGGGACTTCAACGAGGATCTGCGGCGGCTCGGTATCGATGCGCTTCGGGCAGGCGTTCGAGTGCAACTCGCTCCGGAGGACGTCGCACGCTTCATGGACCTGGCCGCTTAGCCGGCAGGGGCTGACAGTGGCGCGCAGCCGCCATGCCCGCAACAATGCGCCAGTGACGGCAAGAGGAACGCGCCTCGACCTTCGAGAGGGCGATCGGCCATCAGCCGAGCCGGATCGGCAATGGCTGCGGCCGACGATTTTCCGGCGACCCTTCGGGTCTTTCCATCGCGAAACAAAATCCTCGGCCTTCGCCATCCTCCGCTGACGCTTCGGCCCTTCGGCTCACGCTAAGGGTGCAGGTCCGTCCCGCCTGACGGCTTCGTCGCCATGAAGGCCGCGACGGTCGCGGTCCTTGCCGACGGAGCACCCCATGAGCGAGCACGACGACTACGAACCGCACCACGAGTCATCCCCGACCGACCATCTGATCCAGGACTTGCAGCTCCACGGCTACCGTCCCTCAGAGGACGAGTTGGACCAACGCCCGCCACCGGAAGACCGCATCATCGAAGGCGCCGTCGCCGACATCTTCGACGCCCTGGTCGCCACGATCACCGACACCAGCCTCGACTTCGATCTCCCCGATCTGCTCTGGTCGACCGTCAATATGTTCCACCGCGCCGTGGACCGTATCGAACAGAAGCTCGACGACAACGAGCAGGCGCAAAAGCAGCTTCAGCGCGAACAGGATGGCTCCGAGGTGAAGTCCCTCCAGCTCGAGCGCCTGATCGACATTGGCATGAACCTGATCGACCGCCGCGACGGCATGGAAACCTTCCGCGAGGCCGCCGCTGGGCGCTACCTCGTCGCTACCGGCTCACCCTGGTCGCAACGCACCGGATCACGGGTCAACCATCGCAACCTCACCGCGTCGCTGATCGATAGCCGGGACTTCCTCGCCGCCAGGAGGCGCGTGGAAACCGAGGTGCTCGTTCCCACCGGGCCGAAGATCGCCTTCTCGGGCGGCGACACCGCCGACCACAAGCAGATCTGGGCCAAGCTCGATCAGATCCGCGCCAAGCACCCCGACATGGTGCTGCTGCACGGCGGCTCGCCGAAAGGCGCCGAAAAGATCGCCTCTCGCTGGGCCGATAGCCGCAAGGTGCCGCAGGTCGCCTTCAAGCCCGACTGGACCAAGCACGCCAAGGCCGCACCGTTCAAACGCAATGACCAGATGCTCAGTATCGTTCCGATCGGGGTCGTGATCTTCCCCGGCACAGGCATTCAGGACAACCTGGCCGACAAGGCCCGCAAGATGGGCATCCCGGTCTATCGCTTCGGCTCGGGCGGCGCGTAGGCGCCGCCGGTATCCTTCACCTTGAAAAACGATAGCAATTTCTATATTATGCTATCATCGCTATCAATTTCGCAGGAGGCGCTATCATGCCAGCCGTCACGATCCGGAACCTGTCCGACGCGACGCACCGCGCCCTCAAGGTGCGCGCCGCGCAGCACGGCCGCAGTGCCGAGGCCGAGATGCGCGACATCCTCGAAGCGGCTGTTCGCCCCGATACGCGCCTCCGGCTCGGCACGGCGCTCGCGGAACGCAGCCGTCGCCTCGGCTTGACCAATGAGGATGTCGAGGCCCTCGACCAGGCTCGTGACAAGGCGCCCGCCAAGCCGATGAGCTTCGAATGATCCTCCTCGACACCAATGTCGTATCGGAGGCGATGAAGCCCGCTCCCGACGAGGCCGTGCGCGCATGGCTCGACGAGCAGGCGGCGGAAACCCTCTTTCTCTCCAGCGTCACCATCGCCGAGCTGATGTTCGGCATCGGCGCGCTCCCCGGCGGCAAGCGCAAGGAGCGTCTCACCGAAGCCCTGGATGGGGTGATGGAACTGTTCGCAGACCGCGTCCTCCCGTTCGATGTCGATGCTGCGCGCCGCTATGCGGATCTCGCCATCAAAGCCCGAACGGCCGGGAAAGGCTTCCCTACTCCCGACGGCTACATCGCGGCGATCGCAGCCGCCAAGGGGTTTGCCGTCGCCACCCGCGACAGCAGCGCATTCGAGGCTGCGAATGTCGCGGTCATCGATCCCTGGAAGGCCCGGCGCTGACATCCGGCGAGCGGCAGCGCAGGTGAGGTCAGCCGAGCTGGCAGCAACAGTCCTCGCGGCAAGCAGACAACCCGGCCTCCTGATCGGATGATCACCCCCGCTTCAAGACGCTGATCCTTGGGTTCAGCCGATGGCCTGCCGCCATCAACCCTTAAAGGGTCGGACTACGCATAGCGTGCCGCCGCTCCGGCTTCGCCTGCACGGTGATTGCGGCCACCGGCCGAACTCTTCGGGCGCCTGTCAGCGGGGGATGGACCTCCGCTCAAACAGGAGCCAGGTCGATGTCCTTCCAAACCGCTCACGCCTTCGCCTTCAGCCTCGCTACCACGCTGATGGCGACCATCGTCATCTATCGCGCCGGAGACGGCACGCTCTCCGTCACCCCGGCGTCGGAATACGATGGCGATGAAAACGCCATCGTCGGCGAAATCGACCCCTTCGCCTCATGAGGCGAACCGGGTCGCGCAGTCGGCGGACGCTTCACGCTTCTGCTCCCCCCGCGGCTCGAATTCTGCTAATCTCGCATGTGCGCCGTGGTGGTGGTGGAGGCGCGTCCGTCTGACATTTCAGGAAGACACCACCATGATCTTCATCGGCATTCTCCTCTGCATAGCCGCCATCGGCTTCCTTTGCTGCCTGCTGTTCACGCTTGCGGTATTCGCGCTTCCGTTCTTCGCGGGCGTGACCGCAGGGACATGGGCCTATGGCACTGGCGCCGGATGGCTCGGCGCGATCCTTGTCGGCTTCGTCGCCGCCGGCCTGACTTTCGGCATCGGCCAATTCCTCCTCGCGACCGTTCGTCCGACCTGGGCACGCCTGCTCATCGCCGCAGCCTTCGTCGCCCCGGCTATCGTCGCCGGATTCCATGCCACCCATGGCATCGTGAAACACACCATGCCATCGGAGACATGGCAGACCGTGTTCTCGGTCATCGGAGCGATCGCGGTCGGCATCGTCGCCTTCGCGCGCATCACTGGAATGGCGGCATCCGGCCCATCGGCCGGGCATGTGTCGCACGCCTAAACCCGCAGCACCCATCGCGGCGGGATCAAGCGGCACATAGCCTTGCCTCCACGCCATCCGGTTGCCCGATGGGGAAGCGGCATTGCGAAGCATCGGCTGCACCCACCTGTCACGGAACGATGGAGCGCGTCGGGGCGGCAACGACATCGTGGCCGGCAACCCCTCAGCGTCGAGGCGTTCCGTCAGAGCTGGCGGAATGGCGAAATTCGCAGCGCAGGCCTGTTCGAGGGAGGTCTACGCCTGTGATCGCCGGTCGGCCTTCCCGGGCCAATGCGAAGGTCGCTGCCGTCTCCGCCGTCGATCCGTCCAGCACCCGCGCCAAAACGGCCTCTTCAATGGCCTGATCTGGCCGAAGGACGGCTTTGCCTCGAGCGCCTAAGCCACAATGGCTGGCCCCGACTTTCTTCCCCTGCCGGCTACGCCGCCATTCCTCGCGGGACAACAAAGTCGCGCCTGCGCCATCCTCCGCTGCGCTGCGGTCGCAAGCGATGTGTCGTCGCTCGCCTCCGTCCGGTCGATCGCCATCGAGGCCGCAATGGTGCGGGCTCGAAACGGAAAACGGAGACTTACAATGGCGACCATCGGCACCTTCAAGAAGACCGGCTCGAACGAATTCGGCGGCGAAATCGTCACCCTCAGCGTCCAGGCCAAGGGCGTGCGCATCGTCCCCGATCTGCGCGCCAGCGGCGAGAACGCCCCCAGCCACCGGGTTCTGGTCGGCCGCGCCGAGATCGGCGCCGCCTGGTCCAAGCGCTCCAACGAGGGCCGCGACTATCTGGGCCTCAAGCTCGACGATCCGAGCTTCACCGCTCCGATCTACGCCAACCTCTTCGATGACGAGGACGGCGAAGGCTACTCGCTGATCTGGTCCCGCCCCAACGGCCGCCGCGCAGACTGAGGCGGCGTCACGAGGCCCCGGCCGAAAGGTCGGGGCCGCCTTCCTGCTAAAATCGCCCCCAATCGCAGATGCGTGCCCCAAATAGTCGGATCACACCGAAGGCGCGCCCTCCGGCTTTACTGCCGAAATCAGCCCGCAGTACCTTCGTTTCACTGACGACAACGGCGCGATTGCCCGAATCACCAAGTCGGCGCCAGCGCAACATGGCCCTCCGGCAACGTCTTTGAGCTGGCTGAAGCGGGCTAATGCGACTAAAATAGCCGTAGTTCTGGAGCGCGCGCCGGTCGCGATGGGAGGTGATCATGCATGATCACCGCCCGACAATCACGGGCCGCACGCGCGTTGCTGGGTTGGACGCAGGAGACGCTCGCTGACAAGGCCCGCATATCGCTGACCGCGCTCAAGCGCCTCGAATCCGAAAGCGGGCTCGATGTGTACGAGACGACGCGCGATCAGGCACGCAGGGCCTTGGAAGCTGCCGGCATCGTCTTCCTGTCGACCGACCGAGGGCAAGGAGTGCTGCTGGTCGATGATCGCGGAAACAAGCCGAACCGATCTACAGGCTTACGCTGACCTGTGGGCAGCCAGACTCCACGTCATTCGCACTGTCTCCATTTCGGATCAAACTTGGATCATAGACAGGCACCGCATATTCGCCGAGTCTGCACCATGACCGCACCATTCCAGGACCTCGCGCCGTCGGGGCAAGATCTCACCGATTACGACAGGTCGCACGCCAAACTTTACATGCGCTTGCTGGATGCAGCCGCAGACGGCGCGCATTGGGAAGAGGCCGTGCGGGTGCTGTTCGACCTCGATCCCGACCGTGAACCCGAACGCTGCCGACGCATTCATGACAGCCATCTCGAACGCGCCCGCTGGATGACACACACCGGCTATCGGCACCTCCTGCGACCCGCTCACCGCTGAGAGGTTAACAAACCTGCGTGATGCCGTTTCGACATCATGCAATGCCCTCGTCCGGGCTTCCAAGAGCCTCGTCGCGCCGAGAAAAATCACACGCTCGACTTACGCGCACCACGCGGGAGAGTTGATGCGATGAGGCCCGATACATCGAACTGGCGAGACGACCGCAGCTACGATTTCCTCGATACACTGCCGATCGAAGGTCTCGCGTGGGAATGCCTTCGCAGATACCGACCTTATCAGGACGAATACGCCGGTCTGGTCGAGGTCGGCGCCGAGACGCAGCCGCTGCCTGATGACAGGCAGCAGCGCTGGGGGTTGCGATTTCCCCGCGAGACCAGGTCGTTCTGCCCTACAGCAACAGGTGGTGTGGTCGCCGCAGAGCAATCCCGCCGTCCTCTTTCTGACAGCGCGGCCGAACTTTCTGCCGTCCAGCTCAAACAGCCTCGCCGGCAGGTTCGCTGCGGGACATGATGGCCCCGAAGGAGCCTATGCCGGCCTTCCCGAGCATGACCTCCAGCTTCTCTTCCTGCCCGGCACATCCCCACACAACCAGCTTGCGGCGGTCATCCCCATCGATGACGACATCCTCGATCGCATTGATGCGCTGACACGCCTCTCACGCGCCTGGCTCCAACGTCCGCCATTGCGCGACACGCGCATGACCACCGAGCAGCGTCGCCGTTTTCGCCTCAAACTTCGTGCTGCCGACGGTCGCATGAACGGCGCGACCTATCGCGACATCGCCATCGCAATCTATGGCGCGGCGCGGATCGATACAGACCCCTGGAAGACCTCGCCGCTGCGTGATGCCGTGATCGCATTCGCCGAAGCCGGGTCGGCCCTCATCAATGGCGGTTATCTGCACCTGCTTCGGCATCGTCGACGCACCTAGCCCGCGCCAACGACAGGGGTGGGAAATTTAGCCATCCCAAGTCCCCCATCCATCCCGCCGAAGGTTCTCCGCCACCGTTGTCGCTGTCAGCCGCTGATCGTCAGCGGCCCCCAGCAACCCCACGGAGGCCCGCCCAATGCGACCCGATACCGCCGCGCTCCCGCCACGCTACCTGCGGACCAAGGAAGCCGCCGAGTTTCTCAGCCTGTCCGCGCGCACCCTGGAAAAACATCGCACCTACGGCACGGGTCCGGCCTATCACAAACTCGGCGGGCGCGTCGTCTATTCGGTCGACGATCTGGAAACCTGGGCCGAGCGCGGCGCCGTAACCTCGACGTCCGATCCGCGCGGCTCCGTGCTTCCCGCCAAGCGCCAGACGCTACCGACCGGCCAGATCGCCGGCCGATACGCACGCTGATCGTGGCCGGTCCCTTTCATGGTGGTGCGTCGTCGTGACCCTTCGGAGCGTGGGCAGCTCGACCTGTTTCGCGCGCTTCCCGGCGACTTCGCGCCACGAGATGCGCAGGATCTCATGGCCTATCCCTTCTTCTCCCTCTCGAAATCGCACCGCATAGCGCCGATCGACTTTTCGGCGGGCGGCGTCTCCATCCGGGTCGAAGCCGTCCCCGATCATGGCATGGCTACAATCTGGGACGCCGACATCCTGATCTGGGCTGCGAGCCAGATCGTCGAGGCCCGGGACGCGGGCCTGCGCACGTCGCGTCTGATGGCGGCGACACCCTATGAGATCCTCACCTATGTCGGTCGCGGCACATCCATGCGCGATTATCAGCGGCTCAAGGCCGCGCTCGACCGGCTGCAATCGACCACCATCTCGACGTCGATCCGTCAGCCCGCCGAAGGCCGCCGTCACCGCTTCTCGTGGATAAACGAGTGGCAGGAGCGCACGGATCGCCAAGGACGACCGGATGGCATCGAGCTGATCGTCCCCGACTGGTTCTACAAGGCCGTCCTCGATGACGCGCTCATCCTCACCATCGATCCGGCCTATTTCGATCTCACCGGCGGCCTCGATCGCTGGCTCTACCGCATCGTGCGCAAACACGGCGGCCGTCAGCGCGGCGGCTGGCGTTTCGACCTACGCCACCTCCACCTCAAATCCGGCAGCCTGTCGCCGTTCAAGCGCTTCGCCTTCGAACTGCGCGACATCGTGCGGCGCCAACCACTGCCCGGCTACGTCCTGTCGCTCGAAGTGGAAATCAGCGGGCGCACGCTGCTGGCTTTCGAGCCACTGGCCGCCTGTGGAAAACCTGTAGACGGCCTCGTGCTATCGGGAACCCGACCTATCGTGCCATCGGGAACCCGAGGCTCGTGCCATCAGGAACCCAAGCCGGCCTTAACATCTGGAAATCGTGGGCGGATTCGCGCCCTTAACTTAGAGTCTAACCAAGAATCTAACTTTGAAGAGCGCGCGCGCGATGTGGATAACCTCATCCGCACCGCCGCAGCGACCCTCCGCGCCGCCGGCAAATCACCGCGCAAGGGCGCTCCAGCAGATCAGACGGGCCGGAAAGAGAGCGAACCGGCTTCCCCCGATCAGCTTCCGCTCCTCGATCGGCCTGGAGGTGCGCGATGATCGTCGCGTTCCTCAACCAGAAAGGCGGTGTCGGCAAGACGACGCTGTCGCTCAACCTCGCAGGCGAACTCGCCGGACGCGGTCAGCGCGTCACCCTGATCGACGCGGACCCACAGGGCTCGGCCCTCGACTGGTCTGAGCAGCGTATCCGTGAGGGCCAACCCCGCCTGTTCGGCGTCGTCGGCCTGGCGCGCGACACGCTCCACCGTGAAGCGCCGGAGCTGGCCCGCGATGTCGACCACGTCGTCATCGACGGCCCGCCGCGTGTCGCCGCCCTCATGCGCTCGGCGCTGCTCGCCGCCGACCTCGTGCTGATCCCGGTGCAACCGTCGCCGCTGGACGGCTGGGCATCGGCCGAGATGCTGGCGCTGCTCCGCGAAGCCCGCGTCTATCGCCCGGAACTGGTCGCCCGCTTCGTGCTCAATCGCTGCGGTGCGCGCACCACCCTGGCCCGCGAGACGGCCGAGACCCTGGCCGATCACGATCCACCGTTACTCGCCACCACCATCGGCCAACGCATCGCTTTCGCTGCGGCCGCGCAGACCGGCCGCCTGGTCGCCGAACTCGACGATGCGACATCGGCCGCGCGCGAGATCGCGGCCTTCGCCGACGAACTCCTCCGTCTTCGTCCGGGCGGGAGCGCACCATGAACGAGCGATCCACCCGTCGCGGCTTCGCTTCGCGCCCCGCCGATCCCGAACGATGGATCAAGGCTGCGGACAACGCACCACGCACCGCTGACGTCGCCGCGTTCACCGCCAGGCTCACCATCGATGTGACGCCCGAACTGCGCGGCCGGATCAAGATCGCCGCCTTCGGGCGCGGCGTCACCGTCGCCAACATGCTGCGCGAGCTGCTCGCGCGCGAATTCCCCTCGACACCAGGAGACCCCATATGACCGGCACTGCGGCTCCCCGCATGTGCGGCGGCCCGCTGCCGTCAGCGCTCCCCCATGACACCATGACCCATGTCGAAATGACGTGGATCGAGAAGAAGATCGAATACTGGATCAGGTTCGGCCGCGAGGCGCATGAACAGATCCTCGATCGCCGCCGGCGTGTCGTCTCATTCCGTCCGAACACCGTATTCGCTTTCGTGCGATGGGCGGCCAACGATTTCGGCACGATCATCTCGCGCATCGACATCGTGCGCGCGGTCGAGCCCGGAGAGCCCTACCAGACGCTGCCTTTCGTCCGGCCGGGCGGCGAAATCCTGCTCAGGATCGACGGATGGCCGAAGGTCGAAGACGTGCTGCGCCACGTCGATGCCATTGAAGCCATCGGCATCGAGGCGGACACCGTTTCGCCGGAACACTGGCGTCACGTCCACAACCGGATGGCGGCTGGACATCAACCGCGCACCTATACGCTCGACCAGCATCGCGCCTACCTCCTGCGTCGGAGGGCACAGCCGTGACGCGCGCCGGTCTCTTCCTCGCCATGGCTTTCGCGACCACGGGCATCAGCTATCCGGCGCTCACCCCGCTGCCGATCAAACTCCTGTGGAACGCATCAGCCAGTGCGCCCATCGGCTTCTACACGATCGACTTCAACGGCCCGTTCGACGTCACCGATCTCGTTGCCGTCGACGCGCCCGAGCCGCTCGCGACCTTCATGGCCGAACGCGGCTATCTGCCCAAAGGCGTTCCGCTGCTGAAGCGCATTCTCGGCGTCTCCGGGCAGACCGTTTGCCGCTCGAACGCCTCCATCACGATCGATGGCGTCGAAATGGGAGATGCGCTGCCGCGTGATCGCGCCGGGCGCGACCTGCCGATCTGGCAGGGCTGCCGCCGTATCCCGACCGGCGAAGTCTTCCTGATGAATTGGCAGGTCCGCGACAGCCTGGACGGTCGCTACTTCGGCCTGACGTCCACCGATCAGATCATCGGCCGCGCCGTCCCCTTGTGGACAGACGAGGACGGAACGGGCCGCTTCGAATGGCGCGAGCCGACGCGATGAGCACCTCGCCGTCGGCGGGAGCGGTGCCCGCCAACGGCTTTCCCAACGCCGCCGCAAAGGAAGCAGTCATGCCTCAGATTGGTCAATTCACGCGCCAGGAGACTGGCTTTGCCGGCAAGCTGGAGACCTTCACGCTCTTCCGCGATGTTGTCATCGTGCCGGCAGAGCTCTCCGAGGCCGAGAACGCGCCGGATTACCGTGTTCACGCCAGCGACGATGGCAAAGCCGAAGCCGGGCCGGAAATCGGCGCGGGCTGGAAACGCACCGGCGAGCGCGCGGGCGAATATGTTGCCGTACTGATCGACGACCCTGCGCTGCCGCAGCCGATCCGCGCCAATCTGTTCCGCGACGATGACGCCGGGAACGCCTGGTCGCTGCACTGGTCGCGCCCGCGCGATCGCGCCGGGAAAGACTGACCGATGTCCGGTCGCCGTCCAACGACGAGCCATCGGGATGCGCGCGGGCGGCATCATGTCGCCCGGCGCATGGCTTGCCTTCTCCTTTCCGGCCTGGCCCTCGCAGCAGGCGCAACGGACGCCGCTCTTGCCCAGTCCGCGTCGGCTGCGCGCACGGTCGCTGGCGATCCGCACGCCGCCTTCGTCACCGAAGCCTCGCAGCGGTTCGGCATTCCCGAACACTGGATCGTCGCCGTCAAACGCGCCGAAAGCGCCGGCGATGTGCGCGCGGTATCGTCGGCCGGCGCGCTGGGGTTGATGCAGGTCATGCCCGATACCTGGGCCGCGCTTCGCATTCGCTATGGGCTCGGGCGAGACCCCTACGACCCGCGCGACAACATCCTCGCAGGCGCGGCCTACCTGCGCGAAATGTTCGACCGCTATGGCACGATCCCGGCAATGCTGGGGGCCTACAATGCGGGGCCTGGCCGCTACGACGAATACATCCAGACCGGCCGCGCCCTACCCGCCGAAACGCGGGCCTACATCGCGCTGCTGGCTCCGCAGCTCGGCGCAACATCGCCATCCGGCGCACCATCCGTTGCGCCGCCACCGCCGCCGGATTGGCGGGAAGCGCCGCTCTTCGTCGTGCGTTCCGCCGACGCTCGTTCGGCAACATCGTCATCGCAAAGCGCGCGTTCGGACGACAGCCACTCCTCCGTCGCGGCGCGGTCGAACGATACCGCCGAAGACTCGAACGCGCCTATCGTCGTCGCTCGCTCTGACGGGGATGCGCCCCGATGAGCTGCGGAAACATCCGTCGCAGTCTATCGTATCCCCGCGTGGCATGGAGGGCGCGAGGGCGAGAGGCAGGCGCCACAACCGAACGATGGCAGGATAAAAGGCCGCACATTGCGCGGCGGTCGGGCGGTTGTTTTTTCAAGGTATTTTGGCGTGTTCCGCACATTGCCGTGCTCATGGGCAATGTGCGCCTGACGCCCAATAGCCTGTATCAGCGCAATTTTTCGCACATTGCGGGCTTGCGTCATGGCCGATGACCACGAGTTTCGTGTTCGGCCTGGGCGCATCCGATCAACCCGCGCGCAGTCAGCTCGGCCCTTCATCGCACAGGCGCTGGCCGCGGCGAAGAAGGCGGGCGGCGGCGTCTCGCGCTCCGGGCGCGTCGTTGCTGCCAATCGCTCGCGCTTCGGCCGCGGCCAGCGCGCCAGCATCCAGGCGAACCGCTTCATCACCGCGCGCACGCGCGGCGCAGTCATCAAGGCCCGCGTCGTGCGGCACTCCGGCCGCACCGCGCCGCTGGGCACGCATCTCGATTATCTCCGCCGCGATGGCGTGACCCGTGATGGAGAGAAGGCCCGGCTCTTCGGGCCGGGAACGGAGGAAGCTGATGGCCGCGCCTTCGCCGGCCGATGCGAGGACGATCGCCATCATTTCCGCTTTATCGTCTCACCGGACGACGCCGTGGAGATGTCGGACCTCAAGTCCTTCATCCGCGATCTTGTCGGCCAGATGGAAAAGGACTTGGACACGCGGCTCGATTGGGTCGCGGTCGACCACTGGAACACCGAGCATCCTCACGTCCATCTGATCGTGCGCGGCGTCCGCGACGATGGCCAGGACCTCGTGATCTCGCGCGACTACATCAAGGAGGGCATGCGTGACCGCGCGCGTGACCTTATCACACAGGAGCTTGGCCCGCGCACCGATCTCGATATTCGCCGCACGCTCGAACGCCAGATCGAGGCGGAGCGCTGGACGCAGCTCGATCGGCAGCTTGTCCGCGACGCTGCAAAGACCGGCGTCATCGATGTCGCGCCGGAGGCCGGCCGCCAGCCCGACGCCTACGCCGTCGAGAAGGTGGGCCGCCTGCGCAAACTCGCAGCCCTCGGCCTCGCCAGTGAAGTCGGACCTGGGCAGTGGATGATCGACGATCAGGCTGAGGTGACGCTGCGCCAGCTCGGCGAACGCGGCGACATCATCAAGCGCATGCACCGCGCGCTCACCGAACGCGGTATCGACCGCGGCTCGGGCAACTACGTCCTGGCTGGGGAAAGCCTCGATGTTCCGGTCATCGGTCGTCTGGTCGAGCGCGGACTCGATGACGAGCTGAAGGGAACGGCCTACGCCGTGGTCGACGGCGTCGATGGTCGGACCCACCACATCCGCCTGCCGCATCTCGATGCGGCGGGGGACAGCGCGCCGGGGTCGATCGTCGAGCTGCGCGCCTTCGAAGATGCTCGCGGCGAACGCCGCGTCGCACTGGCCGTCCGCTCCGATCTCGACCTTCAGCATCAGGTGAACGCCTCGGGCGCGACCTGGCTCGACCGGCAGTCCATTGCCCGTGATCCCGTCGCCATGTCAGAGGGCGGCTTCGGCGCCGAGGTGCGGCACGCGATGCGGCAACGGGCAGAGCATCTGGTTCACGAAGGTCTCGCCGAGCAGCAAGGCCGCCGCGTCATCTTCAGCCGCAACCTGATCGAGACGCTTCGCCGCCGCGAGGTGGGCGCTGTTGCCGACTGGCTGGCGAAGGAGACAGGCCAGCCGTTCAAAGCGGCCGGCAATGGCGAATATGTCGTCGGCACCTATCGCCAGCGCATGACGCTCGCATCCGGCCGCTTCGCGATGATCGATGACGGCCTCGGCTTCCAGCTCGTGCCCTGGTCGCCGTCCCTCGAAAACCAGCTCGGCAAGCACGTCTCCGGGGTCGCCCGCGGCGACGGCGGTGTCGACTGGAGCTTCGGCCGCAAGCGGGGGCTCGGCCTCTAATCACCTAAGAAGAAAGGACCGCAGCAATGTCCGCGACCAAAATCCTGTGGGGCCAGATCGCCGTCGTCTTCCTCATCGTACTGCTCACCACCTGGGCGGCGACGCAATATGTCGCATGGAGCCTCGGCTTTCAGGCGCAACTCGGCGCGCCCTGGTTTTCCCTGTTCGGCTTGCCAATCTACTATCCGCCGGCGTTCTTCTGGTGGTGGTATTTCTACGACGCCTACGCGCCGGAGATCTTCGCCAAGGGCGGGATGATCTCGGCGTCGGGCGGCTTCATCGCCATAGCCGTCGCCATCGGCATGTCGGTCTGGCGCGCCCGCGAAGCAAAAAGCGCGGCGACCTACGGCTCCGCCCGCTGGGCGGGAAAGGACGAGGTGAAAGCCGCGGGCCTGCTCAGTCCCGACGGTGTCGTGCTCGGCCGCTATGATCGCGACTATCTCCGTCATGACGGCCCCGAGCATGTGCTTTGCTTCGCCCCGACCCGATCGGGCAAGGGCGTCGGCCTGGTCGTGCCGTCCCTGTTGACCTGGCCTGGCTCGGCCATCGTCCACGACATCAAAGGGGAAAACTGGCAGCTCACCGCCGGTTTTCGCGCCCGGCATGGCCGCGTTCTGCTGTTCGATCCGACCAATCCCAAATCGTCGGCCTACAATCCGCTGCTCGAGGTGCGCCGCGGCGAATGGGAAGTTCGCGACGTTCAGAACATCGCTGACATCCTGGTCGATCCCGAAGGCTCGCTCGAAAAGCGGAACCATTGGGAGAAGACCAGTCATGCCCTGCTGGTCGGCGCCATCCTGCATGTCCTCTACGCCGAGGACGACAAGACATTGGCCGGCGTCGCCGCTTTCCTGTCCGATCCAAAGCGCCCGATCGAGTCGACGCTTGCCGCGATGATGAAGACTAGCCACCTCGGCGACGCCGGGCCGCACCCCGTCATCGCCAGCGCCGCGCGCGAGCTGCTCAACAAATCGGACAACGAACGCTCGGGCGTGCTCTCCACCGCCATGTCGTTTCTCGGCCTCTACCGCGATCCTGTCGTCGCCGAGGTGACACGGCGCTGCGACTGGCGGATCAGCGACATGGTGGGCGGCAAGCTCCCGACCACGCTCTACCTTGTCGTGCCGCCGTCCGACATCAACCGCACCAAGCCGTTGATACGCCTGATCCTCAATCAGGTCGGCCGCCGCCTCACCGAGGATCTGCAAGCGAAGACCGGGCGGCATCGCCTGCTGCTGATGCTCGACGAGTTTCCCGCGCTCGGCCGCCTCGATTTCTTCGAGTCCGCGCTGGCCTTCATGGCGGGCTACGGCCTCAAGAGCTTTCTGATCGCCCAATCGCTGAACCAGATCGAGAAGGCTTACGGCCCGAACAACTCGATCCTCGACAACTGCCATGTGCGCGTTTCCTTTGCGACGAACGACGAAAGGACCGCGAAGCGGGTCAGCGACGCGCTCGGAACTGCGACCGAGATGAAGGCGATGAAGAATTACGCCGGCCATCGGCTTTCGCCATGGCTGGGCCATTTGATGGTGTCGCGCTCGGAGACCGCGCGCCAACTCCTGACGCCAGGCGAGATCATGCAGCTTCCGCCGACCGACGAGATCGTCATGGTCGCCGGCACGCCGCCGATCCGGGCGAAAAAGGCGCGCTACTATGAAGATGCCCGCTTCAAGGCACGCATCCTGTCGCCGCCGGGGCTGGCGCGGCCTGACGCGGGTCGGCCGGACGATTGGAGCAAGTTGCCGATCCCCGCGCGCCCGGACACGGCCGAAAACGCCGCGCCGACGACGAGCGGCGACGAGGATGAGGATTCCACCGAGTCCGAGCGTCGGCATCAGCCCGAACTCAACCGGGTGAACCCCATCGAAAAGAAGGCGCCGATCGACAATGAGTTTGAGATCGATTCGCCTGACGACACAGAGGACGCCGCCGCGCGCAATCAGCGACTGACCCGCGTCATGCGCGGCGTTGCCCGTCAGGTCTCGCTCGATCCCAATGACGGCATGGAGCTGTAGCACCATGACCGGACGCAAGAAGAAGGTGCCGATTTCCGTCTATCTCGACCCCGACATCATGGCGACGCTATCGGACTATGCAGGCCGACGCGAACAACCGCTCTCCCTGATCGCCGAGGCCGCCATCGCGTCCTTCCTGTCGCCGGACGATGCGGAGCGGCGCGAAGCCGTGGTCGCCAAACGCCTCGACCAGGTCGATCGCCGTCTCAACCGCATGGAGCGCGACATCGGGATCTCCGTCGAAACCATGGCCGTATTCATCCGGTTCTGGCTCAACACGACGCCGGCGCTACCGGAACCCGCGGCCCAGGCAGCGCGCGCCATGGTCGGAAAGCGCTACGAGGCGTTCATCGCCGCACTTGGACGGCGCTTGGCCCAGGGACCGAAACTTCGGCAAGAGATCGTTGAAGATGTCGGCGAGTCGCCGTCCAGCGCGACAGAGAGCGATCCATAGGCTCCAGCGAGCCTGGATCAATAGCATCGTCCGACCGCCGTTCTCCTGTATTTGCACGCGACGCTACTACGACGACCGATACTTGTTGAATCGGCTCAATTCGCGGCTCTTTTAATCACCCCGATCCGGGGACCATCTGTTTTGCCCCGTCAGGAAGCGGGGCAAAAATGACCAATATCAGCCAGAAGCCGGAGGCGTTCGCGCGCGGTGCGCGCATGCTTCGCACCGCGCTCGGCTCGACCATCACCCATCTTCTCGAAGACCCGGCCATCGTCGAGATCATGCTGAACCCGGACGGCCGTCTCTGGGTAGATCGCCTCTCCGAGGGGCTGGCCGATACGGGTGAGACGCTGTCGCCCGCCGATGGCGAGCGCATCGTGCGGCTGGTCGCTCACCATGTCGGCGTCGAGGTGCATCCGCGCAGCCCGCGAGTCTCCGCCGAGCTTCCTGAGACGGGAGAGCGGTTCGAGGGCTTGCTGCCGCCCGTCGTCGCCGCACCGGCCTTCGCCATCCGCAAGCCCGCCGTCGCGATCTTCACGCTCGACGACTATGTGGCCGCCGGCATCATGTTCGCCGACCAGGCGGCGACGCTGCGCGCTGCCGTGATGGCGCGCGCCAATATCTTGGTCGCGGGCGGCACCTCCACCGGCAAGACCACGCTGACCAATGCGCTTCTGGCCGAGATCGCCAAGACGGCGGATCGCGTCGTCATCATCGAGGACACCCGCGAGCTTCAGTGCGCGGCGCCCAATCTCGTCGCCATGCGGACCAAGGATGGGGTGGCCACGCTCTCCGAGCTGGTCCGCTCTTCGCTACGCCTGCGCCCCGATCGCATTCCCATCGGCGAGGTGCGCGGCTCCGAAGCTCTCGATCTCCTGAAGGCATGGGGAACCGGCCACCCCGGCGGCATCGGCACGATCCACGCCGGGAGCGGCATCGGCGCGTTGCGCCGCCTTGAACAACTCATCCAGGAGGCCGTCGTCACGGTCCCGCGCGCCCTGATCGCCGAGACCATCGATCTCGTTGCCGTCCTCTCCGGCCGCGGCTCCGCGCGCCGGCTCGCCGAACTCGCCCGTATCGAAGGGCTCGGCCCGGACGGCGACTACGCCATCACCCCCGCAACCCTTGACCGCACAGGAGCGCCAACATGATCCGCACCACGATGCGCGTTCGCCGCTATGCCGCGACGGCCGCCGCCTTCACCTACGTCAACCTCGTCCTCGTTCCCGCCGCTCATGCCTCCGGCTCGTCCATGCCGTGGGAAGCACCGCTCCAGAAAATCCTCGAATCCATCGAAGGGCCGGTCGCCAAGATCGTCGCCGTCATCATCATTATCGCCACTGGCTTGGCGCTGGCGTTCGGTGACACGTCCGGCGGCTTCCGGAAGCTGATCCAGATCGTCTTCGGTCTCAGCATCGCGTTTGCGGCGTCGAGCTTCTTCCTGTCGTTCTTCTCATTCGGCGGCGGGGCGCTCGTCTGATGGCGGCGGCGCTCGAACAACTCGACGCGGTGCCGGGTTTCACCGTCCCGGTTCACCGGGCGCTGACCGAGCACATTCTGCTCGGCGGCGCACCGCGCGCGCTCGCCATCCTGAACGGCACGCTGGCCGGAGCCGTGGGCCTCGGCCTGCGCCTCTGGCTCGTGGGTCTGCTTGATCTGGGTCGTTGGCCATATCGCAGCCGTGTGGGCTGCAAAGCGCGATCCGCTCTTCGTCGAGGTCGGCCGCCGCCACCTGCGCATCCCCGCTCATCTGTCCGTCTGAGGAGGCGCATCGCCATGATGAATCTTGCCGAATATCGCCGCACCGCAACCCGCCTCGCTGACTATCTGCCCTGGGTCGCGCTCGTCGCCGAGGGCGTCGTGCTTAACAAGGATGGCAGCTTTCAGCGCACGGCCCGTTTCCGCGGCCCTGATCTGGACTCCGCGGTCGCTGCCGAACTGGTCGCCGTCGCCGGGCGGCTCAACAACGCTTTCCGCCGTCTCGGATCGGGTTGGGCCATCTTCGTCGAGGCGCAGCGGCACGAGGCGTCGATCTATCCGGCGGATCTGTTTCCCGACGCCGCCGCGGCGCTCCTCGATGCCGAGCGCAAGGCCGATTTCGAGGAGGCCGGCGCGCATTACGTCTCCGGCTACTATCTCACCATCACCTATCTGCCGCCGGCCGAGGACGCGGCGCGCACCGAAGCCTGGCTCTATGAGGGCCGCGAACGCGCTGGCATCGATCCGAAGGAAATCCTGAACACCTTTGTCGACCGCACCGATCGCGTGCTGGCGCTGCTCGATGGCTTTATGCCGGAATGCCAGTGGCTCGATAGCAGCGAGACCCTGACTTATCTCCATTCGACCGTCTCGACCAAACGGCACCGCGTCCGCGTGCCCGAAACGCCGGTCTATCTCGACGCGCTGCTCGCCGACCAACCGCTCACCGGCGGCCTGGAGCCGCGTCTCGGAACCGCGCATCTGCGCGTTCTCACCATTGTCGGTTTCCCGACCGCGACTACGCCCGGCATCCTCGACGATCTCAATCGGCTCGCCTTTCCCTATCGCTGGTCGACGCGCGCCATCCTGCTAGACAAGACCGACGCGACCAAGCTGCTGACCAAGATCCGCCGCCAATGGTTCGCCAAGCGCAAAAGCATCGCCGCGATCCTGAAAGAAGTGCTGACCAACGAGGCGTCCGCGCTGGTCGATACCGACGCCTCGAACAAGGCGGCAGACGCCGATCTCGCCCTTCAGGAACTCGGCGCTGACTACGCCGGCCAATCCTATGTCACCGCGACGATCGCGGTATGGGACAACGATCCCCGAATTGCCGACGAGAAGCTTCGCCTCGCCGAGAAAGTCATCCAGGGCCGCGACTTCACGGCCATGACTGAAACGATCAATGCCGTCGATGCCTGGCTGGGCTCATTGCCGGGACATGTTTACGCCAACGTGCGCCAGCCCCCGATCTCGACGCTGAATCTCGCCCACTTGATCCCGCTATCGGCGGTGTGGGCGGGGCCGGAACGGGACGAGCATTTTGGTAGCCCCCCCTTGCTGTTCGGCAAGACCGAGGGCTCGACCCCGTTCCGGTTTTCTCTTCATGTCGGCGATGTCGGTCACACGCTCGTCGTCGGCCCGACCGGCGCCGGCAAATCGGTGCTTCTCGCCGTCATGGCCTTGCAGTTCCGGCGCTACGCCGGTGCCCAGGTCTTCGCCTTCGACTTCGGCGGTTCGATCCGCGCCGCCGCGCTCGCCATGGGCGGTGATTGGCACGATCTCGGCGGCGATCTCACCGAGGGCGTGGACTCCTCGGTCGCGCTGCAACCGCTCGCGCGCATTCACGACACGCCCGAACGCGCCTGGGCGGCCGACTGGATCGTCGCCATCCTGATCCGCGAAGGCATCGCGATCACCCCCGAGGTGAAGGAGCACCTTTGGTCGGCGCTGACCTCACTGGCATCGGCGCCGGTCGAGGAGCGCACGATCACCGGCCTCACGGTGTTGCTCCAAGCGAACGAGCTGAAGCAGGCGCTGCGACCATATTGCGTGGGCGGCCCCTATGGGCGGCTACTCGACGCCGAGGTCGAACATCTCGGCTCGGCATCGGTGCAGGCGTTCGAGATCGAGGGACTGGTCGGGACTGGCGCGGCACCCGCCGTCCTCGCCTATCTCTTCCATCGCATCGGCGACCGTCTCGACGGCTCGCCGACGCTGCTCATCATCGACGAGGGCTGGCTCGCACTCGACGACGATGCCTTCTCCGGGCAATTGCGCGAGTGGCTGAAGACGCTGCGCAAGAAAAACGCCAGCGTCATCTTCGCCACGCAGTCGCTGTCCGACATAGACAACAGCAACATCGCCCCGGCCATCATCGAGAGCTGCCCGACAAGGCTGCTCCTGCCGAACGAACGCGCGATCGAGCCGCAGATCACTGAGATCTATCGGCGCTTCGGTCTCAACGACCGCCAGATCGAAATCCTCGCGCGGGCCACGCCCAAGCGCGACTATTACTGCCAGTCGCGGCGCGGCAATCGCCTGTTCGAGCTGGGCCTCTCCGAAGTCGGCCTCGCGCTCGCCGCCACCTCCTCCAAGACCGACCAGTCCGAGATCGCGCGCACCGTCGCCGAGCATGGCCGCGAGGGCTTTCTCGCCGCCTGGCTGCGCCTGCGCGGCGCCGAGTGGGCCGCAGACCTCATCCCTGACCTCACGAACCTCACCCCTCAGCAGTCCGAGAAGGAGTAATGATCATGAATACGCTTCGTTCACGCCCGCGCGCGCTGTCGCTCGCAGCCTTCATCCTGGCGATGCCGCTCGCCGCATCGCCGGTGCTGACCCCGCCAGCCCACGCGCAATTCGGTTTCGGCGGCATCGTCTATGACCCGACCAACTACGCCCAGAACGTCCTGACGGCGGCGCGTTCCCTCGAGCAGATCAACAACCAGATCCGCTCGCTTCAGAACGAGGCGCAGAGCCTCATCAACCAGGCCAAGAATCTGGCGAACCTGCCCTACTCGGCGCTCCAGCAGATTCAGCAGAACGTCCAGCGCACCCAGCAGCTCCTCGGCCAGGCGCAGAACATCGCCTTCGACGTTCAGAACGTCGATCGGATGTTCCAGCAGCAATATGGCAGCGCCTCACTGTCCTCGTCGGACGCCAAGCTCATCACCGATGCTCGCTCGCGCTGGCAGAACACCGTCGGCGGTTTGCAGGACGCCATGCGCATTCAGGCTGGCGTCGTCGGCAATATCGACAGCAATCGCACGCAGATGTCGAACCTCGTCAGCCAGAGCCAGGGCGCGCAGGGTGCGTTGCAGGCGACGCAGGCCGGCAATCAGCTTCTCGCGCTGCAATCGCAGCAGCTCTCCGACCTGGTCGCGCTGATCTCCGCCAACGGCCGCGCGACGGCGCTGACTGACGCAGAACGCGCGGCGGCAGCCGATCAGGGCCGCGAGCAACGCCGCCGCTTCCTCACGCCGGGCGCGGGCTATCAGCCCGGCAACGCGCAGATGTTCGGCAACGGCAACTGAGATCGCGGCCATGGACGGCAAGCTGCTGGCCCGGCTGGGCGCCATCGTTTTCGTATCGCTCGCCATCACGGCGACGGCGATCGAGATGACCCGGAAGCAAACGGCCCCTGAAATGGGGGGCGTCCACGCTGTCGAACCCAAGCGCGATGCGCTCCGCGAAGGGCAGCGCCGGTGCCAGCAGCTTGGCCAGGCAGCGGCGAGCGACACCGACTGCATGCGCGTCTGGACCGAGAGCCGAGATCGCTTCCTCGGCCGCCCCCCGGCACCTGCCGTCCCGGCAACAGAAGGACGGTGAACCATGGGCGGCGCAGGCGTCATCGACAATTTCCTCGGGGTCTTCACCTCCTACATCAACAGCGGCTTCGGACTGCTCGGCGGCGAGGTCGCGTTCATCGCGACAACGCTGATCGTCATCGATGTGACGCTTGCCGCCCTGTTCTGGAGCTGGGGCGCGGAAGACGACATCATCGCCCGGCTGGTGAAGAAGACGCTCTTCGTCGGCGTCTTCGCCTATCTCATCGGCAACTGGAACAACCTCGCCAAGATCGTCTTCGACTCGTTCGCGGGCCTCGGCCTCAAGGCTTCCGGTACCAGCTTCACCGCGCAGGATCTGATGCGACCCGGCAAGGTCGCGCAGACCGGGCTCGACGCCGCGCGCCCCTTGCTCGAATCCATCTCCGACCTGATGGGCTGGATCGCGTTCTTCGAGAACTTCATCCAGATCGCCTGCCTGCTGTTCGCTTGGGCGCTAGTGCTGCTCGCCTTCTTCATCCTCGCGATCCAGCTCTTCGTTACCCTGATCGAATTCAAGCTGACGACGCTGGCGGGCTTCGTCCTCATCCCGTTCGGCCTGT
This sequence comes from Aminobacter sp. BE322, assembly GCF_050433525.1. Lineage (NCBI taxonomy): Bacteria > Pseudomonadati > Pseudomonadota > Alphaproteobacteria > Hyphomicrobiales > Phyllobacteriaceae > Aminobacter > Aminobacter sp. BE322. The sequence continues at coordinate 167,848 of NZ_JBNPXB010000008.1, read as the reverse complement.
TCGGCAAGACCGCCTTCATGGCCGAGCGGGTGCTGGGCAATGTCGTCTCATCCGGCATCAAGGTGCTGGTGCTCGCCGTCATCATCGGCATCGGCTCAACGCTGTTCAGCCAGTTTACGGCCGGCTTCGGCGGCGCAACGCCCACAATCGACGACGCCATGGCAATTGTCCTTGCCGCGCTATCGCTGCTCGGGCTCGGCATCTTCGGCCCCGGCATTGCTGCCGGCCTTGTCAGCGGCGGTCCACAACTCGGCGCCGGTGCGGCGGTTGGCACCGGGCTTGCCGTCGGTGGTGCGGCGCTTGCAGCTGGTGGCGCGGCAGGCCTTGCCCTGAAGGGAGGAGCAGCTGCGATGTCCGGCGGTGCTGCCGCCGTGCGGGGCGGTGCGGCAGCGGCAGGCGGAGCCGCCGCGGCCTACAGCGTCGGCTCGCTCGGCCAGTCCGGCGCAGCCGGTGTCGCCTCTGGTCTCGGCGGTGTCGCCCGCGCGGCCGGCGCGGCCACCGTGTCACCCCTGAAACGCGCGACGGCGCGCACCGCCGAAGGCGTCAAGTCCAGCTTCTCCGAAGGTGCGAAGGCAGGCTTCGGGGCGACGGGCGGCTCCTCGACCATGGGCACGATACCCGGCTCAGGCTCCGCAGGCGAAGCCGCCGCCGCAACGCCCCGCGACGGTCCGCCCGACTGGGCCAAGCGCATGAAGCGCCATCAGTCCCTCAGCCACGGAGCCACCCTCGCAGCGCACGCCGTCAAATCCGGCGACAGCCATGGCGGCGGCTCTTCCGTCAATCTCTCCGAAAGTAACCGCTCATGAGCCTCTTCAAACGACCCGCCGCCCACTATGGGAAATCGCCCGAACCCGAAACACCCTACCAGCGCGCCGCGCAGGTCTGGGACGATCGCATCGGTTCGGCCCGCGTCCAGGCCAGGAACTGGCGCATCATGGCATTCGGTTCGCTGTTCCTGTCGGCCGGCTTCGCCGCCGCGCTGGTCTGGCAGTCGGCGCGCGGCACCGTCGTTCCCTGGGTGGTGCAGGTCGATCGACTCGGCCAGGCGCAGTCCGTTGCACCGGCGCCGGCCGACTACCGGCCGACAGATCCGCAGGTGGCCTGGCATCTTGCCCGCTTCATCGAGCAGGTCAGAAGCATCCCGGCCGATCCGATCATCGTGCGCCAGAACTGGCTGCGCGCCTATGACTGGACCACAGATCGCGGCGCGTCGGCGCTCAACGACTACGCCCGCACCAACGATCCCTTCACCAAGGTCGGCAAACAGCAGATCGCCGTCGAGGTTTCGAGCGTGATCCGCGCATCGGCGGATTCCTTCCGCGTGGCCTGGACCGAGAAGCGTTACGAGAATGGCCAGCTCGCGGGCACAGAGCGATGGACCGCAATCCTCACCATCGTCATCCAGACGCCGCGCGACGCCGACCGGCTGCGCGCCAATCCGCTCGGCATCTACGTCAACGCCATCAACTGGTCGCGGGAGATGTCCCAATGAGCACACCTCTGCGCATGTCCGGCTCTCCGGCTTTCCGTACATCCGCTTTGGCGATGATGCTGCTCTCGGCAACGATGCTGGCGGGCTGCGCGACCTTCAAACCGCCTACCATCAGCTACGACAGTGACGTGCCGCCACTCCCAGCCGTGCCGGCGCCGGTCACGGAACAGCCGCCGCGTCCGCTGCACACGCCTCCTGCCTGGACGGTCGCGCATGGTGGAACCGCCGCAAATACGCCGAGCGGCCGCGTGGAAAACGCCAATACTGCGGCGCGTGTCGAGCCGCGACGCGAGGGCTATTATAACGCCATCCAGATCTATCCCTGGAGCGAAGGCGCGCTTTACCAAGTCTATGCCGCGCCCGGCCAGATCACCAACATCGCGCTCGAGCCAGGCGAAAGTCTGACCGGCGCAGGTCCAATCGCCGCCGGTGACACCGCCCGCTGGATTATTGGTGATACCGAAAGCGGTTCCGGCCTCTCGCGCCGCGTCCACATCCTCGTCAAACCGACGCGCCCAGACATCACCACGAACCTGGTCATCACGACCGACCGCCGCATCTACATGCTCGAGCTGAGGGCGGAGGCGAAACCTTATATGCCGGCCGTTGCCTGGGCCTATCCCGCACCACCGGCATCGCAGCGCGGAACGGTCCCGACGACGCCTATCATTCCCGCTGCCGCCGCACGTCACTACCGCTACGGCCTCACCGGCGACACGCCGCCCTGGCTGCCGGTCGCCGTCTATGACGACGGCAGGCGTGTGTATGTCGAATTTCCACGCGGCATCGCTCAAGGCGAGATGCCGCCGATCTTCGTCCTCGGCACCGACGGCGAGCCGCAGCTCGTCAACAGCCGCATCTACCAAAACATCCTGATCGTGGACCGCATCTTCGGAGCCGCCGAACTGCGCCTCGGCAGCGGCAAGCAGCAGCAGACCGTCAGGATCGTGCGAACCGATGGGAAACCTGCATCATGAGCGACACCGACCACGACAATGCCGAACCGCTGGATCAATCGACTCCCGTCGTCGATACGTCATCATTCATGCGTCTGCGGGCGGAACCTCCGCGTGTCACCCGGCTGTCGCGCAAAGTGCTCGCCGGCGTCGCCGCGGTTGCCCTCGTCGGTATCGGCGGCTCTCTCATCTACGCGCTCCAGACCCGCGATCCCGGCAAGAGCGCCGACGAACTCTATTCGACCGACAACCGCACCACGGCCGACGGCCTGGCCGGCCTGCCACGCGATTACACCGGCCCGGTCCTCGGCCCGGCGCTGCCTGGAGACCTCGGCCGCCCGATCGTCAGCGCGCAAAATCAGGGGCATCCTGTCGTGCCGCCCGCCATGGCGGCGCCGGGGCCTGATCCCGAGGAACAACGTCGCCTCGCCGAATTGGAGGCCGCACGCACCAGCCGCGTGTTTTTCCAGGCCGGTCCGGCCGCAACGTCGGCGACCGCTGGCCCGAATGTCCCGGGATTTGCCAGCGCGGGAGCTGGCACACAACCGGGCGCCGAGACGGCTCAAGATCGACAACTCGCGTTCCTCAATGCTCCCGTCGACCGCCGCACCACTGCGGCCGACCGCATCATGGCGCCAGCATCGCCCTATGTCCTCCAGGCGGGCGCGGTCATCTCGGCCGCCCTCATCACCGGCATCCGCTCCGATCTTCCTGGACAAGTCACCGCGCAGGTGACGGAGAATATCTACGATAGCCCGACCGGGCGCATCCTCGTCGTCCCACAGGGCACGCGGATCATCGGCCAGTACGACAATAGCGTCCAATACGGGCAGAGCCGCGTGCTTCTCGTCTGGAACAGGCTCATTCTCCCGAACGGCCGGTCCATTGTGCTCGAACGTCAGCCCGGAGCCGATACCCAAGGCTATGCCGGTCTGGAAGACGGCGTCGATTACCATTGGTGGGATCTCGCCAAAGCGGCGGGGCTCTCGACGCTTCTGTCAGTCGGGTCCGAGCTTGCCATTGATGACCAGGACCGGCTCCTGCGCGCCATCCGCAATGGCGGCCAGGACACGATCAATGATGCCGGGCAGCAGATCGTTCGGCGCCAGCTCAACGTCGCGCCGACACTGACGATCCGGCCCGGATTCCCTGTCCGCGTGATCGTCACCCGCGATCTCGTCCTCGAACCTTACGGAGGCTGACATGACGAAATTGAAGCTCGGCCCGATCACCGAGCAAAAGCCGGTGAAGGCGACGCTGGAACTGCCCGCCTCGCTTCACCGTGATCTCGCGGCATATGCCGAGCTGCTGGGAAGGCAGACCGGCCAGCCTGTGCGCGATCCCGTGAAGCTGATCGTACCGATGCTGGAGCGCTTCATCGCCACCGATCGCGGGTTCGCCAAGGCCCGGCGCGCGAAACACACGGGCGATGTCAGTTCATAAATCCACGCCCTGACGACGCGCCATCGTCTTCGCCATGCTGACAAAGCGCCTGAGCGCCGGATTGTCGTTCTTTGGCGACCACACGCCGTTGAAGGGAAGAACCTCGCCGATGATCGGTCGATAGCAGATGCCCGGCACATGGGCGGCCGTCGCCGCCTCGCTCATGACCGTAAGCCCGCTGCCGATCGCGACGAGCGTCAACAGATTGTCGCGCCCGACAAACTGCGCCTGAATCTTCGGGTGGTGGCCGAGATCCGCGACCCGCTGGACGAGATAGTCATGGACTTCCTGGCCCGGCGGTACATCGCTGACGATGAAGGTCTCGTGCGCCAGATCATGCCACTTCACCTCCTCCTTCCGGGCAAGGGCGTGTGCTTCCGGCAGCACCACGAAAACACGTTCCGACCAGAGATAGGTGGTCTCGCATCGGGGCCACTCCAACGTCCCTGTCAGAAAGGCGATGTCCAACCGGAACTGCCGGATTGCGGCGACATGCTCCGCGGGATTGCCGTCGGCAACCTCGACATGCACGCCGGGATGCTCTGCGGCGAAGGTCCGGAGTAGTTCTTGCAGGAACCCCGAGGCCAGGGACGAGAAGATGCCCACGCGCAATTGACCTTCCGTGCCGCGACCCACCGCGTCCACGATCTCCGCGCCTTCATTGATGTATCGAAGAACCTTTTGGGCTTTCGACAAAAGCCGCTGTCCGGCAACGGTCAGACATACACCGCCGCTGTGACGGTGAAACAGCGCTGAGCCGAGTCCGTCTTCCAGGTCGCGAATCCGGCGGCTGATCGTGGACTCTTGTACGCCCAACGCCACGCCCGCCTTGCGGAAACTCCCATGCTCGGAAGCCGCCACGAAATACCGCAGATGTCGAAAATTCATACTCACACCTGGAAATCGTCCGGGGAGCCCCCTTATCCCGAATGCCTGACAAAGACGCTGCGAGGCTTGTCAAAGCGATTTCCCAGCGTGGCGACAAAGTTCGTCGGCGCTCCCTGGCCATACCAGAGAGCGCCGACCGGCTATCACTCTACGGATTTCTCTATGAATCCAAGTGTATTGGCATTCTCGACCAGCGTCCGAACCTTGGCGCGATCGAGACCGTCGGGCACTTCGGCGTCGATCTCGAGCCGGATCTTCACCTGGCTGCCCGGCAACGTGGTGAGTTGCTCGACGATTGCTTCGACGATCTGATGGATGTCTCGGGCCGGGCGCTCCGGTGAGATCATCACGGCGCCGGAGAAGCGCGTCGGCTTCTTTTCCGGTTGCGGAGCCGAGGGCACGTCATCCGCAGGCTGCCCATCGGGCGCCGACGTGCCGTCGCCGGTTCCTGGGGTAGCGTCGCCGGACCCAGGCTGCACGGGAGCCGGACGATGAGCCTCGGCCACCTCTGGCCTCACGATGACGCTATCGCCATCGATCACGACCACGGCGCTTACCGCGCGCTCGATTGCCAGCCCCAGATAGGTGTCCGACTTTTCGTCCCATCGCTCTGCATAGGCGAAGGGGCCAGGCAACATGCCGCTCACGGCCGCCTGCACAGCCTTGATCAGGACGTCCTGATCCTTGATGCGCGGCAGATAGATGTAGCGGTTGAGATATTCCCGCAGATCTTTCAGCGACAACCACGGCTTGTCGTTCCAGATATATTTCTGGAGGTCGCGGTCGAGGCGCGATGGCCCCAACTCCGTGAGCAGGCCTTCCTCGGCCACCAACTTCTTGCTGGCCCGCGCCAACAACCCGTCCTGAGCCGGGATCTTGCCCGATACCCACTCCCAATCGGCCTGGGCGCTCTCCTGGGCCGGATAATGGAGATAGCACCACGCCTCTTTCAGGCGGGTCTTCATCGTCTCGTTCGCTTCGGCCAGTTTCGTCTTGGCCAGCGCACTATCGCTCTGGGTAAGGTTCAGCCGCTCGGTATCTCGGACGATCTCCCCCCAGGCCAGCGAAGCACGAACAGCGTCTTTCAGATGATCGAGCTGACGGCTTTCCGCGGCAATGAACACCAGCATGTTGCGATAGACGCGCGGCGTGCTGCCGCGTTGCGTGAGGATGTCCTTGGCCTCGACCAGTGCTTCGGAGCCATCGCGGCCGTTGTGGGGATATTTGACCCCCAGCACGACGGCGCGAACACCGCCGGCTTCATCGGGGACTTCGGCCGACGAAGCCGGTGCGACCTGCACGGCATCGAAATGCCCGCGATCGGCAAGGCCGTTCACATATTTTCCGAGTTCCGCATCGATCGTCACGTCGACCAGCGCCGCCTCGATCTGGGCGGCCTTGTCCGCCGCGATGCGATTGAGGCTCGCCGACATCGAGTACCAATACCGGCCAAGATCGGCGTGCATGAACTTGGCCTGGTTGGTCAGCCGCCGCAGCGCATCGCCGAAGATCGTCGGGCGTTCGCCGGGCTGTACGACGCCGAGGTTGATCTGCTTGTCGTCGAGGCCGGTGTTCTGTTGCTGCGCTGTGGGCGCGGTACCCATGAAGATCGCGCGCGCGACGCGCCGCGTCGCCGAATAGCGGTTCAGATTGGGCGCCGACTGATCGACCTTGTAGGGCGTGGAGGTTGTGCCATCGACATCGCCGGCGATGATCGCCTGCCAGCTCACGTCAAGATAGTGAAGCAGTTCCGGCTCTACACGCGGCGAGCTCACCGCCACGCTGCCGGGCATGATCATCACCGACGGGTCGGCATTCATCCACAACTCGTGAATGGCCTGCGCCATCAGGCGCAGCACGCCGCGCGTGCGCTGGAATTTCTCGAGCGAGCCCCAGCTCGTATAGAGTTGATCGAACAGCTCGGGGTGGATCGGATACGCCTTTTCCAGCTTGCGCCGATAGTCCTCGTCCGCGCAGCCTTGCGGAAAGTCGTTGGCGTTCTCGCGGTAGAGCTTGGCGAACTGCTTCAGCGTGTTGTCGCGATGATGGAACTTGTCGCCGGGAATGTCCTTGAATAGCCGCCGTCGGACAATCTCATAGCTCTCCTCCTGGCTCGCTGGCCGCCACGAGGATTCCACGCGGCTGAAGGTCTGCTTGAGACGCGCCAGCGCTTCCTGACCGCCTTCGCCGCCCACCTCGATCTGCGAGGCCGGCAAAGATGCGACCAGCAGTGTGCCGGGACTGGCCTTAACCGCCTCGGTCAGCGACTGGACGAAGGACAGGTTGGCATCGAACGACCCCGAGGGCAGCCCCTCGACCTTGTAGATCTGACGCAGGTAAGCGACCCATTCGTCGATCAGGATCAGGCACGGTGCGTATTTCTTGAAGAGCGCCTCCAGCAGGTTTGAACCCGGCGCAATGCCGCTGGCGTCATTCTCCGCAACCATTGCATAGGCATCGGCGCCGCCAAGCTGCCAGGCGAGTTCCCCCCAAGTCGTGCGAATCTTGCGGTCGCCCTCGGCATGGAGGACGTCCTGTGGTCCCCGCGACGTGCCGACGAGCACGGCCCGGTTGATGCCTTTCGGCACGCTGAGCCCCTGTTTCTCGAGCAATTGATCCAGGCCGGAGAGATCCTGGACCGGGGTCGGCCCCGCCATGTGATAGAGCGCCAGCATCGAGTGCGTCTTGCCGCCGCCGAAATTGGTTTGCAGCTCGACCACGGGATCACCGCCGCCGCCGGACAGCCGCTTCGCAGCCCCGACCAGCAGGGTGCTCAGGCCCTCCGTCAGATAGGTACGGCTGTAAAACTGACGCGGATCGCGGTATTCCGGTGGCGCGCTCCCCGAATGCACCTTGGCGAGGTCGGCAGCGAACTCTGCCTGTTGGAACTCGCCGGTGGCGACATCCTGGTGCGGCTCGACGACTTCACGCCACGGCAACAGTCCCGCCACGGTCTCGACCGAGATCTCGAGGCGCTGGGTTTTCCGCCGCTCCTCATTGCGTTGAAGCTCGGTAAACTTCGTGCGCAGGATGGTGTCGCGCATCTTGCCGAGCTGATCGGCCGTCTCGCCGGCGCTGATCGCCTCCATCAACCGACGCATGGAATCGAGCGCGCGCTCGGCGTCATCATAGGTGAAAGTCTCATTGTGCGAGAGCTTGTTGCGGACGTCACCCAGCTCGTTGACCAGCGAGCGTTCGGCGCGACCAAGCACCGCCTTGAACGCCTCGCTCCAGAAGCGATCCATGGCGTTGAACAGCGCGGCCTGGTCCCAGCCGACCTCACCATTACTGTTCGGCCTCAGGCTCGGCAGCTTCTCCAGCACCTGAACCTGCCAATGCCCCTTGAGGGAGGTTTCGAGGCGCTTTTCGACGAAGGGAATCAGCGCCGCCGGCAGCAGCTCCATTCCTTCAAACACATATTGGCGCGTGCTTTTTGCCACGTTCCGTTCCCCCTTAAATATCCAGCCGGATCTGACGATCGCCGCTTGTGTCGTGGATGGCCGCCGCGGCCTTTGTTAGCTCGGTCCAATCGGCGATCAGGGCGTTGTAGGCCGTGGCCTCCTTCGCATCCTTCCGCTTGTTGGCGCAGATGTCGTAGAGGCAATAGGCGAGATCCTTCACCGCCTCGGCCTGGGTAATGATCTTCTTCAAAAGGACGGCGGTGTCGTGGGAAATGCCGTCTTTTTCGTGCAGACGGACCAGATGCTGGAGACACTCCCATACCGTCAGGTGTCGGTCCTCTTCCGGGTCCCAATCCTCGTCGAGTTCGTCACGGGCGAGGATGCGGACCTTGCCGGCGGCGCTATCTACGATCCCGGCGTGCTTGACGCTTTCCACCGCGATGCCGCGCGCACGGGCAAGGTTGTCGGCGACACCATAGTCCCCCTTGCCGTTCCCGTGCTGCTCGAACCAGGTGATGGCGAACCGTGTGTCCGCGTCGAACTCACCTTGGATGCCCCCAAGGTACTCGTCGAGTTCCTTGTTGATGAGCTGAAGCGCAGTTTTCACGCTCATCGGATTGTCGTCCGATTCCAGAACAGCCTTGTAGCGCGAGAATACGCCCATGCCGGGGCCGATGGCTGATTGCGGCATATCTGCTGGTGCAATGGTGGCCGCCTGAAGCTCTGAGATCGCCGGCGGCAATTCACGTTTCAGGGCACGGATGAACTCGGCACGCGTGACGACCTCGGCCGTGCCCTCCTTTTTCCGGCACACCAAGACGACCGAATTTGCGAGAGCATTGGTGCCAGTAGCAATTGTCCGGGCTGAGCGCTCCGTGCGGACGGGCCAAGTTCCAACAATCGCGTAACCCGCTTCAATCACAGCCTGTAGGAAGGTTGCCCATCCAGTCGAACTCAGGCCGTCTTGCTCGACCTCGCTTTGCTTAAAGGCATAGTAGATTGTCGCAGGAAACGATGAAGACGATTGACGGGCCAGGCTGGATATAGCCGCCGTCATACCCGTCAGGAAATGCTCCTCAGCATTCGCTTTCCCGCCGTGTCGATATGGTGTCGCGACCAACTCTTCTTCTTTAGGAACAGAAATAGTGCTCCCAAGATCAGGATAAACATCCTTGATATTACGCCTAAGCCATACATAGAAATAATCGGACAGATCAGCGTAGCCGATATTGTCGTAGTATGGCGGGTCAGTCGAGACGACTGCTCCATTCGGCAAACGTACATTCTGCGCGTCGTGCTGAATCTCAGTACCGACAGCGTTTGGACTTAGCCCGGAGAGAGCCTTCCAGACCCAATCGACGGCGCCGAGATAGTTTCCGGTACTATCGCTGAAGACATTGCATTCAGCGAAATCCCAAGTCATCGGGATCGCCTGCCGAGCAAACGTGAAACGGATGAACTCCGATGACGACCATGTGGCGATCGAACTTCCAGCATCCGCAAGCCGGTCAATCGCAAACGACAAATACACGCTGACAGCTTCAGCATAGGCTTTGGCACCTATGCCGCCATCGCGCAGCGGGGTCGGTTCAGAAGAGAGCCCGGCGACCAATGCGTCGGTTTGGATCTGGGTTCGCGCTTCTTGGACCAACTCGCTAAAGGTATTCAGCGCGACCAATTGTCGGTCGGTGAACAAATCACCGAAGGTCGCCAAACCGTAGTCCACAGTCCAGAAATTCCGTGGATCGTTCGGCAAACTGGTTCCCGGTTTCCACTCGGGTTTTGCGGAAAAGGCCAGATGTTCGTGTGCCTCTTCAGGTGTGACATACGCCCGGCCACGATTGCCTTCCGCAACGATCGCGATCAGCGTCTGCCCCATGTTGCCAGCGCGGCCATTGCTTTTCACATAGTCAGGAGTGATCGCCGTATCCGAGATAAGGCAGCGGAAATTCGCACCGCGACCTGCCTTGGTCCCTTCCTTAGCAGCAGAGAGTTCGGCTTTTGTGCCGCCATGCCTGATGCGATAGGAGATGGCCTTCGCCTGTTTGTCGACAATCGGCTCTACCCACGTCTCCTTCCCGGCCTTAGTGCTGAGCAGGAAGCTCGATGCGATCGGAACCTGCACGTTGGAGAAGGCAGGATCGGGGCTGGGCACCGTTCGTGCCCAAATCCAAGCGATCACCGTCCCTTTGCCGCCGCCGTGCTCTTTCGGCAGGTCCACCTGCGGGTAGAGATGGCCGATGCGCTCCCACGCCTTCTCGCGCATCCATTCGCCATAGTATTTGACGTCCTCGGCGAGACCCTCGGCGTTGCGATAGAACTGTCGGTCCTTCGCGCCGGGATGGATTGGTTCCTTGTCCTTGAACTTCGGCGGGATCTCGATCATCGCTTTGCCGATCATCACCGCGACCGGGTTCAGATCAGACCCATAGGCTGGCAACCCGAGGCGCTGCGCCTCCAACGGAATCGATCCACCGCCCGAGAACGGGTCATAGACCGGCGGCAACTCACCACCGCAGCTCTTGCGGATCTCGGCACGGGCGCGCTCCAGCACCTCCTCGTTGGTCGAGTTCTCCCACTTCACTAGGTCTTCGATGATGGCGAACAACCGCTTGCGCTCGACCTCCTGTGCTTCGTGCGTGGGGAATTTCTCGAGGTCGCTCGACGGATCATCGACAAGTTGGGCGAACAATACGGCCCGGCACGCTGCCAGCGGCCGCCGCGCCCACCACAGATGCAACGTCGACGGATGCCCGTGCCGGATCGACTTTTCGCGTGCAGAGGCGGCGTTGATCGCTTCGAGCGGGATCGCAACCTCGATCAATTTCTTCTTGGTGTTAGTCGTCGAGGTCATAAACAAGCCTGTAGGTTGCGGGATGGATGGTCAGTTCGCCGCCGTCGCGCAGAGCGCGCAGGCGGGCGCCCGTCATTTCGACAGGACCACCTTCCGGGTTGATGAGAATGAACGAATAGAGGTCCGGCTTCTGGTCGAGCAGACCCCAGAGGTCGGCCTCCAACTGGAGCGGTTCGTGCTCCAGGCAATGGTCTTTGGGATAATAGTGCCGCAGAACCTCGCCGCCTGCCGCGCGGCGTTCCCACGGAAAGCGCGTGCCGTTTGCGCGGCCGATCCAGCTCCCGTCCGCATGGAAGAAGCGATCTTCGCCATCAGCCTTGTAGCCCTGGGCCAACGCAAACCGCGTCATGACGCTCGGTCGGGGAGGCTTTGGTGCGGCACGGGGCTTGGTCGCCACCTCCGTTTCGATCAGCTCTCGATCCGGTTCCCCGGTCGGTGAGACGGGTTCAGGCTGCGGTGCCGACTCATCCTCCTCCGCCGGGTGGAGATCATCCGCATCAATCGGCTCGGCATCATTGCGAGCGTCTTCCGCAATCTGGTCGACACTGTCGTCATCGCCGCGTTCAGCAGCGGGCTCTACCTCGACGATCGGTGCGGCGACGATGTGCTCTGGGCCGAGAGTGAAATTCTCTTCGAGATATTCCCTGATGTCCTCCGGCGAGCGCTCGAACGCATAGGCCAGCGCCGCGCGAATATCTGAACTCAGGCTCCTGCCGATCTCTTCCGGCACCCGTTTTGCGAGCTTGGCCTTGGAGAGCGGGCTGACGAACAGCTTTCGCTCGAGCCATAGGATGTCGGTGAGCCGCGCGGTGCCGGCCGGGACGCCATCGAGATACGGAACGACCTCCAATTTTGGAGTCTGGACCCAGCTCGTCGCAGCGATCGCCTCCGCCAGCGCCCGCACACGTTCGGTCTCGCCGGCGTCGGCAAGCTCAATCCGTCCGAGTTGATTTCCGAACGCGGTGAGCCAGGCGCGGCGATCGTCCATGCCGACGAGCAGCGACGGCTGATTGAAGTGTTCCTCGACAAGGTCCGAGAGCGCCGGCAATGCCGAGAATGGCGGCGCCTGCACGACTTCTCCCGATAGCCGCTGAAAATCGGCGGTCTTGCGCTTGACCCATTCGTGCAGGTGGCTCCACCGGAACAGGGTCTGCATGCTCAGGCCATAGGCGAGCGTCTCGACCGATGCCCACTCGCCTACGAGGTTCAGCCAGTGTCCGCACTCCTCCCAGATGCGCGTAGGGTAACGGACCAGCAGGGTGCGAACCCGCCGGGCGTCGTCGGTCGACAGCCCCTTTCCCGAGGCCAGTGTTCCGAGCCATTGCAGCGCTAGGTCCGCCGATGGGCGATCTGCGACACCGACACGATGCCACAGGCTGAGATCGAGCACCGACGCGCGCACGACCGCAGCGCCGGGAACATCCTCCTCGTCCCCCGCTAGGAAGATGCCGCCGGACGTCACCCACGTCCCGTCCTGGGCGAGGATCAGCTTCTCCGCCTTGAAGGCGGTTCTGATGTTCTGTGCATCGACGGTCGAGCATCCGTCGAGCATCTGATCGAGGCGGCGATACCATTTCTCGACCTCATGGGCCGGAGCCCTGTCGGATTTGGCCAGGGCGCGCAGCCGGTCGAGCAAACGCCCGGGACCGCTCGGCGTGCATCTGACACCGAGAAGATCGAGCAACGGGCGCGTCGTTTCGCGATCAAGCAAGCCATGCACGAAGGGCTCGACATCGATCAGCGCCTCCGTCTCCGGTGTTCTGCGTACCAGGTCCGCCGGAAGCTGGATCATGTTGCGCGTGTCGGGAAGGCAGGGCTTGGCCCGCAGCTTCAACAGCCAGTCGGTCAGCAGGCGGTCCGATGAAACCGATCGCGTGGACCCGGTGGTCGCCACCTGTGAAAAGCGAGCGTTGACGGCCCGCGACCAATAAATGTCGCGCTGATCCAGGATCTTGCCGACGATCTTCGCCCAGATACCTGCGTCCGTCTTCGCCAATCCCTCCCAATGCCGCCAATAATCGGCAGGGAAATCCCAGTCCTCAACGACGAACTGGTTGGTGACGTAGGGATAATAGAGCGCGCTGCGGGCGCCACGCGCCTGCACCTCCGATGTGAGCTGCTGTCGCCCGTAAAGGCTCTGCCGCTTCTGGGCCAGGGGCGCCATTGTCTGAAGCCCCGACCGGCCAGACGACACCCAGCGCAGCCAATCCTCCCGCGTGCAGGACTTGAAGCTCGCGACATAGTCGCCGTGCAGGAGCTGCGTCTTTCGGGCGGCCTCCGGCAGCAGCTCCTCCAGCCCGCCGTTCTCGTCGAACAACACCCCCTTGCCGATCCCTCGGAGTGTTCGATCGGCGCAGGCATATCGGAAAGAGTCGCCGATCGTGACGCCGAGCTTGGCTGCGATCTGGGCAAGCTGGACGCATTCGGCGAGTTTCGGTTGGCCAGAGCCGAAATAGTCGGCGGCGACCCGCTCAATCACCGCGTTGACGTCGCTCGTCCCGTCGAGGCCGATCTCCTCTAGGACCGCGAAGGCCGCCTCGACGGGGTCATTGCGGGTTCCGCCTTCAGCCTTGTCACGGCGCTGATCGGCGAGGAATCGGGTCCAGTTCTGGTTGAGGACGATCAGATGGCTGGCGAGGAACTCCCAGTCCTCTTCCGACTGAAGCAACTTCTTTTCGCCGAGCCGAACGATCTCCGATGCCGCATAGAGCACCTCCTTGCCCTGCACAGGCACGATCCGCAGGGCGTCGGCATCATGGCACTGCCATCCCGTCACCTCGGGCGCGATATAGATCCACAGGTTCAGAAGGTGACGCCAAGTCGCCGGTTTCGGCAGATGGTTGCTGCGCAGACGCTCAAGCAAGTCCGACTTCGAGAACTCCTCGATCAACCCCCAGTGAACGAGCTTGGTCCGGTTCTTGGCTGAGACATGTTGGCAAAGCGCCGGCCGGGACTTGGCGTCGAGCAGCGCCATCGCCTGGTCAGCCGGCCAGATGTCGAAGACAGGCCGCGGAACGGTGATCGCGGCCTTTGCCTCGACCAGTCTCCCCTCCTCGGTCAGGAGGATCGATTTGCCTTCGACTGCTGCGTCGAACGCCAATTCGACGATCGCGCCGCATGCTCCTTCGAGCGAAGCCGCCTCACGGTCGACGTCCGGCAACAAACCATAGGCGTCCGCACGGTCCTGGGGGCCAGTCTTCGTCTGCTCCAGCCACTCCATCATGGCGCTGGCGGCTAACTCGCCGGCGCGGTTCAGCAGCCAGCGATTGGTTGGCGAGGTCTCCGGGTCTTTGATCTTGAGACGCGCCGGGTCCTGGATGAAGGGCGCGTTGCAGGCAAAAGGCAGCGCCGTTTCGACGCCGGTCGGCAGCACGACATAGAGGCGGCCCTTCGCACCCAGCACGATCTCCACCCGGCAGGGCGGGAAATCACCACCATCCTCTGCCCCCAGCATCCGCTCCTTGCGGATCTCGTCGAGCGCCTCGGCCGGAAAGGATTCCTCGCCCGACCGCACGAGGAGGAAGGGATCTTCCGCTTTCTCATCCAAAGCCATCCATTCGCTCTCGGCGATGGGGCCAGGCCCAAGGCTCTGCCAATGCACCTCGCTGTCGCCGATCTGAAGGCGGCGAATCTTCTTGAAGAACAGCAATGACACCGGGCTCTTCAGCCACTCGTCGAGGTTCTTTTCGACTTCTCGGCGCAGCAGCGGGTTCGCAATCGCAACTTCGACGCGCGTGGTTCCCGTTGTCGGATGACGGCTATCGATCCAATGTGGCTGGGTGAACCGCACACGCTCGAAGGCCACCGCCAGCGTCGGGGTGAACAGTTCAACCCGATCGCCCAGGCTGAACGTGCTTTTGAAGCCGATCCCACGAAAGCCGATCGTGTGCAAGGCGCGCTTGTTGGAATAGCCGAAGCGACAAATTGAGGCGAAATGGGCCTCAATGAAGTCCTCGCCATTGTGCTCGAACACAAAGCGATCGTCCTCGATCGACACCCGCGCTTCACTGGCGCCGGCGTCGTCGGCGTTCTGGAGCAACTCGGACAGAATGTGCCTGGGGCTCTGCACTTGCTTGAAGAGCTGGTGCCAAGGGCCAGCCAGTTCCGGGTCCGCCTCAAGCTGATCCCAACGCTTGGTCGCGCGCTCCTGGATCGACCGGAAATAGTCGGGCGGATCGGCAGCAATGGTTTCGATCTGACGGCTTACGCTCATAGCGAAAGCTCCACCGTCGAAGGTGTGGCGACCAATTCCGGGCCGCGCGGCGGCGCGGTCTTGCGCCAGCCACCCTTGATAGTTTGGATGGCGGAGATCGGTAGCCGCCGCCCGGCAGGCAGCTCGTGCAGATCACAAACATGCCAGAACACCGCCCAGTGCCCCTGATTGTCGGCGGAATATTGGCCCGTCGTCGGCGGACGATGCGCCATTCCCTTTGAATGCTTGCCGTTTCCGCTTTCTTCGCACCCGACATACCAACCAAGCCAGGACACGACAAAACTGAGCTTGGCAGCCACATCCTCGTGCGACGGATAGATCAAGACTGGCACGCGCGCACCGCCGCGCAGTTCGTCAACCTTGCGAAACAGCTCCCATTTGCGCGACCCGAAGGCGACAAAACCCGTGGCGCTGGCAATGACGCTCCCCGATTGAAGGTGCTCCAGCGGCACAGGGGCCAGGATGGAAAAATCCGCGATGCCGGTCATGTCATCCCCTATGCCGGCTCTTGCGCCCGCTCCAGCAGGCGTCGGAGGTCAAACTGGATCGCGGTCTCAAGGAACGACGGTTCCCGTTCCACGAGCGGGCCGCGCACATAGCGCGGCGCGTGGGCAAAGCCTGCGTTGACGGAGACGATCGCCAGAATGAATTTCTCCGGCTCGTGCAGCGAGGTAATGACCTCCTGGCGCGTAACCATCACGCTGTCCGCGCCGTCGATGCGCCCTTTGACCTCGATGAAGCGCAGATGCCCCGACCTCGGATCGTGGGATGCGATATCGTAGCCGATTTTCTGGGCGGAGACGTCGGCGGGCTCGTTACCCAGCGCGCGTTCGGCGGCCATGACGGCGGCCATCGCCGCAAGCTCGATCTCCCGGCGCGCGGCCGGGTCTTCTGCAAAATGGTTCGGAATGCTCGGCGCCTGACGTTCTTGCAGCAGCCCACGTGGGATGACGACCATGCCGCCCCGCACGCGCGGGGGCTGCGACGAGATGAAACGCTCTCGCTCCAGCTGGTCCATACGGCGCTTCTGCCGATCCGCTAGGTCTTCTGCGCGGCGCTGCGCGTTCTGCCAATTCACCCGCGTCTTCTTGCCGGCGCGTTCTTCCTCCTTCAGCTCAAAGGCGCGCGAGTCCCAGTAATTGATCTCCTTCTTGAGGCGTGCGCGTACCTCCTGCTCAACCTTTTCGATCTCTGGCAGACGCCGCGCTTTGACTTCCGCGACATGGCCTTGGGCCAGTTCGACTGTCGCGAACCGGATCGCGGCCTTCTCCAGATCGGTGGTGAGCCAGCTCTCGTCCAGAAGATCGCGCACGCTGACGACCTCCTCCGGGGTCGCCGGCCGCAGATTCAAATGCGGCGCGATACCGGCATTGACGGTGTTTCCGGCCTTGTCGATCGCGGCGAACTGGAGCCGCTGAGAAATCACATGCGGCTTGCCTGCGCTGGTGACGCGACCGTCCTGAACAACATGTTCCAGCAGGAAAATCGCCGACAGCGCATCACCCGCATCTGTGTCATCGACCAGGATCGCGCCCTGCCGCATGATCTGCTCATACTGTTCGCGGATCATGCTGATCACGGCTTCGAGCAGCGGATGGCCGGGACAAACGAAGGCGGCGACAGGCTGCTGGTTGATCTTGTCCTTCTCGAAGCAAATGCGCTCATACTGTGTCTGGAGCGGCGCGCCGGTTCCAATCTGGCGATCCCGTTCGCGGATCCGCACCGGAACATGCGCCACCTCCCAACGCCCTTCCTCCCGGCGTTTGATCTTGCCACCCAGATGCTGGAACGCTTCGACGAAGAAGCTCTGGATATGGTGGGGCTGTAGGCGCAGCGCCTCGGCGCGCTCCATTTCGAGCCGCAATTCCTCGACCCTCGCTTCCGGCATGGTGTCGTTGGTCAGGGCGCGGCGGCGCAGCAGCTCGAGCAAGTGCACCTGATCGACCGCACCATCGACCTGCTGGAAAAGACGCGCTTTCACGTCCTCCTGCTCGCCATACTGGATCGCCTCGAACAACAGATCCTTGAGCGCCACGCCGTCGAACAATTCGCCGAGCACGTCATAGACACGGCCGCCCAGCGCCTCGCGCGCAGCTTCCAGTTTCTCCAACAGCCGCGCGTAAACCTCGCCTTCGCGCGTATCGGCCGCGACGAGATTCCAGAGGTGGCAGACCTCCATCTGGCCGATGCGGTGGATGCGGCCGAACCGCTGCTCGATCTTGTTCGGGTTCCACGGCAGGTCGTAATTGACCATGAGATGGCCGCGCTGGAGGTTCACGCCTTCGCCTGCCGCGTCGTTGGCGATCAGGACCAGCATGTCCTTGTCCTGCATGAAGCGCTCGACGACCTTTCGCCGCTCTTCGCGCGACACGCCGCCGTGGATCACCTCGACGGCCTCGGGGTTGCCGAGCCGCGCCCGCACCTTGTCGAGCAGGTAGTGCAGCGTGTCCTTGGGCTCGGTGAAGATGATCAGCTTGCGGCGATTGCCGGCCGCGTCGATCATCAAATCGTCGTCGAGAATACGATTGAGCTGGCTCCATTTCGTGTCCACGCCCGAGCGCAGCACGCCGAGCGCCATCGTCTCCAGCCCCTTCAGGGTCTCGACTTCCAGGGCGAGTTGCTCGACCGTCTCGGCCGTCGTCGCGCCCGTCGAGATCAGATCCTCAAGCTCGTCGATCTCCTCCTGGCCATACTCCTCGATGTTCCGCAGCATGTCGGCATTGATCGCGGGTTCCGATGCGCCGGCCCTGCGGCCCTTGGCGGCAAGGCGCGCTTCGCCCAGCTCGTTTTCCAGCCGTTCCCGGCGGCGCTTGAGGGACTGGTAGATGGCGGCCGGCGACGAGGCGAGACGCCGCTGAAGGATTTGCAAAGCGAAACCGACATTGTTGCGCTTCTTCCCATCGCCCTCGGCGAAGCGCTGCACGCGGTTCATCTCGGTGCGCACATACTCGGTGACAGCGGTATAGAGCGCGGCCTCCCCTTCCGAGAGCTGATACTTGACCGTGCGCGCCCGCCGCTCGGGGAACAGCGGCCGACCATCGAACTTGAGCAGTTCTTCCTTGGTCAACCGCCGCATCATGTCTTCGGTGTCGGCATAGTGGACACCGTCGCGGAACCGGCCCTCGAACCGATCACCATCGAGGAGCGCCATGAAGAGCTGGAAATCCTCTTCCTTGCCGTTGTGCGGCGTCGCCGACATCAACAGCAGATGGCGGCAAACCTGGCCCAGCTTCTGGCCGACCTGATAGCGCCGCGTATATTTGACCTCCCCGCCGAAATAGGTGGCCGACATGCGGTGGGCTTCGTCGCAGATAATCAGGTCCCATTCGCGCGCGCTCATGAGCTTCTCCTGAAGCTCCTCGTTGCGCGCCAACACGTCGAGACGCACGATCAGCCGATCCCGATCGCTGAATGGATTGCCCGACCGCGAGTTCTCGATCATGTCGCGGGAAAGGATGTCGAACTCGAGATTGAACTTCTGGCCGAGTTCGTCCTGCCACTGCTCAACCAGGCTGCCCGGCGCAACGACGAGGCAGCGTTCCAGATCGCTGCGGGCGATCAGTTCCTTCATCAGCAACCCGGCCATGATGGTCTTGCCGGCGCCGGGATCATCGGCAAGGAGGAAGCGCAGCGGCTGGCGCGGCAGCATCTCGCCATAGACCGCCGAGATCTGGTGCGGCAGCGGATCGACCAGACTCGTATGTATCGCCAGATACGGGTCGAAATAATGCGCCAGCTTGATGCGGTTGGCTTCCGTCACCAGGCGCAGCAACGCGCCGTCGGCATCGAACGACCACGGTCGGCCGTTCTGCTCGACCTCGAGACGGTGCTCATCGTCGCGATAAAGAACAGCCTCGGCCACAGCGCCGTTATGATCACGGAAAACGACGTTGATCGCCTGGTCGCCGATCCAGTCGACCGAAATCACATGCACAGGCTGCGCCGAAGCGACACCGCGCACGGACGCGCCGTTCTTTACCTCCTCAAGCCTTGCCGCCATTGCTCGGCTCCCCCCAGTCCTTCATAGCTGAAGCTCCGCCTTCTCAAGCGCCGCTTCAGTTTCCTTGCGGTTTATTGTTACGATATGCTGTGTATGGGCGCTCTGTTTCGCAGCGTCACCAAGCAAACCCAGGCGCTTCAAAACGTAAAAGAGCATGGCGTAGCGAACCGAGAGCACGCCATTTCCCTGGTCCAGCCCATAATCCTTGGCGACGACCTTCTTCTGGCTCGCCGTAAGCCCCGGATGCGGGCCGATGATGACATCGAAATAATTGTTCCAGAGCCAATCCCGATCACCGGCCTCGCCGGGCTCGCCCTTCGCACCAACGTCGAGGATGCGCGGCAGCAGGAAATCCTTGAACTTGTGTTCGAGGTGGCAATAGGCCCGCGCGTGCCAGCGGAAACCATCGTACCCGAAGGCATGCGGCGTGATCCGCCGCCAAGTGGGTTCAGGCCGCAACTTGTTCATCGACTGGTAGAAGACGTCGACCGAGGCGCCCTCCCGGCTCGCGTCGAGAATCTTCCGCAGAACCTTGATGTCGATGTCCCGCCTGGGGGTCAGCGCCACATCGGCGCTGGGGAGCGCCGCGATCCACGAGTCGCTCGCGGGTACAGCCCCCTCGGCAACCGAGCGTAGCTGCGACAGATAGATGTATGGGTCCGGCTCAAGGAACCGCAGCACGAATTTTTCGGCGGCGACGTAGCGCTTGGCGCGGGTGTCGTACTCCATGTTGCCGGGCGCCCGCTCCTGATAGAGCGTCAAATCCTTGGAAGCCTGCGGAACCGACACGCCGAACACCTCGACAAGGTCGGCCCGGTTGATCGAGCCCTCCCAGAACAGCCGGAACTCGATGAACTCGAGTCGGCGTCCCACCCCCCACTTCAGCGCCGTCGCGGCTTCCGCCATGTGCCTTGCCTCGCCTTAATGAGGATAAAAACTATATGGACTTCCTATCACAGTCCGTGTAATTATTATTCCCATTAGGGGGATTCGTCAATGGTCTATCGGTCACAGCCATCGGTGCAAAGCTCGCAGCGGTACGGCTTGATGGATCGGATCTCTGGCGCAGCGCACAACCCCGAGCAAAACCCGGAAGGAGGACGGTCATGACCATCGCGCATCGATCCACCTTGGTCGTTCACGGCCGCCTCGCCATGCGGGAGAGCCGCCTTGCGGCGGGGCGCGCCGGCCGGCACGGCCTCCAGATCATGTCCTTCGAGCAGGCCGCCGTCCGGCTGGCCGGCGGTTTTGTCCGTCCGATCGATGACGAGAGTCTGCGTTCGGCCATCCAGGCGGCCCTGTCCGCGACGCCGATGGGCGAACTGGAGAGCATCAAGACGCTGCCCGGTATGATCGATGCGGCGGCTGACACGTTGCACAAAGCCTGGCGCGCGGGCATCGACCTTGCCGCACATGCGGCCGATGACCATCCACGCCTCGCCGCCATCGCACGACTGGAGGCGGCCGTCCTCGACCAGCTTCCGTCCGGCATGCTGCGGCCACTCGACATCGCCGCCGCCGCGATTGAGCGCCTCGCCCATGCGCCAGCGGTCCTTGGTCCGATGGAGATCGTCGGGCTCACCGAACTCTCGCCGTGCTGGCGGCCGCTGCTCCAGGCGCTCACCACTCACATTCCCGTGCAGTGGACGGCCGGCCCGAGGAGCGTTCCCGCATGGCTGGACGATACGGGCGTCACGATCTCACGCGCACCGGCGCAAGCGCCGGGGATCAACGCCGTCAGCGCGGCGACGGCCTATCACGAGGCCATTGAGGCGATGCGTTGGGCGCGAGGCCTGCTCGCTTCGGGCGTTGCCCCCTCGGAGATCGCCATCGCGACCGCCTCGCCAGCCGACTATGACGATCATTTCCTGGCTTTGCGCGCTGATGCCAATATCGACCTTCACTTCGTCCACGGCGTCCGCACCGTCAGCACCCGCGATGGTCAGGCTGCGGCGGCGCTGGCCGACATCGTGGTTCGCGGTCTGTCGCAGTCGCGGTTGCGGCGGCTCGCAGCGCTCTGCCGGGACAGCGGACCTTTCGCATCGCTGCCCGAAGGCTGGCTGCGTGTTCTGCCAAGCGATGCGCCGCTCTCGACGCCCGGCGCCTGGAACCGCCTGCTAGGCCGGTTGGCGACAGAGGACTGGCCCGATGGCGCCGACCATACCCCGGCTTTGCGCTTGGCGGTCGAGACGCTGGCGAAAGGACCAGAGGCCGCCGGCGAGATCGGAGAAGCCTTCCTCAAGGGCCGAGCCCTCGCGATCTGGCGCAAGGCGCTGCTCGCCGGCCCCACCGCCTCGGTCGATGCAACGCTCGAGACCCTGAAACAGGACGATGGACTGGAAGCCTGCGTCTGCATCGCCTGGATGCCGGCCAGTGCGCTTGCGGCGTCGCCACGCCGCTTCGTACGGCTGCTTGGCCTCAATTCGTCCCGCTGGCCGCGCGGGATCGCCGAAGACCGGCTGATCCCCGACCATATCATCCCGACACAGGTGCTCGATCCGCTGCCGGTCAATCTCGCCGACCGGCGCGATTTCGAGACGATCCTCACCACGACAGGCGCCACCGTCGTCCTCTCGCGCGCACGGCGCGACAGCGACGGGCGCCTCCTGGGTCGCAGCCCTCTGCTCGCCGGACATGGCGAGGAGACCTATCTGCGCCGCAACGCGACGCCAGCGCACGCCTTCAGCGAGACCGACCGCCTGATGGCCCGGCCCGAGGAATTCGTCGCAGATCCGCAAGCCGTCAGCGCGCAAGGCTGCTGGCGTGACTGGCGGCAGGTGGAGATCACGTCCCACGATGGCCTGGTGCGGGCGGACCACCCGCTCGTCCTCGCCATTCTCGGTCGGACCCAGTCCGCCAGCTCGCTGCGCCGATTGCTGCGCAATCCGCTCAGCTTCGTGTGGGTCTATGCGTTCGGATGGCGCGAACCCCAGAGCAGCGCCGAACCGCTCGTGCTCGACGCGCTCGGGATCGGCGATCTTGTTCACCTCGTTCTCGACCAAGCCCTGCGCGACCTCGAAACCGGAGGTAGCCTTGCCGCTGCCGACGCACAGACCATCGAAGCCGCCGTGGCTCGGGCCGCGCAAGCCGTCGCCGCCGACTGGGAGAGCGAGCGCCCGGTTCCACCAGCGGTCATCTGGGGTCGCACCCTTGACGACGCCCGCGCGCTGGCCAGCCGCGCTCTGTCCTATGGCGATGACCTTCTGCCAGGCGCGCGTTCCTACGGCGAGGTTCCCTTCGGCGGCTCACCTCCGAAATCCGATGCGGAAACGCCCTGGGATGCGAGCGCGCCGGTCACGATTCCCGATGCCGGCTTCAATATCGCCGGCTACATCGACCGGCTCGACATCGCGGGCGATGGCAAACGCGCCCTCGTGCGCGACTATAAGACTGGACGACCGCCGCGCGGCGACATCCGATTGAACGGCGGACGCGAGCTTCAGCGCTGCCTCTATGCGTTCGCGGTCAAGGCGCTGCTCGGTGATGACGTCACGATCAGCGCCTCGCTGCTCTATCCGCGCGATCCCGTCGATCTCCAGCTCGACGATCCCGAGGCCGTGCTCACGGAGATCACCGGCTATCTGCGCGCGGCACGAGCAAGTCTCGCCAGCGGCGCGGCCCTGCCTGGACCGGATACCGGCGGCGACTACGACGACCTCGCCTTCGCCCTGCCGGCCAATGCCAGCGCCACCTACTGCAAACGCAAGATGCCGGCCGCCACGGAGCGGCTCGGAGAAGTCACTCAGGTCTGGGAGGCGGAATGATGAGCAACCTGTCCAAAGTGCTGAACGACGATGGTGCGCGTCGCCATGCGATCAGCCTTCATGATCGCTCCATCCTGGTCGAGGCCGGCGCGGGTTCAGGCAAGACCGCCGTCATGGCTGGGCGCATCGCCGCCATGCTTGCCGAAGGCGTCTCCCCGCGCGCCATCGCCGCTGTCACCTTCACCGAACTCGCCGCAAGCGAATTGCTCTCGCGTGTCCGCGAGTTCGTCGCCGACCTTGCGGCCGGCGTCATCGCGACCGAACTGCGCGTGGCGCTGCCCAATGGCCTGTCGGAGGCCCATCGCCGCAATCTCACCGCCGCCAGTGCTGCGATCGACGAAATCACCTGCTCGACCATCCACGGGTTTTGCCAGCGGCTGATCAAGCCCTATCCGGCGGAGGCCGACATCGACCCCGGCGCCGGGGTGATGGATCGCAACCAGGCCGACCTCACTTTCCTTGAGATTGTCGATGGCTGGTTGCGCGAGCGCCTGTCTGGCGGACAAGGTGGCATCCTGGCCGAGATGGTGCTGCATAGCCCCGGCGAGACGGTGGCGCTGATCCACAAGATCGCGGAGAACCTGCGCCGCCGCCCCACGCTGGCGGCCCCGGCCGTCTCTCCGCTTGACGGCCACCTGACAGCGTTCCGGCAGGCTGCGGCGGATTTTGCCAGCTTCATGGATGGCACGGCGGCGGCAGAGCCGGAAACGGTGGCGATCGTCGAGCGGCTGGCCGGAATGGCCGCAGCCCTGGCGACCGCTCCCGACCCGGCGACGCCCGCGGGCCTAGTCCAGCTCCTGACCTCGCGGCCCCACCCGGACCTTTGCACCAAATCCGGCACCTTCGCGTCCTATCGCAAGAAGGGAAAATGGGCCGCCTCCGCCAAACAGGCCGGTCTTTCCAAGGCCGACGCCGATCGGCTGAACGACGCGGCCGAGATCCACTACACCGCCTGCTGCGATGCCTGGAGCGCGCTTGTGCAGGCCGCCGCCGGCCATGCCCTCTCAGCGCTGATCGACGAGGCGCATCCCATCCTGCAACGCTATCGCCACCACAAGCGCGCCAGCGCCCAGCTCGATTTCGACGATCTGATTTTCGCCGCGCGCGGCTTGCTGCGCGATCACGATGCCGTGCGCCGGGCGCTGGGAGAGCGTTTCGCCCATGTCCTCGTTGATGAGTTCCAGGACACAGATCCCCTGCAAACCGAGATTTTCTGGCGTCTGTGCGGCGAGCCGGTCGATGGCGATGACGATTGGACGCGGTTCCAAATCCGGCCAGGTGCGCTCTTCCTGGTGGGCGACCCCAAGCAGGCGATTTATCGCTTTCGAGGCGCCGATGTCGGAGCCTATGTCCAGGCGCGCGACGCCTTCCGCGCCCAGGACGCCGACAGCCTTCTATCAATCTCGACCAATTTCCGCTCCTGCGCCTCGATCCTCACCTTCGTCAACGAGCGCTTCGAGGCAGTCCTTTCGGCCGATGGACAGCCGGGTTTCACCGCGCTCGACCCGTTCCACGATGACCGGGGCGACGTTTGCGTAGCCGCCCTAGACATCGCGGTGGCCGACGAAAACGGTAAGGCCAGCGCCGAACAGCAACGCGACGCCGAAGCCGACGCCATCGCCGAGCTTTGCGCCCGGCTGATCGAAAGCCAGCCCATCATCGACCGCCGCAGCGGCGCAGAGCGCCCCTGCCAGCCAGGTGACATCGCCTTGCTGGCGCCGACCGGCGCGGAGCTGTGGCGCTATGAGGAAGCTCTGGAGCGGCGCGGCATTCCCGTGGCGACCCAGGCCGGCAAGGGTTTGTTCCGCCGCCAGGAAGTCCAGGACCTGATCGCTCTGACCCGCGTCCTGGCCGATCGCCGCGACACGCTCGCGCTCGGTGCGTTGCTGCGCGGGCCTCTGGTCGGCCTGTCCGAGGAAGAGCTGCTCGACATCATCTGGGGGCTTCCCCGCTCGGAAGAGCAGCCTGACCGGATTCCACGCCTCGACCTCGGCATCGACCCGGCCGTCATCGCACACCCGCTCGCGCGCGAGGTCATCGAACGGCTGCAATCGCTCTCCCGGCGCGGCAACAGCACGACCCCGCACGAATTGCTTTCGCAGGCGGTGGACGTGATGCGCGTCCGTCCGCTTCTCCTCGAACGGCATCGCGGCCAAGCCGAGCGCGCGCTCGCCAACGTCGATCTCTATCTCAGCCTGTCGACCGGCTACGCCGTGCGCGGTCTGCGCGCCTTTGCCGAGGCCATGGCGACAGCGTGGTCCGACGAGGCCCGCGCCGTCGAGGGACGACCCGATGCACAGGAGGAAGCGGTTGCGCTCTTCACCATGCACGCGGCCAAGGGGCTGGAATGGCCAATCGTCATTCCGATCAACACCATGACCGGCGTGATGGCGCCCGAAAGCGCCGTCCTCGATCGCCAGACAGAGACCTTCTATTGCCCGGTCCTGGGCGTCCCACCCGAAGGCTATGACGAGGCGCGCCAGGCGGAAAAGGAAGAGCTGGACCGCGAACGCATCCGGCTCTGGTATGTCGCGGCCACCCGCGCCCGCGAGCTTCTTGTCCTCCCCCGGCTCGACACTACGCCGTCGAAATCGGCATGGATCGGTCTCGTCGATCTATCGCTCGCCGACCTTCCCGGCCTCGATGTCTCGCATCTGCACGCCAGCCTCACGGCCGCGCGCGCGGGAGTGGACAACACCCAGACACGCGCGATCTTCGCCGCCGAAGCTGAAATCATCGCTGCTGCACAGACGCGGCTGACCTGGCTTGCACCCAGCCGCGATGAAAACACCGCCGGGACCGTGCTCCGGGAAGAGGAGGCGTCCCTCTGGACCGGCTCTGCTGACGGCCAGCCCCCCGAACTGGAAGTCGTCGCCCCGGTGCAGGGAGGCAGGGAGCGCGGGCTGATCCTCCACAAGCTCATCGAAGAGGTGCTGACCGGGGAAACCCCGGAAGCCGAGGCGGCGCTGATTGAGCGGGCGGCCGATCTCATCCGCTCGATTGGCCGGTCGCCTGTCTCCGATCCAGCCACTGGGCTGTCGGCCGACGAACTGGCGGCCTGTGTCGCTCGCACTCTGGCCCTGCCTGACATCGCCGCCTTGCGACCCGGTCTCCTGGCCGAATTTCCCGTCTATGCCGCCCAGGCGAATGACGGCGTGGAAACCGCGACGGCCGGGATCGCCGACGCGCTGACAGTTGGAGAAGATGGCCAGCCAGTCGTGGTGGTCGACTGGAAAAGCGACGTGAACCCCGACGCTCAGACGCTCGATCACTATCATGCGCAGGTGAGCGCCTATCTGAACATGACGGGCGCCGAGCGCGGACTGATCGTGCTGATGACGAGAGGAACGGTGATTGCCGTCTCGCCTTCGCCGCAGACCGTGTCGGCCTGACGGAAGGCGACGCGATGGCCTCCCGCACGCGCTCCAACGGCCCCAACCAGGACGACCTTTTCAATCCCGAGGTCGAACTGCTCTTGCCGGCTCGGCTTGTCATCGACGGCAAAGTGCTGGGAAGCCCGGTTCGTCAGTTGGCCGTTCCTGCGCGCCGGGTGCGTTGCCGGCTTCGTCCCTTCGCCATCCGCCGCGTCAATGGTTACGAGACAACCCTGGAATCCGGCGAAATTCTGAAGGTCATCAGCGCAAAGACAGCCACGCCGCTGGAGGCTGATCTCATTCTGTTCGTGCCAGGGGCAACGGAGCCGGAACAGATCGTCGAAGCACTCGAACTGGGTGCAGGCCGGTGGATGAATGCTTTGCCGATCGGCATCAACACGCTGGATCGTTCCGCGCGCGTCGAGCGGCTCCAGGCGGTTTCTGCCTCCTGGATCGACGCCATTCATTTGCGCGAAGGACGGGCTGCGGCCGATGGTGTGCCGGCGCAGCCTGGCTTGCGGCGGCCCCAGATCGGCGCGCTTCATGCCGCGCTTGCCCATGCGACGCGATCGACGGACCCGGCCACCATCGTCATGCCGACGGGTACGGGCAAGACCGAGACTATGCTGGCGCTCAATGCCAACCGGCGGTTCGAGCGCCTGCTGGTGGTGGTCCCCACCGATGCTCTACGCGAGCAGATCGCAGGCAAGTTCGAGACCTTCGGCGTCCTGAAACAGCAGAAATGTCTCGATGAGACCGCGGCCTTTCCGTTGGTCATGCGGCTCTCACACATTCCGGCGAGCGAAGCCGAAGTCGATAAAATCTTCGACAGCGCCAATGTCGTCGTCACGACGATGCAGATCGCGGGCCGCGCCGAAGCGCCGGTGCAGGAACGGATGGCGGCCCGTGCCTCCGCACTTTTTATCGACGAGGCGCATCACATCGGGGCACGGACGTGGAAGTCCTTTCGCGGGCTCTTCGCCGAGCACGAGCCGCCCATTCCGGTGATCCAGTTCACCGCCACCCCGTTTCGTGAGGATGGTGGCCGCGTCGATGGGGAGTTCATCTACACCTATCCACTCAAGAAGGCGCAGCAGGAAGGCTATTTCAAGCCGATCCGCTTCGAGGCCGTATTCGGGCTGGATCAAGCCGACGCCGACCAGGCGATCATCGACAAGCTCGGCGAAGTGCTCACCTCGGACCTGGACGCCGGCCTTAACCATCTGGCGATGGCCCGTTGCAGCACCATCGAACGCGCCAAACACCTGCATAGCCTCTATGCGGCGGCCTATCCGGACTACCGGCCTGTCATCGTCCACAGCCAGCAATCGCTGAAGGAGCGGCGCGAAAATCTGGCAGCGTTACGCCGCTTTGAGAGCCGGATCATCGTATGCGTCGATATGCTCGGCGAGGGCTTCGACCTGCCCGAGCTGAAGATCGCTGCATTACACGATCATCACAAGAGCGTGGCGGTGACGATCCAGTTCGTCGGCCGCTTCACCCGCCAGGATCCGACCCTGGGTGATGCGACGGTGATCGCCAATACCGGCATCGACGATGTCGATCGCGCGCTGGCCAAGCTCTACGCCGAGGACGCCGACTGGAACGCGCTGGTGGAGGCGCTCAGTTCGGCAAAGATCGAACGCCAGGTTCGCCGCGCCGAGATGTTCAAAGGCTTTTCGGGCGATCTAAGCGACATTCCGCTCCAGACCCTCGAGCCGAAAATGAACGCGGTCCTCTACCGAACGTCCTGTGACGCCTGGGATCCGTTCCGCGCGGAGGAACTCTACAATCCCGGCGTCTATCTCGGCATGAAACTGAACCCGCATCAACGGGTCGCGATCTTCGTGACTCGGGCGGAGGAACAGGCGCGCTGGACCTCGGCGCAGCAGGCAGTGAACGTCACCTGGGATCTGCATATGCTCCACTGGGATCAGGCAAGTGGCCTGCTCTATATCAGCAGTTCCGCCAAGGGACCGTTCGACCGCCTGGCAAAGGCGGTTTGCGGCGATACGACGCGCCGCGTGGAAGGCGAGGAGGTGTTCCGCAGCCTCCACGGTTTCAAGCGCCTCATCCTGCGCAACCTCGGCCTCACCCACCATCAGGGGCGCGGCGTCCGCTATTCAATGTATATGGGCGTGGACGTCGCCGACGGCCTCGACAGCGCAAAATCCCAGTCGCGGATCAAGAACAACATCTTCGCCACCGGCTTTCTCGACGGCGTGCCGGCCTCACGCGGCTGCTCGGCGAAGGGCAAGTTCTGGTCCAGCGCCAAGGTCCATGACCTGACCGACTGGGTGGACTGGTGTCAGGATGTCGGCCGCACGGTGAACGATCCCAGCATCACGACCGACGGCGTTTTCAAGAGCGCGATGCGCCCCCACCAGATCAGCCAGCGCCCGGCTGTTCCGCCCGTGGCGATCCATTGGCCTGAATCTTTGATTATGCAGTTCGAGGAGCGGATCGAGATCTCGTTCGGCGATGAGCCCGTAACCTTCGCGGAATGCGATATCGAGTTGCTCGATAACGCTCGTTCGGGACCGCTGTGCTTCGCCGTGCGGAGCGATGAGCACGCGGCCGAGTTCGAGATCGTCTTCAGCGACGGGCATGCCCGCTACCCCCAGCGCGCCGGCCCCAAGGCGACGATCAAGATCGGCAGCAAGGTGCAGACGCTTTCGGAATCCTTCGGTGAGGATTCGCCACAGATCGACTTCGGCGATGGCTCGCTGCTCATCTACAGCCACCTCTACACCCTGCCCGAAGGCGAAACGATCGAACCATACCCGTCCGACAAGATCGAAGCCTGGGATTGGTCGAAGGCCAATATCCGCGTCGAGTCGCAAGGCACGAGCAAGCGCCCAGACTCAGTCCAACGTCTCGTCATCGACACGCTGTTGGCGGACCCCGATCCCTATGATGTGATCTTCGATGATGATGGCAAAGGCGAGATCGCTGATGTCGTGGCGCTGCGAATAACCGACAGCGTCGTTTCCGTGACCCTGTATCACTGCAAGTATTCGGGCGCGGATACACCAGGCGCGCGGCTCAGCGACCTCTACGAGGTTTGCGGCCAGGCTCAGAAGTCTGCTCGGTGGCGCGACCGGCCGGGCCGCATGCTTCAACACATGTTGAGGCGCGAAAAGATGCGCCGGGACCGTGGTCTCAGCTCTCGGATTGAACAAGGCTCAGCCGCCGCGATCAAGAAACTCAAGGTCGGGTGGCAAGATCACCGCTTCGAGTTCGACGTCCGCATCGTGCAACCTGGACTATCCCGGCAAGCAATCGGTGAAGAAGGCTTGCACCTGCTTGCGGGAGTCGAGACCTATTTGCTCGAAACCCGCGCCATGAGGTTGAAAATTATTGGTAGTGAATGATGCCGTAGGGCATCGGCAATATTCTTGAGATGTAAGTTTTTACCACGCCGTGGGGGCAGGCTTCGTGTCATCTTTTGGGTTCACCTTTTTGTCGCGCAAGGCGCTGGGCCAGGCGGAACAGATGATGTTCGGCGGCGCAGCGGGGGTGCGCGATGAGGTCGGATTCCTCATCGTCCACCAGCGCTATGCCGATCACTTCTTCCCCGGCACGTCGGTTCTGCACACACGGCTGCGCTACGCGCTTCTCATCCCCTGGCTTTACCAAACCCTTCGGACGAAGCGCCCTGTTCCCAAGGACTTTGGCCAAGCCTTCTCCGATCTCGAACATGAGCTGACCGGCCGCCTCAAATATATCGATGGGGTGGGCGGTGAGAAAGATGGCGTGATCGGAGGTGAGGTCTTCCCCCGAGTAATCAGCCAGCCACCAGCCTATGTCTATTGGACGGCTCTCGCTAAATGGGGACTGATCGGCGCCCGCCCTGATGGCCGGCCGTGGAGCCGCCCGGATATGGCGAAGCTCTTGGCAGCATCCGGCAAACGCGCCCTGCATGACGATGACGGCAAGCCCTTCGAGACAGTGGCCTGGCCAATCTCGGGGTTGATCGATGCCCCCGGCGACTGGGATGGCGGAGGAAAGCTTACACTCGACCTTTTGCCGCCGGAGCAGATCTATCTCGCAACCAAGCTGCGCGCCGTTCGCTCGCCGACTGATCCGGGCGAGCCATCGCTCTTGTCGAAGCTGGTCGGAAAGTCTCTCGGCGAGGCCGACCACTGCTGGGACAGCGAAATTCTTGCACTTGCCGGTAAGGAGGCCGCCATGCTGAAGCGGGCCGGCCAGGCGGCGGCGCTGTCCGCGATTGGCAGGGCAATTTATGCGGCTCAGGTCGAGACACTCAAGGAAACACGCGACAAGCGACCACAGCCAAATTTGCACCGCGCCGCGCTGAAAGACGCCGTCGAGCAATGGGGCGGGCTGGCCTCCCGGCTGGATATGGACCTGTTTCTCGCCGAAATCGGGCACCTCCCGCCTGCGGTTGAGGGCGTTTTGCAAGAAACTTCGGCCTGGGTTCGGGCAAATAGCAAGGATCCGATGCCGCTGCTCGACGTGTATGCGCGGGCGGAGGTCAGCAGGAAGGATGATCGCGCGCGTCTCGCCAGCAACCAGTTCGGCGTCGATCGGCGCATGGAATGGCAAGGCGAGCGCCATGGTCGCGCCGAGCCGCTCCATTATCGCTGGGGGAATGTGAAACGGCTCCTGCGTGATCTGGAAGCTGTCGCATGAGCGATCGGCAAGCTTGGCACGGCCAACCCTACCTCGACGAACTGCGGCCCGGGCGATTGGAGACGGTCAAGCTCGCGTTGTTCGCGACCTACTCGGTCGACCTGTCCGCGGTCGCTGCGGCGTTGCTCGCCCTGATTGGTCGTAACAATGACAAGGGCAGTGGAACGGCCGTCGATTTTGCCGAAGCGATCGACAGGCTGCGCGATCACGTCAAGATCATCATCCAGCGCGGGCGGATCGCCCGCCCGGTCGCTCTCCCCCGGATCGCGGGCATCCTCGATCAGTTCATCGTTGAGCAACCCTACGATGAACACGAGCGTAGCTGGCATCCGAAGATTGCTTTGGTTGCCTATAACTGCCCCAAAGGGGAAACCCGCTGGAAGCTCTGGATTGGCAGCCGAAACCTCACGCGATCTCAGGATCTCGACGCCGGCGTTTTGCTGGACGGCAGCGAAAAGCGCGCGAAGGGGCGGGTTCGGCTCCCTGGCGTCGGCGCGATCGGGAGCACCCTCGCACGCTGCGCATCGCGCGAGGATGCCGATGACATCTCGGAGCAACTGGAGTCGATCTGGTGGGACGCACCGGACGGTTTTCGCCTACGCGGCATCCTCAATGGGCTGGATGAAGGTGTTCCCTTGCCAGCGGAGCCACCGTCCGGCCCGGTCGATGGCATAACGATCATCAGCCCGTTCCTGTCGCCCGACTTTCTGAAAAAAGCGGGCAACTGGGGGGCCGCGGGATCCAGAACGCTGATTTCGTCGATGCCGGCTCTTGCCGAAATGGCCGGCCGATCCAGGAAGTCGCTGACCGGTTTCTCGAAAATCCTGGCCTATGCGGCGCCGGACGTGCTTGCTGACCAGTCCACACTCGCTCTGCCCGGCACCGAACCTGTGGCCGAAGATGATGTGGAGCCGGCGCCCCTGGCCCTCCATGCGAAGATCTTCTGCTTCCACTCGGGCGAGAAGACCATCTTGAGGGTCGGGAGCGCCAATGCCACCGAAAGGGCATGGTCGGGGCGAAACTCGGAAATCATGGTCGAACTCGAGGCGGGCGAAGCGTTCGCTTCCGGCCTGGCGTTCCTGGTTGGCAAAGCGACGCCTGTCACCATAGAGGAACTCGCCGCCACGGACCTGCGCAGCATGAGTGCGGCCGATGCTCTGGAAGAGTCTCGCAAGGTGCTCATGGCCTCCTGGGACCCGGTTCTGCGCCGAGACGGGGAATGCTTCTCTATAGACGCGCGGGCACTTCCTTCGCTCGCTTACCCCGACCATGTGCTGCACGCCGGATCTGCAAATGGCGATCTGCTGCCTTGGCCGACCGATGCTGTCCGCCTCGGTCTTGGGCCGATCCCGTTGTCACTCCAGTCTGCCTTCATTCAGGTCCGGATAAGCGGCCCAGACGGCGCTTTACGATGGATGCAGCGCGTCACCGTCGATCCGCCTCTCGAAGAGCAGCGGGATCTAGCAGCGCTGGCCAGCCACATGGGACTTCGCGCGTTTCATGACTGGATGCGTGCGATGCTCGGCGGCGACACGCTTCCGGTCGGTAGCGGTGCATGGGATGAAGATGTCGGATCGCGGGGCAACCGCCCCCAAAGCCTGGGTTATGACCGCCTCACATTGGAGGATATTCTCACGGCTTGGGCACGCGACCGAAAAGCCTTCGGCCGGGTCGATCGCCATTTTGCGCCCTATGTGGATGCGCTTCTCGCCCACGGCGAAAATCTGAGCGAAGCGGAGAGAGCTGACTTGAACGAACTCGCTCAGATCTGGGCCATCGCGCGCTCCCGGCTTGCCTCATGAGCGCAAGATCGAAACCCTTCCAGGCCGCGACGGTCAAGGCTGCAACTGTCGCCCTGTCGGGAGGCAACCCACTGCGCCGGTTCCTTGTCGCGGACGAAGTCGGCCTCGGAAAAACCGTTGTCGCCCGAGACACGCTTGCGGCATTGGCGAGCAAAGCGCGTAAGTTCACGGTCTATTATATTACGAGCGGGCTCAAAGTCGCGGACCAGAACAAGGCCGAGCTGTTGCGCTTCCTCGAGAAGGACGACGCCAAGGACGCACTCTCCATCATCGACCGTGTCGGTCTCATTCCGTTCGAGGAAAAGCGCAAGGGAAAGCTCCGGCTTTATGCCTTTACGCCCACCACATCATTCTCCAGCTCGCAGCGCCTCTACGGCGGCAAGGCTGTCGAACGCGCGTTCATCAAGCTCCTGTTGGACGAACTCTACCCCGGCCTGACCGCGGCCTTTCCTGAAGGCTATATGGAATATGGCGCAACGTCCGGCTGGCCATGGGCGTGCGAAGAGGCTCAGGGCAAGTTCGACAATGTCTCCGCCCTCTTCAAGGCGGCCTATGGCCGAGCGTTGCGCGCGGAATTTGGCAAGCCGGCCCGTGAAAACATTCTGCACGCGATCGATACGAGCAAACATGGTCAGAGCTTGGGCCGGATGCGGAAGGCGCTCGCTCAAGCCGCTTTGGATTCCGCCCCGCCCGATCTCGTAATTTTCGACGAGTTCCAATGCTATCGCGAACTGCTCAATGCAGGCGCCGATAATCCCCTGGCGCGTCAACTGCTGGCGGGAACAGATGGCGGGACGCCGCCGCCGATCCTCCTCCTGTCCGCCACGCCCTACCGTTTCTATGCCGAGCGCTGGGAAAGCGGCGCTGGGGCTGCCCCCCATGTCGAATTTTTCGAGATTATCGAATTTCTGGGCGGGTCGGCTGTACGCGCCGAGGCCGAATCCCAATTTCGTCGTTTTGGCGATCTGTTGCATTTGATCGGCCACCTGCCGCCCGATAGCCGCACGGCGGCGATCGAAGAGGCGCAAGCGCTCAAGCATCATCTCGAGGCGCTCCTTACACCGCTCATGTCGCGGACCGAGCGTCCGGTTTCCGACCATGCCGGAGAGCCTGCGCCGCCCTCCGTAAGGATTGAGCCCCACGATCTCGACGTCTATCGCCATTTCACCGACCATGTGTCGCCCAAGCTCGCAGGCAGCGCGATCGCCTACTGGCTGTCAGTGCCACTCCCCGCTCAAGCGTTGGGGGACCGATACCAGATTTCTCGCGACATAGATTTTCCGGCCACGCGCAGCGTCCCCCGGCTCGGAGTCACCAATTGCTTCAAACCGCCCAAAGAGGGTTGGGGAAGCGCCAAGCTCCGGGCCCTCAACGGCCTTGTGCCAACGGAGGCCCTTGCCCTCCCGTGGGTGTTGCCGTCGCTGACTTGGTGGGCGCCTTCCGGCCCATGGGCAAAGATAACGCAATCGCCCAAGATGCTGATCTTCAGCCGGTTCAGGGCCACACCGCAAAGCCTGGCAGCCCTTGTCAGCCTTGAGGTCGAGCGCAAATGCGTGGCGAAAAGCAATCTTCCGTATGCCGCTGCGTGGAAGAAACGCCACCTGAATCCGAAGCCGAACCAAGGCCCCACGCTCGCCCTGTTTCACCCAAGCCCCTTCCTGATCCGCGCCGTCGATCCCCTCGATGTGAAGGGCAAGGCAGCGATCAAGCAGATCAGGGCCAGGGCGCGGCAGCAGATTATTCAGGCACTGCCACCGTCCATCGCGCCGGAGGCTCCGAATGCGCGAAGCAACCGACGCCGCAAACCGGCGTGGGCGATCCTCGCGGCCATTGAGCGCGCGCAAAAGGCGCCGCTGGCTCGGGAGTTCGCGGCGGTCCAGAAGAACTGGGGTCGGGTCGCCCCGAAGGATGCGACGCTTCAAACCTTGCTCAAGCAGCGTCAAGAGGCCGAGGCGATCACCTGGCTGAGCCGGTGGGAGCTGGACGCCCTGGTGGATATGGCTCTCGGCGCCCCGGGCGTCGTGACGGGCCGGGCACTCTATCGCCATCTGCCGGACCTTTTCGATTACCAGGAGCAGCATTTCGCGCGACTTGTGCGCTTCTGCTGGACGAGGCTGCGCACCTATCTGGATCGCCCCGTTTTCTGGTCGATCTTGCCCGGTGAGGACGCCACGCAGAAATATCAGAATGCGTGCATCGATGGCTGCTTGGAAGCCGTCCTCGACGAACATTTCTGGCTGCGCAAATCCAAGGTCAATCCTGATGGACTGATCGAGGATCTGTCGGCGGCGCTTGCAGCGAACGTCGGCACTTTCGGGTTCAAGGGCGCGAAGAAAAAGGACAAGATCCGTATCCGCTGTCACGCTGCGGTGCCGTTTGGGGGCACTGAGACAGAGACGCATCGGCAGGATCATGATGTCAATGAACCGCCACCGGCGCGCTCTGAGGAAATCCGCAGCGCGTTCAATACGCCATTCTGGCCCCATATCCTGGCAACGACCTCTGTCGGACAGGAAGGTCTCGACTTCCATAGCTGGTGCGACAGGCTCGGCCACTGGGATCTTTGTTCCAGCCCGGTTGACCTGGAGCAACGAGAAGGTCGCGTCCAGCGCTTCGGCGGACTGACTGTCCGACAACCGCTCGCTCGAAAACTGGGTGAACAAGCGTTGGCCCAGGCACGCGGCCAAGCATCGTCGCCGTGGGATATTATCGCACGCGACGCCGACAAGGCGTTCGCGGACGACAAAACCGGCCTCAGCCCTTGGTGGGCGATGGAAGGTGCGGAACTGAAGCGACATTTGTTCGCGCTTCCCCAAAGCCGCGATATTGATCGTTTCGCAAAATTGAGGACGCAGAGGCTGCTCTATCGCCTTGCTTTGGGGCAGCCGGACCAGGAGGATCTTGTTGATCACCTGACCCATCACGACGTGGAAACGACGCGGTCGCTGCAAGCATTGACCCTCGATCTGTCGGCATTCTCACGACAGAAGCACCGCGATGAATAACGTGCGTGCCGGCCGGCGCGTCCGGCACGCACGTCCTGCTCATGCGGGGCAAGCGCCCCCTCATGCGGCTGGCTATATGTGGACCAGCCTGGTGGGCTTCATGCGGGTTCGCCGCCATTCCCACCACCATGCTTGATCCGCCCCACGGTGCGGCTTCTCCCATGGTCCCCGCGCTTATCGGGTCCGGGTCCCCATATCTGACTCAGGCGCCCGGCGTTTCCGCGATCGGGCCGAGCGTGTCGATCTCGGCGATCTTCTGAAACTCGCCGAGATAGTCCTGTTGATGGGTCGCCAGCCAGCGAACCACCCGGTTGTTCGCCAGTAG
This sequence comes from Aminobacter sp. BE322, assembly GCF_050433525.1. Lineage (NCBI taxonomy): Bacteria > Pseudomonadati > Pseudomonadota > Alphaproteobacteria > Hyphomicrobiales > Phyllobacteriaceae > Aminobacter > Aminobacter sp. BE322. Next base: position 131,675 of record NZ_JBNPXB010000008.1, on the reverse strand, counting down.
CTTGGCGACATAGCCGCGGGCGACGGTCAGATGCAGATTGTCGATGCCGTAGGTTTCCTCGACAGACTTCACCTGGGTCTGAAGCGCGGCCAACTCGCGTTCCATGCGGGCGATCTGCTGGCCCGAGGGCGTTGGCTTGCCTCCCCCTTTTCCTTTGCGGGCGGCGGCGAGTTGGTTCTCGGACGTCGCCGCACGCAGCGCGCGCGCAAACATGACCGTGAAGTTGTTCTGACCGATCATCAGGTCTGCGGCTTCGATCTGCCTAACCGACGTCATCTGGCGCAGGATGTCGAACACCTTCATCGAGCAGGGCGTATCCTTCAACATCTCGGCCGCCTCGGGGCTGATCCCTTCCAGAAGCCGGAATCGCCGCAGCACAGACTCGACCTGAAGGTTCAAGGCTGCGGCGATGTCGGTCGATGACACGCCCCGGTCCATTGCCCGCACGATCATCCGATGCTCCTGGATCGGCGGGATGCGATTGACGCGCTTGTTGTAGGTGTAGGTGTCGTCGTCAGCCGCAAGCAGGCACTCGACCTCGGAGATGCCGAGTTCCTTCAGCGCCTCAAGCCGCAGATGACCATCGAGGAGAAACCAGGTTCCGACATTCTTTTCGTCTGCCATGACGACGGGCGCTTCGATCAGACCAATCGCTTTGATCGAACTCAGCACCTGCGAATAGGATCGGCTCTCCCTGGCGCCGGGCGGCAACGTCTTCAGCGGAACGATCGCCGCGACGGGGATCGTCAGAAAATCGCGGTCGAAGCCAAAATGGATACGACCGTCATCCCGATCCTTCGGTTCTTCAGTCATGATCGTCTCCCGACACACGGGCCTTGAGCGCGCGTGGCATGGTCGCCAGCCCCTCCGCCCTCAACAGATTGATGAAGCCGTCATTGCCGAGCAGATCCTTCAGCGCCTCGACGACGAACAGCAGCCGGGTCTGGGTGAAGTCCGACTTTTTGACCAGAAGACGCTGCTTTTCCGCCTCCCGCTGATAGACCTGCATGAGATCGGCGGCCGTCATCCGACGGACGCCGGTGCCCTTTCGGCCCAACCGCCCGACAGGCAATCCACCCTTGCGCTGGCTGCGCATCCGCATTTCCAGCAGACGTCGAACCGCGGCAAGTTTCTTGCCCCGAAGCTTGCCGGTCTCGTAGGCGTCGAGGAGCAGGTTCTGCGCCTCTTCCGTTTCGGCTTTGGAAATCTCCATTGCCAAGGTGATCGGAATGAGCCCGGTTTCTACGGCGGACACCAGCCGTTCCTCGCCACGCTCGAGTAGCGACGCGATCATGTTCACCCAGGATGCCCCGACACCGATCTTCTCCGCGATGGCAGCGTCGTTGTAACCGCGAGATCGTAGCGCGCCGATCTCCTTCATGAGATCGATAGGCCGCGGCGTGCGCCGGGCGATATTCTCGACCAGGCTCATGACGAGGCACTCGCTTTCGCTGGCCTCGATCACCACGGCCGGAATCTCGGTCTGACCAAGCATCTGGAAGGCTTCCAACCGGCCCTCACCACAGACGAGATCATATCTCGGCCCGCCTGCGCCATCGCGGCGGCTCACCGTGATCGGCCTCTTCAAGCCGATGGCTTCGATGTTGTTCACGATCTCCCGATGCTGGCGCTTGTTGCGTGCGCGAGGGTTCAGAACCGTGATCCGGGAGATAGGGATCATTGCGATCTTGTTCGGTCGAACAGCAGGCATCAGGCGGCCTCCCCAAGAGGAACAGGCGCGGCGATGTCATAGAGAAGCTCAAGGTCGTCGAAGCGGTAGGCATCGAGCGCGAGCGCATTCTCCTCTCCTAGCCGCAGCTTTTCGGAGAGCATGTCAATGCGGGGGAACAGATAGAAGTCGAACGGCGCGCGATTGGCTCTATCCATCCGCGCGACAATCGTGATGTCGGGCGCGAGCGAGGTATCGAAGTGCAGGTTCCACCGAAGGAGCCCGGTCGGCGTCTCGATGCACCGCGCGATCACCAACGAGACGCTGAACTCACCGTTGACGACTATCCGGTCGGCCTCGAGATCCTGCCAGGCATCGCTGCCCGTTGCCCGCAATCCGTCGAGCACCTCACGAAGAATACCGGGATGGAGCTTTCGCAGTTCGCGGTTGATTTCAACGTAGCGGTAATCGCGATCCGGCGTGAAGCCCACGAGACCGTAGGCGCGAAGCAGGCTGCCAAAGCGGGAGCTGTAGGCGCTGCTGGACGGCATCCCATCGGATTCGTCGATGACGATGCCGGAGAGCAAACCTTTTTGCTGATAAAGCGCCCTCAGAGATTGCAGCATCTCTTCGTCGCTCAGCCGGAAGGAGCGCACACCGATGATGGTCCTGGCCGCCTCGAACAGTTCGCGTTCGATGACGGCCGCAAACGCATCCTGCGCCCTGATCCACATACCGGGATCGTTCCGGACGCGCTTCTTCTTCAGCTTGAAAGAGCGGCGGTTCCATACGTTGTCGCCGACATATTTCTCGTTGATGAGAATCTGGTGGACGGTTCCCCTGGTCCAGGGTCGCCCAAGGTCGGTGGAAATACCCCGCCTGTTGAGATCGGCCGCGATCTCGCTCTCGCTATACCCTTGATGGACGAACGCCCGGTAGATTTCGCGAACCAGATCGACTTCCTCGGCCGGGCCGAGTGTCAGGATAACGCGGTCAGTCTGGAGACTCTTCTGCTCGCCGCGTTCAAGACACCCCTTGATAGCGCCGTGCTCATCGATGAGCGTTCGCCGTAGTCCGAAACCCGCCGGGCCTCCCTGACGATACCCTTTCTCGATCAGGCGCCCCTGGCCGGCGAAAACCTTGACGGAAAGCTCACGGCTATATTCCCCGGCCATGGCGCTCTTCACGCCCTTGATGATGGCCGCGATCGGGCTTCCGTCATTCTCGAACTGTTCGGCGCAGTATTGGACACGAACGCCGGCGCGCTTGCAGATATATTCGTAGTAGGCGCTTTCGTCGGTGTCCTGGAAGCGCCCCCAGCGGCTCACGTCGTAGACAAGAATCATCTCAAAGTCGGCGCGGCCTTCCACGACGTCCGCGATCAGCCGCTTGAACGCATCACGACCATCGACGCTGAGCCCGCTCTTTCCTTCGTCGGCGTAGGTACAGACGATCTCGATTCCGCGCGCCTCGGCATAGTGCTTGATCGCGTCGGATTGGTTTTCCGTCGAATACTTCTGATGATCCGTCGACATGCGGACGTATTCGGCAGCCCGAAGAGGACGTTCGGGCTGCTCTGACCGATCATTATCGTAGTCTCTCCGGCTCATCACATTACGCCTCACGAACTTGCCTGCGGCGGTCCGGGCGACCTACCGCCGCAGCGCATGACGGGCCTCTGCCGTCACTCCGCACTGGAACAGTTTAGCTGCGGAGAAAACGGAAGATGTTGCCGAAAACGGGCAGGAAATTACCCCTATGGACAGGCGTTCTTGGCGGACGCGAAGTCTATGCGCGGACCATCGCTGAGCTGCTACGCAAAGAGCATGGCGACAGTCGCCGCGCGATTAAGCAGCTCATGCGCCAGACGGACGCAAGCGAGCGAACCGTCAAGCACTGGCTCTCAGGCCAGCACGGGCCAGACAGCGTCTATTTCCTGCGGCTGGTGGTCTCGTCCCCAGTCATCAGGGCCTTCGTTCTCGGCCTGATTGATGGGCCGGCAGCCATCCCGCTGACCGGGCCAGTGGATCGCATTTCCCTGGTCAGAGCGCGCGAAGCCTATGCCGCCGGGGAAGCCGCAGGGGGACGATTGGCAACGGGCGCGCGGAAAAATGTCCCTGAACGTGTCCCTGAACGCGACCCTATAAATGTCCCTGATCGGGCCGAACTCAACGAGCGGCAGCACTGGTTTCTCGACCGAGTCGCGGCAGGTCGAAGTGACGCACGGGATATTGTTGCAATGTGGGCGGTTAGCCTGAAAACCGCGCGTCGGGACATCGCCGCGCTCAAGGTGGCTGGTCTCATATGCTACGTCGGCTCACGCCGGAAGGGCCGGTATCGACGATCATCCAAATAAACCGATTGGAGGTCTGGCTGGGCGCGGCGATGGCCGCGCCTTATCCGATATGCACGCCAGAGCGCGATACTGTTCTACGCCCCTCAATCCGGGCTTTCTTTCAACGTCGTCTATCGACTTCTATCCGTCGAACCCAATGGCTGACGGAGTCCTCTGATGAAATCACAAGAACCTCTCGCCGTGACACGGACCATCCGGCGCCATGAGCTTCGGCAAATCGTCCCGTTGGCCGACACGACCATCTACGACATGGAGCAGCGCGGTGAATTTCCGCAGCGCTTCTATCTTACGTCTCGCTGCGTGGTCTGGGACCTCGCCGAAGTCGAAGCCTGGCTCGAGGAGCGCCGCCGCGCCTCGCGCGCGAAAACCGTGAAACGCGCACCCATGCCCGATGTCCAGCTTCGCAAGACCCGCCCCATCAAACATCCGGCTCGGGCGTAAGCAGGTCCATTGTCGGCGGATAAAGGGTCGGCGTGTATTTCTCCCCCACGACCCAAGCGTCCACGATGTTGGACCATTCCTGGATCATGTGCCGGCGCTGATGCTCATATTCCGCCTTGTTGTAGATGCCCCGTGAGGATCGGCCATCCTCGTGCGCCAAGCACTTCTCGATCCAGTCGCTGTTGAAGCCCAGTTCGTTCAGCAGAGTCGAGCCGGTGCGTCGGAGATCGTGAACCGTAAAGGACTCCAGCGGCATTCCTTCCTTCTTGGCCCGCACCACCACCGCCGTCGTGACCCGATTGAACGTGGCCCGCGACATCGGCGCGTCAGCGTCGTAGCGCGACGGCAGGACGTATTTCGAGTTACCGGCGCAGGTCTTGAGAGCGATGAAGATGTCGAGCATTTGCTGCGATAGATAGACGTTGTGCGCCTTCGAGCGCTTCATTCGCTCCTTGGGGATCGACCAGACGGCGTTCTCAAAATCGACCTCGTCCCAGACTGCATCCTGCAATTCGCTCTTTCGCACCATCGAGAGCAGAATCAGCTTTATCCCGAGACGGATCGTCGGCAGCGTCGGGACATGCTCAAGCTGTCCGAGCATGATGCGGATCTCCGCGGGAGATAGCGACCTGTCCTTCGGCACGAAGGTCGCGATCGACGATGGGCCAACCTCGTCGGCCGGGTTGGCGACCTTCTCCCCGTGCAGGATGGCGAAGGCGAAAACCAACTTCACAATGTCTCTGACGTGGACCGCTGTTGCCGGCGCCCCGCGTTCCTTTACCTTCGCGCACAACCCGCGCAGATCCTCTGGCAGGATCTCGGTTAGCAGTCGATTGCGAAACGCCGGGAGGATGTCGCGCTCGAAGATCGACCGCCGCATCGCGCGTGTACTGTCCGCCATCCTCGCTTCCTGAAGCCAGCGTTCACCGAACTGGCCGAAGCTCTTGGCTTCCTTGATCCTCCGCTTCTCGCGCTGCTTTTCCTGCGCCGGCGAACGACCCTCGGAAATGGCGCGCTTGGCATCAATCAGCTTCTCACGCGCCCGGGCCAGAGACAGACCCGCCGGGCCATAACGACCCAACGTCAAGGTCTCCCGACGGCCGTTGAGCCGGTAGTCCAAGCGGAACACGATTGAACCCGAAGGTTGGACCACGACGTACATACCGTCACGATCCACAATCTTGTATAATTTATCTTTTGGTTTCAGTGCCTTGATAGCGGTGTCGGTCAGCATCTGCACCCTCCAGACCGGTCAAAAAATGCAGGAGAGCAACCAATTATACCGTCAGGCCAAAATTGCGCCGCCTGAGAGGATTTTATTTAGCACTTACAGTTGCTTAGGCCAAAAAATATACCGTCAGAAGCTCTCTTGCCCCTGACGGTATATGCGTTTTTCGGTTGAGACAAGACGCGCCATACCGCCGGCCACACCGTCAAACGGGAGGCTAACCCGGCGATAGATGCTGAAAGTATCGGAGAGATTTCTTCAGCATTTTCATTGGCTTATGTCGTATTATAGCGTGATTTCGGATACGTCTGGAGGGGCAAAAATTATTCCCATTCGATCGTGCCTGGCGGCTTCGAGGTGACATCGTAGACGACGCGGTTGATGCCGCGCACCTCGTTGATGATGCGGGTCGCGGCCTGGCCGAGGAAGGCCATGTCGTAGTGGTAGAAGTCGGCGGTCATGCCGTCGACCGAGGTCACCGCGCGCAGGGCGCAGACGAATTCGTAGGTACGGCCGTCGCCCATGACGCCGACGGTCTGGACCGGTAGCAGGACGGCGAATGCCTGCCAGATCGCGTCATAGAGGCCGGCCTTGCGGATCTCGTCGAGATAGATGGCGTCGGCCTCGCGCAGGATCTCGAGCTTCTCGCGGGTCACGCCGCCGGGGCAGCGGATGGCGAGGCCCGGTCCGGGGAACGGATGGCGGCCGATGAAGCCGTCGGGCAGGCCGAGCTCACGCCCGAGCACGCGGACCTCGTCCTTGAACAATTCGCGCAGCGGCTCGACCAGCTTCATGTTCATGCGCTCGGGCAGGCCGCCGACATTGTGGTGCGACTTGATGGTGACCGAGGGGCCGCCGGTGAAGGAGACGCTCTCGATGACGTCGGGATAGAGCGTGCCCTGGGCGAGGAAATCGGCGCCGCCGAGCTTCTTGGCCTCTTCCTCGAAGACCTCGATGAACAGGCGGCCGATGGTCTTGCGCTTCTTCTCCGGGTCGGACTCGCCCTCGAGCGCCGAGATGAAGCGGTCGGAAGCGTCGACGAGGATGAGCGGCAGGTTGTAGTGCTCGCGGAACATCGCGACGACGTCGGCCGCCTCGTGCTTGCGCATCAGGCCGTGGTCGACGAGGATGCAGGTGAGCTGGTCGCCGACGGCCTCGTGGATGAGCAGTGCGGCAACCGAAGAGTCGACGCCGCCCGAAAGGGCGCAGATGACCTTCTTGTCGCCGACCTTCTGGCGGATCGCCTCGACCGCGTGCTCGCGATAGGCGCGCATGGTCCAATCGCTCTCGATGCCGGCGATCCTGTGGACGAAGTTGCGCAGGAGCTTGGCGCCGTCCGGCGTATGCACGACCTCGGGGTGGAACTGCACGGCGTAGAAATTGCGCTTTTCGTCGGCGATGGCCGCGAACGGCGCGCCGGTGGAGGTGCCGATGACGCGGAAACCGGCGGGGATCTCGGTGACGCGGTCGCCGTGGCTCATCCACACCTGGTGGCGGGTGCCCTTGGCCCAGACACCCTCGAACAGCGGGCTGTCGTCCTGGACCTCGAGATAGGCGCGGCCGAATTCCCGGTGGTGGCCGGCCTCGACCTTGCCGCCGAGCTGGGCGCACATGGTCTGCTCGCCATAGCAGATGCCGAGCACCGGGATGCCGGCGCCGAAAATGGCGTCAGGCGCGCGGGGCGAACCGATGTCGACGGTGGAGTGCGGGCTGCCCGAGAGGATCACCGCCTTGGGATTGATCCGCTTGAAGGCCTCTGCGGCCGACTGGAAGGGCACGATCTCGGAGTAGACCCCGGCCTCGCGGACGCGACGCGCGATGAGCTGCGTCACCTGGCTGCCGAAGTCGATGATGAGGACGGTTTCAGGGTGCTCGGAGTTCTTCATGGCGGGCGTTTAAAGAAAGAATCAGTTCTGTGCAATGGGCTCGATTGCATGGGTGACAAGTACGGACCGCAATGGACGCTCCGGCCAGACCGGGCGGTCACTCCGACCGGGCTTCGGCGAGGCTGCGCAGCGCCGCCATCAAGGCTTCGAAAGGCCCCTCGCCCAGCCGGTCGCGATAGCGATTCTCGATCTCCAGCTTGATGCGGTCGCCATCGTCGAGCGCGGCCAATCCCTTCGGCGTGTAGAGGACGAGCTTGCCGCGCTTGTCCTCGGGGTCGGGGGCGCGCTCGATCACCCCCTCCGCCTCAAGCCCGTCGAGCAGCTGCTGCACGGCCTGCTTGGAAATGCCTGCTCGATCGATGAGCGCCGCCTGCCTGGTGCCGCGACGGGCGATATGCCCGAGCAGCCCGGCGCGGCTTTCGCTGAACCAGCCGTGGCCGGCGGCGCGCATCGTATCCGCGAACTCCGCCTGCCAGACGCGGCTCGCCTGCCAGAGGCGCCAACCGACGTGGTCGGGCAACGGTCTTGCGTCATTTTCGTCAAGTTGCTTGACCATTTTCCCATTCGTGCATATCGTCAAGACACTTGACTATCTGATAGCGGAAGGAAACGACAATGGCAATTCTCGACCAGGCCTCGCTGAAGGTGCTGATGGCAGGCACGACCCACGTGCTCGAGCGCAACGGCAAGGAAGCCTACGTCTATTTCGAAGCGGGCGACGTCGCCCACATGCTGCTCGACGACGGCGAGGCGAGGACGGGCGTGTGGAAGCTTGCGGATGGCGGCTATGTCGTGGACTGGGACAATGGCGCCACCGGCCGCTGGGCTCTCGACCACGAAGCCGGCGCAGTCACCTATGTCAACCAGGACCGCGACGTCAGGGTGAAACTGCTCGGCGTGCTGTTCGGCAACGCCAAGGGTTTGCCCCGCGCGGCCGGCTGACTTGCTAGAACGTCAGCTCGCCCCTGGCGATCGCCTGGGCGAGCAGATGCACGGCATGGGCCAGCTTCTCGTCGACGAGATGCAGGTATTCGGTCCAGTCGTCGACATGATGGATGTCGCTTGCGCCGTCGGAAATGCCGCGCAGGCCGATCAGCGGCACGCCGAAAAGCTGGCAGGCGCGCAGCACGGCGAAGGTCTCCATGTCGACCATGTCCTCGGCGAAGGCGTCGTAGGCGGCGCCCGAAATGATGGCTCCGCCGGTCGACAGGCTGGCCTCCCTCACGCCGGGGATGCGGAGCGGAAGGGGTAAGGCGGCCGGCAGGCCGAGGAAGGGCGTGGTGCCCTTGGCGAAGCCGAACGCGGAAGCATCCATGTCGCGGTAGGACACCGAGGTGACCTGGTAGACCTCGGTCTGTTCGAGCCTGCGGCTGCCGGCGGAGCCGAGGCAGACGACCAGATCCGGCAAGGCATTCGCAGCCGCCAGGCGCGCCAGCTCGGCGCCGACCGCGACGCCGGCCTCGACCGGCCCCACCCCGGTCATCAACGGCGTGAACAGCTTGCTCAGATGTTCGCCATATTCGGCGTCTACGGCCATGACGAACAGGATGTTGCGGCCCGAGAACTGCACGACCTCGGCCATAGGCCTCACCCCTCGATGCCGTCGCGGCCGACGACCACCATCATCGTGCCGGTCATGGTGGCGATCAGCTTGGCCTCGCCGTCGGCGGCGAAGGCATAGGCCTGGCCGTCGGCAACGACGATGGTGCGGCCCGGCTTGGTGACCGAGCCGCGGAACAGGAACCGCTCACCGCGGCCAGGCGCCAGAAGGTTGACCTTGAACTCGATCGACAGCACGCCGGAATTCTCGGGCATCAGCGAATAGGCGGCGTAGCCGCAGGCGGAATCGAGTGCCGCCGAGATGACGCCGGCATGCAGGAAGCCGTGCTGCTGGGTGAGGCCGGCAGAAAAAGGCATCTCGATCTCCACCGTGCCCGGTGCGACCAGCGTCAGCTCGGCGCCGATGGTGCGCATGGCGCTCTGGCGCGCGAAGGAAGCCCTCACCCGCTCATCATAGTTCGGTGCCGGAACGTTCTTGGATGCCATGTCTAACTCCTCCGCCACGCTTATCGCAAAGCGAGGAAAGACAGGCAATCGGAAATGCTGCGATGCAACACGGGTGGAACCGCGCCGCTCGTCCAATGGCGATCAGGCGGCCCGGCGCATGGCGGCGAAATAGAAACCGTCGGTGCCGCTCCGCATCGGGGTGAGCGACAGGCCCTGGCGGCCGAAGCGCACGGCGCCCTCCTTGCCCGGGAAGCGGCTGGCCCACAAGGCACGGTGATCGACGGCCGAGAATGCCCCGGCGCGCGCGAGGAAAGCCTCGACCTGGTCGGCGTTTTCCTCGTCGAACACCGAGCAGGTGATGTAGACCATGAGGCCGCCGGGTTTCACATAGGTGCTGGCAGCGTCGAGGATGGCCGTCTGCTCGGCCTTGCGCACGTCGAGCTGTCGGTCGGTGAGCCGCCATTTGGCGTCGGGCCGACGGCGCCAGGTGCCGCTGCCGGTGCAGGGCGCGTCGATCAGCACGATATCCATGTGGCCGGACAGCTCGGCCAGCTCGGACTGCCGGGCGACGACCTGGACATTGCGGTTGTCGGAGCGGCGGAGGCGGTCGAACATCGGCGCGAGCCGCGACTTCTCCGAATCGTGGGCGAAGATCTGGCCGCGATTGTCCATGGCGGCCGACAGCGCGAGCGTCTTGCCGCCGGCGCCGGCGCAATAGTCGAGCACCTGCATCCCGGGCGCGGCCCCGGCTAGTTCGGCGGCGAGCTGCGAGCCCTCGTCCTGGATTTCGAACCAGCCCTTCTGGAAGGCGGGCTCGGCCTGGACGTTGGGGTGGCGGCCGCTGCCGTCGATGGGCGGAATGCGCACGCCATGCGGCGCTAGCGCGGTCGGCGCGGCCTGCGTTCCCTCGAGTTCGGCGATGACCCGGCCACGGTCGGCCTTGAGCGTGTTGACGCGGATGTCGAGCGGCGGGCGGGCGGCAAGCGCCGCGCCCTCCTCCACCCAGTCGGCGCCGAAAGCGCGTTCGAGCAGCGGCGCACACCAGTCGGGGCTGTCGGCGCGCACGACGTCGGGCGCGTCCGTGAGCTTGCGCTCGGCGATGGACTTGAGCTCGGCGGCTGTCAGCGGCTCGGGCGCGAACTTGTCGCCGTCGAGCGTCTGGTTGAGGGCCTCGGCCGACTGGTTCCATTCGAGCAGGAGCGCGCCGAAGCCGAGGGCGCGGGAGGTATCGTCGCCGACCAGCCAGCCGGCGGAGCGCTTGCGGCGCAGCGCGTCGTAGACGATGTTGCCGATCGCGGCGCGGTCGCCGGCGCCGGCAAAGCGGTGGGAAAGCCCCCAATCCTTGAGCGCATCGGCGGCCGGCCTGTGCCGCCGCTCGATATCGTCGAGCACTTCGATGGCCGCAGCCAGCCTTCCGCCAAGTCGCATGTCCGGTGATCCGTCTTCGGTTGACCCGTTTCAGGCCTAGCTAAACAGCGACGGCGAAATGCACAAGCGGCGGCGGGCCGGAAACCGGGCCTATTTTTTTCACGGGGGACAGTCGGCAGTCCCGGACAAAGCCGGTGCCCGGGGCGCGCGCGCGTCAACCGCCGACGGCCGCCGCTATTGTCGCGTTGAATGCGGCGAGCGCGGCCTCGTCGGCGGCACTACGCTTCCTGCGTGACTGCACCAGGCAGGCCTGCGAGCGCAGGATGATGCCGTCCGACAGGATCTTCAGGTGGTTGGCGCGCAGCGTCGAGCCGGTCGAGGTGATGTCGACGACGACGTCGGCGGAGCCTGCCGCGGGTGCGCCTTCTGTCGCCCCCAGGCTCTCGACGATGCGATAGACCTGGATGCCGTGCTTCTGCGAGAAGAACTGCTGCGTCAGCCGCCAGTATTTGGTGGCGATGCGCAGCCGGCGGCCATGGCGCTGGCGGAAATCGGCGGCGACGTCGTCGAGATCGGCCATGGTGTCGACGTCGAGCCAGATCTCCGGCACGGCGACGATGACGTCGGCATGGCCGAAGCCCAGCCGGGCTGCGATCTCGGCCTTGCGTTCCCAGTCGGCGAGGTTTTCGCGGACGAGGTCCTCGCCGGTGATGCCGAGGTCGACATTGCCCTGGCCGATCTCGCCGGCGATCTCCGAGGCGGAGAGGAAGGCGATCTCGATGTCCGGCCGGCCATCGACGGTGGCGCGGTAGCGGCGGTCGTCCTCGGGCAGGTTGACCGTGAAGCCGGCCTTGGCCAGCACGTCGAGTGCCTGCTCCTTGAGCCGCCCCTTGGACGGCACCGCGAGCGAGATTGTCATCAGCGTGCCTCCCTGAGCGCTTCGATGCGGTCGAGCCAGACGGAGAAGCCGACGCCGGGAATGGGCTTGCCGGCGCCGAGCAGCGTCAGCAGCCGGTCGTAGCGGCCGCCGCCGGCCAGCGGCCGGTCGGCCTCGGGGCCGGAAATCTCGAAGACGAGGCCGGTGTAATAGTCGAGCGGCCGGCCGAAGGCCGCATCGTAGCGGACCGTGCCGGCGGCAAGGCCGTGGCCGGCGATCGCCTCGGCGCGCGCGGAGAAATTCTCGAGCGCGGCCCCGAGCGTCAGTCCGGCAGCCGCGGCGAATTCATTGAGCGCGGCAGGGGCCGCGTCCAGCGCGACATGGATCGACAGGAAGCGCTTGAGGGCCTCGAAGGCATCGCTCGACAGGCGCACGCTGCGCAGTTCGGCCCGCTCGATCAGGCGGCGGGCGATGTCGGTGGGCGTGCGGCCGGCGGACGGCGACAGCCCCGCCTGCTCCATGCCTTCGGCGATGTGCGCCGCCAGCGCATCGAGGTCGCCGTCGGCGACGAGCGAAGCGACCGGCTCGGCGAGAGCGGAACTGCGGGTGGGTGCTGCCAGATCGTCGAGTGCGGCGGCCAGCTGCTCCGCCGAGCCGAAAGCGCGGGCGAGCCGCATGCGCCAGCCGCGCGGCAGGCCAAGGGCCGCCAGCACCGCCTCGAAGATCGCCTGGTCGCCCAGGGTAACCGTGAGGCTCCTGCCGGGCAGGCAAAGCGTGAGAAGCGCATGCGCGTCGGCCACAGAGCGCGCATCGGCGACGGCGATGTTCTTGTCGCCGAGGTCCTCGACGCCGGCCTGGAAGAACTCGTTGCCACCCTCGCGACGCTGGCGGAAGACCTCGCCGAGATAGGAATAGCGGCGCGGCGTGCCCGAGCGGGTGCGGATGTGGTCGAGACAGACCGGGATGGTGAATTCCGGCCTGAGGCAGAGTGCCGAACCCGTCTCGCTTTCGGTCAGGAAGATGCGGCGGCGCAGGTCCTCGCCGGCCATGTCGAGGAACGGATCGGCCGGCTGCAGCACCGGCACGTCGACCGCATCGGCCCCGCGCGCGGCAAAGAGCTTGAGGATGTCGGCCGCGATCGCCGGATAGCGCGCGTTCATGCGGGCACCAATGTCATTGCGGCAGAGGTTGGCGCTCGATGTTGCCCCCCTCTGGCCTGCCGGCCATCTCCCCCGCAAGGGGGGAGATCAGCCTTCAGTTCGCTTGCAGCCGATCGCCAACGCCCCAGATGCGGCGCATAGGTCGGAACTGCCGATCTCCCCCCTCGTGGGGGAGATGGCCGGCAGGCCAGAGGGGGGCGCGACGAGGCGCTGAACCCACTAGCCACGGCTGCGCTCTTCCGCCTGCGCGGCGAGGATCTTTTTCACCTCGGCGACAAGATCGGCTTCCGGCACGGTGATCTGGGCCGGACGGGCGGCACGCCATTCGGCGTTGTCGGTGATCTCGGCCGAAAGGCGGGCGCCTTCGATCAGGTCCTTGATCTGGACCTCGCCCCTGCCACGCTCGTCACCACCCTGGATGACGACGATGCCCGAACCGCGACGGTCGGCATATTTGATCTGCGCCTTCATGCCGGCACCACCGAGATACATTTCGGCGCGCACGCCGGCGCGGCGAAGGTCGGTGACCATTCTCTGGTAGCGGCCGAGGCTTTCCGTATCCTTGTCCATGACCAGTACGACCACGGGAGCGATAACGTCGGACGTGTCGAGCTTGCCGAGGTTCTTCAGCGCCGTCATCAGGCGCGACACGCCGATGGAGAAGCCGGTGGCCGGCACCGGCTCGCCGCGGAAGCGCGAGACGAGACCGTCGTAACGGCCGCCGCCGCCGACCGAGCCGAAGCGCACGACCTGCCCCTCGTCGTTGGGGATCTCGGCCAGGAGCTCGGCCTCGAAGACGGGGCCCGTGTAATATTCGAGACCGCGCACGACAGAGGGGTCGATCCTGATGCGGCCGTCGTCATAGCCGGCAGCAGCCGCAAGCGAGCCGATCTGGGCGAGTTCGTCGACGCCTTCGGTGCCGCGCGCATTGCCGGCGACAACGGCGCGCAGGTTCTCGACGGTGGTGGCGGCGTCATCGGCGCCGGCTTCGGTGAAGGCGATGACGATGTCGATCGCGGCCTCGTCGAGGTCCGCACCCCTCGTGAAGTCGCCCTCGCCTTCCTTGCCGCCATCCCAGCGGCCCTTGCCGAGCAGCAGCCTGACGCCGTCTGCGCCGAACTTGTCGAGCTTGTCGATGGCGCGCAGCACGGTCAGCCGGCGCGAGGCGTTGGGATCGCCGCCGAGGCCGATGGCCTCGAGCACGCCGTCGAGCACCTTGCGGTTGTTGACGCGGATGACGTAGTCGCCGCGCCTGATGCCGAGCGCTTCCATCACGTCGGCCATCATCATGGTCATCTCGGCGTCCGCCGCGACGCCGGGCGTGCCGACGGTGTCGGCATCGAACTGCATGAACTGGCGGAAGCGGCCGGGACCCGGCTTCTCGTTGCGGAACACCCAGCCGGAGCGATAGCTGCGGTAGGGCTTGGGCAGCCTCTCGAAATTCTCGGCGACGAAGCGCGCCATCGGCGCGGTCAAGTCGTAGCGCAGCGACAGCCACTGCTCGTCGTCGTCCTGGAACGAGAAGACGCCTTCGTTGGGACGGTCCTGGTCGGGCAGGAACTTGCCCAGCGCATCGGTGTATTCGATCAGCGGCTGGTCGACCGGCTCGAAACCGTAGAGCTCGTAGACCTCGCGGATCTTCGCCATCATCTTCTCGACGACCCGGATGTCGTCCGCGCTGCGGTCGACGAAGCCGCGCGGCAGTCGCGCTTTCATCTTTTCCGATTTGTCGGCCATGGTCGAATTCCGCGATTTTTCCAGAAGTTTTGGCCGCAGGCGCGGCGCGCCGTGTCGTAACCGAATTGGTGGGGAGCGGCAAGGGTTTGGCGCGAGCGGCGGGCCAACGTCGGAACGACAGGCCGAAACAATCGCCCGCCCCGCCCGACATCGTGCCGAAACAGCTGCGCCCGATAAGGCGCGAAATCGGAAACCGAGGCCATGACGATGCCCAGGACCGCCACTCCAAGAGACGAAATCATGGCGCGGCTGCGCCCTGCCCGGCCAGGTCACGCAAATCGCGGGAATCCCGCGCCGCGCGTTGCCGACACGCTCGTCACCGCCCTGCTCGTGCTCTATCCTGCGCTGGGGACGGTCGGCGTCATCATCGCAGGCCTTTTGTTCTCCGGCGGCGACGCCTAGCCAGGACGGCACTGCCCATGTTGCGCAAACTCCCGTCCCTTGCCGCACTCTCCTTCGCGATCCTAGCAGCCCCGGGCTTCGCCGGCGCAGCAGCCGCCTGCGAGCCCGGCGACAAGCGGCTCGCCGGCCACTACTACCTCAACGGCGTCATGGAGGTGGGGTCCGAGCTTTTGCTCAGGCCCGACGGCAGCTTCGAGTTCATGCTCGCCTATGGCGCCAACGACCAGTACGGCAGGGGCTGCTGGGTCAAGCGCGGATCGACCGTCGAGGTGATCCCCGCGGGGCGCAGCGCCGCCTCGCGAAGGCACACGCCCGACGACCGCGGCTTCGGCGGACTGGTGCTCACCGTGTCCGGCCGTTCGCTGGTCTGGAACATCGCCGGGAGTGGCTACAAGGGGCGGTATGAGCGCTAGGCCGTTTAGCATCGCCTCGCTTTAGAATACCCCCACCCCTAACCCCTCCCTGGCGACGCCAGCCAGTATGAGGCCAAAGCTTCTTCGATACATGTCAGGTCGTCAGATTGTCCCCTCCCCCTTGTGGGGAGGGGTTAGGGGTGGGGGTAATTCTTGCTCTCACCCCGGCCGCTTGAACACCCGCCGCTCTGCCTCGACCTTTGCCCGGCACATGCAGCCCTCGATATGGTCGTTGACCAGGCCCATGGCCTGCATGAAGGCGTAGACGGTGGTCGGGCCGACGAAGGTCCAGCCGCGCTTCTTCAGTTCCTTGGATATCCGCGTCGAGGTCGGCGTCGTCGGGTTGGCGATGAGCGTCGGGTAGTCGACCACCTTGGGCCGCTCGTCGTCGCCCGGCTCGAACCGCCAGAACCAGGCCGCGAGCGACCCCGCCTCGTCGGCGAGGGCGCGGGCGCGCCTGGCATTGTTGATGGTCGAGACGATCTTGCCGCGGTGGCGCACGATCCCCGGATTGCCCAGCATCCGCTCGATGTCGGCCTCGCCATATTCGGCGACCCTGTCGAAGTCGAAGCCGGAGAAGGCTTCACGAAAGCTGTCGCGCTTGCGCAGAATGGTGAGCCACGACAGGCCCGACTGGAAGCCCTCGAGGCAGATCTTCTCGAACAGGCGATGGTCGTCACCGACCGGGCGGCCCCATTCATGGTCATGGTAGTGCAGGTAGTCCGGCAAGCTGCCCGGCCAGAAGCAGCGTGTCGCGCCATCGGCGCCCTGCATGAGACCCGTCTTTTTCTCGTCCATCGTCCACCGCTCGCCAATTGCCCGAAGGCTTTGATTTACCCGCGCTTTACCAGATTCCTGAACGGCCTGGTAACCACACCGAATGGTTTGCTGACAAAGCCGCATTTTAAGCAACCCGATTCACGTTTCGGTGGGATCGGACAGCCAAGGTCGGCTGCGAACGGATCGCTGCTCGCGACCAGGATGTTGAAGAGTGCCGCCATGAAGACCCCTTTGATCCTCGCTGCCTGTGCCACCCTCCTGGCCTCGCCGGCGCTGGCCTACGACCGCTATGCGGAGCGGCCGCCCGTCGTGGTCAGCCCCGACCTTTCGGCGCCCTGGGTGCTGCAGCTCGGCCGCGATCCGGCGGAAGTTGCGCCCAGGCCGCAATCGCGCGAGCCGAGGCTCTACCAGGCGCCGCCGCGCGCGGTGCAGCGCCGGCAGGCGAACCCGGCCCGGCCGCAGCTGGCCGCGCTGCGGGCGCCGGAAAAGCGCACCGTCCGGCCGCAGATGAACCCCATCTACCTGCCGCAGCAAGTCGCCTATGAGGGCGGGGAGAAGCCTGGCACGATCATCATCGATACGATCGAGAACTTCCTCTACCTCGTCGAGGAAGGCGGCCAGGCGCGGCGCTACGGCGTCGGCACCGGCAAGCCGGGCTTCGAATGGTCGGGCACCCACAAGGTGACCGCCAAGCGCGAATGGCCCGACTGGCGCCCGCCGGCCGAGATGATCGCGCGCGAACGGGCCAAGGGACGCGTGCTGCCGGCGAAGATGGAGGGCGGTCCCGACAATCCGCTGGGCGCACGCGCACTCTATCTCGGCTCGACGCTCTACCGCATCCACGGCACCAACCAGCCCTGGACCATCGGCGGCGCCGTCTCCTCGGGCTGCATCCGCATGCGCAACGAGGACGTGATCGAGCTCTACGAGCGCGTTCCGGTCGGCACCAAGGTGATCGTCAGATAGTTCCGCTACGGAGGCGGAGCCCGGCTGCGGAAGCCGGGCCTCCGGGAAAAGGGGCAGCGCCGAGCGTTGCCCCTTTTCCACGTTCGAAGGGTGCCCTTGCGTCAACTTCAGGAAAATTTGTTCAATATAGGTAAAATTTAGACATTGACCGCCCTTCCCTTTGGCGACACGGCGAAGTATCGGAGAAACGACTTGGAGCGCCGCGGCTGAACGGACGCGCCGTGCCCCAGCTACTCATCCTGCGCGCCTTCCGTAGATAGACTTTCGGCCGGCGAGCTGGCCGTTGACCGCCGGAGAGAAAAAGATGCCGCCGCTCGATGACACCCGCTATCTCAAGGGTGGCCCAGTTGCCGCCCGCATCATTGCCGAGGTTCGCGCCGCTGCCCTGCAGGCCACCGAGGAAGGCTTCCGCCCAAAGCTCGTTTCCATCACCGTCGGCGACGTCGAGGCAGTGGACGTCTATGTGCGCAACCAGCGCACCAAGGCCGAGCTCGCGGGCATCGACTTCGAGGAACGGCGCTTTCCGGCCGAACTGACCGCCGGTGAACTGGAAGCCGCGATCCACGGCATGAATGCCGATCCGCGCATCACCGGCATCATCATCCAGAGGCCGGTTCCGCAGCACATTCCCATCAAGGCGATCCAGGCCGCGGTGCATCCGCTGAAGGACGTCGAGGGCATGCATCCCGCCTCGATCGGCAACATCGTCTACAACCAGCTCGACCTCGCGCCCTGCACCGCGGCGGCCTCGGTGGAACTGCTCAAGGCCACCGGCCTCGACCTCAGGGGCCTGGAGGTGGTGGTGGTCGGGCATTCGGAGATCGTCGGCAAGCCGATCGCCTTCCTGCTCATGAGCGAGGGCGCGACGGTGACGGTGTGCCATCACATGACGCGCTCAGTGGCAGCGCATGCACGCCGCGCCGACGCCCTGTTCGTCGCCGTCGGCAAGCCGCGGCTGATCAAGGCCGACATGGTGAAGCCCGGCGCGGCGGTGATCGACATCGGCATCAATGCCGAGACGCAGCCGGACGGCTCGACCCGCATCGTCGGCGATGTCGACACCGATTCGGTCAAGGACGTGGCGTCGTGGATCACGCCGGTGCCCGGCGGCGTCGGCCCGGTCACCGTGGCGATCCTGCTGCGCAACACCATGGTGGCGCTCAACCGGCAGCGCGCGCTCTACAAATCGAGCTTCGCAACCGGCGACGCCAAGCTGGCTGCAGCGGAGTAGAGCCGACGCCTACAGCCTGTAGGCGTCGCTGCTGATCTCGGACACCGCGGCCGGCGCCATGCCGGTCGGCAATCCGCTGGTGACGACGATCGGCGTGCCGTCGGACACGCGCTCGAACAGGTCGATGACGTCCTGGTTGATCAGGCGCACGCAGCCGGATGAGACGGACTTGCCGATCGATGCCCATTCGGGCGAACCGTGCAGCCGGTAGAGCGTGTCCTTGCCGTCCTGGAAGATATAGAGCGCACGTGCGCCCAGCGGATTGCGGATACCCGGCTGCATGCCGCCCTCCCACTCGTTCTTGCCCGGCACCTGTTTGGCGCGGTACGGCTCGAGTTCTGGCTGGCGGTCGATCATCTCGTTCGGCGGGAACCAGCGCGGCCATGCCTGCTTCCACTCGATGACGCCGCGCCCGGCCCATTCGAAGCCGGCGCGGCCGAGGCCGACGCCGTAGCGGATCGCCTCACCGTCGCCAAGCACCAGATAGAGGAAATGCGTCGACGTATCGACCACGACCGTGCCCGGCTTTTCGCCGGTCGGATCGGCCACGATCTGGCGATAGTAGCGCCGGTCGATCTTCTTGAACGGGACGCCCGGAATGTCGTAGCCGTTGTCGTTGACGGCCGCATACATCATGGTCGGATCGCCGAAAGCCGGGTCCACGCTCAACGGCGGCGCCACCGGAGGTTCCGGAAAGGCAGGAGCTATATAGGCGGCCCGTTGGCTGCTTGTGGTCGAACAGGCCGACAGCGCGGCGGAGGCTGCTCCGGTCGCGGCCAGGGCAAGCAACCTGCGGCGGGTAAAAGTCGTCATCAAGCTTTCCAATAATGCTCTCTGCGAACCCTGGAACGCGCCAATTTCGCATGTTCCATGCCCGGGTTTCAATCTGCGGTATCGAAGACTGCCGACCGGCGGCGAAACCGATTGCGAGGACCTCCGCTATCAGAGCATCCCGAAATAGCAAGGTATCCGCGCGTCGCTCTCGGTTAGTTGATCAGCCGATGCCGGCCGGCTTGTCGCCACCATAGGCCCAGTCGAGCAGCTTGACGGTGTGAACCACCGGCAGCCTGGCCGCCGAGGCTATCTGGGTGATGCAGCCGATGTTACCGGTGGCGACCAGCGCCGCACCCGTCGCCTCGATGTTCTTGACCTTGCGGTCGCGCAGGCGGGCGGAGATCTCCGGCTGCATGATGTTGTAGGTGCCGGCCGAGCCGCAGCACAGGTGCCCCTCGCGCGGCTCCTTGACCAAGAAGCCGGCGCGCGCGAGCAGGTCCTTGGGCTGGCGCGTGATCTTCTGGCCATGCTGCATCGAGCAGGCGGAATGGTAGGCGACCGTCAGGCCCAGCTTGCGGGCCGGCTCGGGCAGGTCGAGCGTCGCGAGATATTCGGTGACGTCCTTGGCCAGCGCCGAAACCCGCGCAGCCTTTTCGGCATAGGCGGGATCGAGCCTGAGCATGAAGCCGTAGTCCTTGATCGTGGTGCCACATCCCGAGGCGGTGATGACGATGGCGTCGAGGCCGCCGCGCTCGATCTCGCGCGTCCAGGCGTCGACATTCTGCCTGGCCGAGGCAAGTGCTGCCTCCTCGCGGCCCATGTGATGGACCAGCGCGCCGCAGCAGCCCTCGCCTTCCGGGACCACCACCTCGACGCCGAGCCGGTTGAGCAGCGACACCGTCGCTTCGTTGATGCCGGGCTCGAGCACCGGCTGGGCGCAACCGGTGAGGATGGCCACGCGGCCGCGCCTTACCGCCTTCGGAGTGTGGACGCCGGGCTTCTCCAGAGCCGACGTCGCCGGCACCGACACAGGCGCGAGGCGCAGCATGGCGGCGACCGGTTTCAGTGCCGCAACCTTGTCGAAGGCGCCGGCAAAGGGTCGTCCGAGTTTCGCCAGCTTGAGGGCGGCGCGGAAGCGGCCGCGATGCGGCAGGACGAATGCCAGCAGCGAGCGCGTCAACCGGTTGGCGAGCGGGCGCCTGTAGGTCTTCTCGATATGGGCGCGGGCGTGGTCGACCAAATGCATGTAGTTCACGCCCGACGGGCATGTGGTCATGCAGGCGAGGCAGGACAGGCAGCGGTCGATGTGGGTGACGATCTCCTTGTCGGCCGGGCGGCCGTTCTCCAGCATGTCCTTGATCAGGTAGATTCGGCCGCGCGGCGAATCCAGCTCGTTGCCGAGTGTCACATAGGTCGGGCATGTCGCCGTGCAGAAGCCGCAATGCACGCATTTGCGCAGGATCTTCTCCGATTCCGCGACATGCGGATCGGCGAGCTGGGCTGTGGTGAAATTGGTCTGCACGGCGTTTCGGTACTCTTCTCTGCAGCTAGATCAGCCAGCTCTCGGGGTTCTTGATCGGCTCGCCGCGCCCGATCGCCTGCAGCCCCATGATGCAGCGGACGATGAACCAGACGGCGACCGCGAACATCAGGATGATGCCGATGAACAGGAACATCAGCACGAAGGAGGCCAGCGCGTAGAGCAGGCCGATCCAGAAGGTGCGGATGAGCCAGGTGTAGTGGGTCTCGACGATGCCGCCGGCCTTGCCGCGGTTCATGTAGGCCAGGATGATGCCGATGATGCCGGTAATGCCGATGACCAGCCCGGCGAGATAGAGAACATAGATCACCTGGACGTTGGTCGGGCCAGGTTCGAGCCAGCGGTCGGTCTGGCGTGGCGTGGGGGTCGGCTGCGTGTCGCTCATGAAGTGGCTCCCTCTGTTGCACGCGCCAAGGTAGCAGAGTCGGGCGAATGCACCATCCGGCCGGGATTGAGGATGTGCCTGGGGTCAAACTCGGCCTTGAGCCGCGCGGCAAGCGCGGCAAGGGCCGGCGGCTGCGGCTCGAAGACGGGAATCGCGGCGCGCCAGGCTGGCGCGGCGCGGACCAGCGTCGCATGGCCGCCGCTGAACTTCCTGATCAGCGCGCGCAGCAAGTCCGCCTCCGGCTCGCCTTCCATGCGCAGCCAGACCAGGCCGCCCTGCCAGTCGTAGAAGGCATCCACTGCTGCCTGCATGCGCAGCGCCAGCACCATGTGGTGGGCGTTGGCCGGCGGCATGGAAATGCGCCAGACGGGCTTGTCCGTGCCGTCGGCGAAGGGCCGGCAGTCGCGCACGTCGCGCCACAGCGCCCGCGAGGCCTCGTGGGCGATCTCCTCGATGGGGCCGGCGTTGCCGAGCAGATGCCGGAGCTGGCCGAGACGATAGGCGACCGACGGGCCAAAGCCCTCGACACGCAGCAGGGTGGCCGGATCGCCACCGAGCCTGCCGTCGAGGACGCGGCCCGCCATGCGCTCGGGCAGGTGGGCGGAGGAAGAAACCTCGGCGCTGGACCCCATGGCGATCGACATCGCAGCGGTGGCGTTATCGTCCAGCAGTCCTCGGATAGCGAGCGTGGTCTCGGTTTCCGCAGCCGGAAGCACCTTGAAGGTGAGGTCGGTGACGACGGCCAGCGTGCCCCACGAGCCGGCCATGGCCTTGGAGAGATCGTAGCCGGTGACGTTCTTGACGACGCGGCCACCCGACTTGAAGGCCTCGCCGCGCCCGGACACCGCGTGGATGCCGAGGATATGGTCGCGGGCGGCACCGGCCTTGAGGCGGCGCGGACCGGCGAGATTGGCCGCCAGCACGCCACCGATTGTGGCACGCCCGGGCGCCTGTCCCAGCAAGGGGCCGTAGTCCATCGGCTCGAAGGCGAACTGCTGGCCGTTGTCGGCGAGCAGTTTCTCGATCTCGGCCAGCGGCGTGCCTGCCCTTGCCGACAGCACCAGTTCGGCGGGCTCGTAGAGGGTAACGCCCGCGAGTTGCGACAGATCGAGCGTATGTTCGCATTGCAGCGGCCGGCCGAGCGCGCGCTTGGAGCCTTGGCCGAGGATCTCCAGCGGCGCGCCTTCGGCAGAGGCCCATTGGACCGCGGAGAGGACATCAGCTGCGGTGGCGGGGGTAAAGGTGGTCATGGGTTGAGCCCGCCAGGAACGTCCGAAAGGCCGCGTTTCTTCCCACCCCCCTCTGGCCTGCCGGCCATCTCCCCCACAAGAGGGGAGATTGGCAGTTGCGGCCGCAGCCTCCACCTTTCGGCGCTGGCGATTGGCGAAGGAGGCGATGACAGCTGCTCTCCCCCCTTGTGGGGGAGATGGCCGGCAGGCCAGAGGGGGGTGGGACAGAGCGCCAGCATCAAATTTTCACCCCTCAGAACCTCGGAATGTCCGGAAACGCCACCTGGCCGCGGTGGACATGCATTCGGCCGAGCTCGGCGCAACGGCGCAACTGCGGGAAGACCTTGCCGGGATTGAGCAGATGATTGGGGTCGAAGGCGCATTTGACCCGCATCTGCTGGTCGAGATCAATGTCGTCGAACATCTCCGGCATCAGGTCGCGCTTTTCGACCCCGACGCCGTGCTCGCCGGTCAGCACGCCGCCGACCTTTACGCATAGGCGCAGGATGTCGGCGCCGAACTCTTCCGCTTTCTCCAGCTCGCCCGGCTTGTTGGCATCGTAGAGGATCAGCGGGTGGAGATTGCCGTCGCCGGCGTGGAAGACGTTGGCGACACCTAGGCCGTAGCGCTCCGACAGTTCGCGCATGCCGGCGAGCACGCGCGGCAGTTCCTTGCGCGGGATGGTGCCGTCCATGCAGTAGTAGTCGGGCGAGATGCGGCCGACGGCCGGGAATGCCGCCTTGCGGCCGGCCCAGAAAGTCAGCCTCTCCTGCTCGGACTGGGAGATGCGGCAGGTGGTGGCGCCGTTACGGTTGGCGATCGCCTCGACCAGGCCGATCAGATGGTCGACCTCCACTGCGGGGCCATCCAGCTCGACGATGAGCAGCGCCTCGACGTCGAGCGGATAGCCGGCATGGACGAAGTCCTCGGCGGCGCGGATCGCCGGGCCGTCCATCATCTCCATGCCGCCGGGAATGATGCCGGCGCCGATGATGTCGGCGACGCACTGGCCGCCCTCTTCGCTTGTCGGGAAGCCGATCAGCAGCGCCCGCGCCGTCTCGGGCTTCTGGAGGATTCGGACGGTGACCTCGGTGACGACGCCGAGCAGCCCTTCCGAGCCGGTCATGACGCCGAGCAGGTCATAGCCCTCGGCGTCGAGATGCTTGCCGCCGAGCCGCACCACCTCGCCGTTCATCAGCACCATCTCGATGCCGAGCACGTTGTTGGCGGTGAGCCCGTATTTCAGGCAGTGCACGCCGCCGGAATTCTCCGCGACGTTGCCGCCGATCGAACAGGCGATCTGCGACGAAGGATCGGGGGCGTAATAGAAGCCGTCCTGCTCGACGGCGGTCGTGATGCCGAGATTGGTGACGCCCGGCTGGGCCGTGACGGTGCGATTGGGATAGTCGATCTCGAGAATACGGTTGAAGCGGCTCATGACCAGAAGCACCGCGTCCTCGAGCGGCAGCGCACCGCCCGAAAGCGAAGTGCCCGCGCCGCGCGGCACGACGCGGATGTTGCGCTCATTGCAGTATTTCAACAACCGCGACACCTGGGCGACGGTTTCGGGCAGCACGACGACCAGCGGCAGCTGACGATATGCGGTCAGGCCATCGCTCTCGAAGGCGCGCATCTCATTGACCGTGTCGACCACGCCCTCGCCCGGCACGATGATGCGCATGTCGGCGACGATCTCGGCGCGGCGGGCAAGCGTCGCCGCATCGGGCTTGGGCATCAATATGCCGGACATCGGTCACCTGCGGTCGAGAACTGGTAAAAAGCTTTTACCAGTTGAGGCGAACGCATGCAAACCGGAAGAAGGTCGATGACAGAAGCGGCGCGCCGGGACCTTCCCGCAGCGTCAATCTGCCGCTGGCAACGCCCTTGCTTCTCCCCTTTTGGGAGAAGGCGGATCAGCGCGAGGCGCCAAGACGGATGAGGGGTGCTGGACGGACGGAGCGTGAGGTAGCAGAGGGGCTTGGCGTACCGAACACCGGCCGTCGCGCACTCCGGCCAACACCCCTCATCCGCCCCTTCGGGGCACCCCCGCAAGGGGAGAAGGCAAAGCGCCGCTATTCTCCGGGGTGCAGCTTGGATTCGCTATGGGCGCGGCGCACCCGGCGGACGCCCCACCAGACGAGCAGCACGGCAAGCGGCACGGCGGCGGCGGTGACGATCTCCGGCGCGAAGGCGTGGTCGACCGCCGAAGCACCCTTGGCGATATATCCGACCAGGCCGACGACGTAGTAGGACACGGCGGCGACCGACAGGCCTTCGACGGTCTGCTGCAGCCGCAGTTGCAGCCGGGCGCGGTTGTTCATGGAGGCAAGCAGGTCGCGGTTCTGCTTCTCGACCTCGACGTCGACCCAGGTGCGCAGCAGCGTGGTGGCGCGGGTCAGCTTGCGCGAGAGATTGGCCTGGCGCTCCTCGACCGAACGGCAGGTGCGCATTGCCGGCGCGACGCGGCGCTTGAGGAAGCCGGCCCAGGTGTCGTAGCCCGGCACGACCTCCTCGTCGAGCGCTTCGAGGCGCTCGCGGACGATGCCGTCATAGGCGCGGCTGGCGCCGAAGCGGTAGAGGCTGGAGGCGGCGTCGGCCTCGAGCTCGGCGGCAAGCTCGGTGAGGTCGGCAAGCAATGCCTGGCTGTCGCGCGTCTCGATCGCCTTCATCTCGCGGGTGATCTGGGCAAGCCGGTCCTCGATGCGGCGGACGCGGCCCGAAAGCGACAGCGCCATCGGCAGGCCCAGCATCGCCAGGGTACGGTAGGTCTCGATATCGGTCAGCCGTGCCGAAAGCGCGCCGGTCCGCGCCGGCGTCAGTCCGCGGTCGAGGATGAGGATGCGGGTCAGGCCATCGCCGTCCTGGCGGAAGTCGGTGACGATGGCGGCGGCCCCGCTCTCGACCAGCGAGTAGCACAGGCTGGTGGGATCGAAGGTCGCGATCAGCTTCTCGCTGGCCGGCGTCCACTTGCGGATCTCGAGCCGGATGCCGGAGATGACGGTACCGGGCGGGCTGAAGCCGTTGCCGAAGGGCGAATCCTCCTGGGCGCGGCCACCGTCGCTCAGCGGCCCTTCCCACAGATAGGTAGAGAACTCGGTGTGGCGCTCCCAGCGCAGCGAGCCCTGGCCCCACTTCATCGCATGGTGGCGGGCCTGGCGGTCGGGCGCGGCGATGCCGAGGCGGCGCGACAGTTCCGAAAGCACCGCCTGGTCGACGGCGGACCCGCCCTCGGTCATGAAGGAAAGCTGGACCAGCACGCGCGGGCTTTCGACCAGCGGATGCGGCCGCGAATGGACCTCGCCGAGGGCGCCGGGACGTCCCTCATGGGCCGGAAAACCCATGACGCTGCCGGTCGCGCGCGGCAAAAACTCCAGTGAGGACGGCTCGGCTGTCACTTGCGGCTCCCTCGATGCCATGACCTTCCTGCCTCTAGGTAAGTTTACCGCAACAGGCAAACGCCAACTTTAGCGGCGGCTGATACTGTGCATCACAAGTGGCACATCGAGATACTGCCGGAGTGGATAAATAATTTGACCAGTCGGGGGCCTCCCACCTATCCTTGCGGCCAAGGACAGAGCTTCCGGACAGCACCCCTTGAGCGACATCTTTTCCAGGATCGAGCATTCGCGCACCGCCGACGAGGTGGTTGAGCAGATCGAAAGCCTGATCCTCGAAGGCGTGCTGCGGGCCGGCGACCGGCTGCCCGGCGAACGCGAGATGGCCAAGCAGCTCGACGTGTCGCGGCCGATCCTGCGCGACGCGCTGAAGGCGCTCGAAGCGCGCGGCCTGATGGTGTCGCGCCACGGCGGCGGGACGCATGTCGCCGACGTCATCGGCCAGGTGTTCTCCAAACCGGTCATGGAACTGATCGTCAGCCACAGGAAGGCTGCTTCCGACTACCTCGAATACCGGCGCGAGATCGAAGGGCTCGCCGCCGAATACGCCGCGCGGCGGGCGACCAGGGAGGACCTGGCGATGCTCGACGGGATCATGCAGCGCATGGAGGCGGCCTATGGCCGGGCCGACTTCGAAGAGGAAGCGGCGATCGACGTCGAGTTCCACCACGCGGTCGGCGAATGCGCCCACAACATCATTTTGCTGCACACGCTGCGCTCCTGCTACCGGCTCCTGTCCGACGGCGTGTTCCAGAACCGGCTGGTGGTATTTGCACTGCCGGCGGCGCGCGACGCGCTCTTCGACCAGCACAAGGCGATCCACCGCGCCGTGGCCGCAGGGGATGCCGCCGGCGCGCGCAAGGCGGCGATGGACCATATCAGCTATCTCGAACGCGCCATGGCCGAGGCCGAGCGCAGCAGCGACTGGCAGCGCATTTCCCGCCTCAGGCTGAAGCAGCGGCTCGAAACCGGCGGAGCCGACCGGAAACAGCCATGACCGGCATGCATTTTCTCGATGCCCGAGGCCCGGAGGGCATTCGCCTTTATGCGGTGGGCGACATCCACGGCCATCTCGACCTGCTCGTCGAAATGCATGCGCGCATCGCCGAGGAGATCGCCCGCGACCGGCCGCCCGACTGGCGCATCATCCACCTGGGCGACCTGGTCGACCGCGGTCCCGACTCGAAAGGCGTGATCGAGTTCCTCATCGCCGCCGTCGCGCGCGACAACCGCAACATCGTGCTCGCCGGCAACCACGACCAGGGGTTTCTCGACTTCCTCGACTATCCCGATCCCGCCGGGCTTTTCGCCCGCAACGGTGGGCCGGAGACGGCGTGGTCATACGGCGTCGCATTGCGGATGGCCGATGCGCTCGGCCTGCATCAGACCCATGCCGCACTGGTCAGGGCGGTTCCCGACAGCCATCGGCGCTTCCTGCGCCGGCTGCCCGCCTCGGCAACGTTCGGCGATTTCTTCTTCTGCCACGCCGGCATCCGGCCGCAAGTCCCGCTCGACGAGCAGGACCCGCGCGACCTGCTGTGGATCCGCGGCGAATTCCTGAACTATCCGGCGCTACACCCGAAGGTGATCGTGCACGGCCATACACCCCAGGCCGAAGCCGAGGTGATGCCCAACCGCATCAACATCGACACGGGCGCGTTCCATTCAGGCAGGCTCACGGCGCTCGTCGTCGACGGAGCCGAAAAGCGACTGATTTCAGTAGAGGTGGCGCGCGTCAGCGGGCGGCGGTGACGCCGTAGCCGTCGACGACGTTGTGATCGGACGCGGCGTCCGCGGAATAGATTCCGAAGCCGCCGAGCACGATGGCCGACAGCATGGCGAGGGACAGGAGCACTGCTTTCACAGGGGTCATCTCAGGTTGAGCTTCCTGCACTCTGCATGAGCAGAGTTACGAACAAGTTTACGAAAAGTTGCTGCACGGCACTGCTGCCCGGCCAGTCGAGCCGAGCTTGTAGGGTCGTTCTGTATCGGGCTTGTGTCGCTCCGAATGCGGGAACGGTTCATTCGCGATACCATTTCCGCCCGGCGCGGGAGTTCTCATAGAAAGGCTTTTCGGCACAATCCAGCGGGCAAACGACCGTCCACAGCGGATTTCTTTCGCAGTGCCAAAAATGTCACGAAATGGGATGGCGGACGGTGATCGGCTGCCGCCGTCAGCCGTCAGATCGCGGCCACCCAGGCGCGCGCCAGGGCCATGCCCACGGCATCCGCCTCGGGCCCATGACGGGCAGCCTCGGCCTCGTGCCGTTCGGGCCAGTCGGGATTGGCGCTGGCGATCACGTCGGCGAAGGCCTCGTTCCATTCGCGGACCATCGCCCGGTCGGCTTCGAAATGGAACTGGATGCCATAGCCGGCGCGGCCGACCCTGAAGGCCTGGTTGCCGGTGACGGAACTTGCGGCAAGGCGCACGGCATCGCCGGGCAGGCTGAAGGTGTCGTCGTGCCACTGGAAGATCGGGAAACTGTCGGGGAGCTCGGCGAAGACCGGATCTTCGAGGGCCTCCTCGGTGAGCGAAATGCCGTGCCAGCCGAACTCGGTGGCGCCGCCGATGCGGTTGTGGCCGCCGAAGGCGCGTGCCAGCAGCTGGCTGCCGAGGCAGATGCCGAGCACCGCCTTGTCCCTGTCGACGAATTCGCGCGCCAGTTCGAGCAGTTGCGGGAAATAGGGAGAATGGCCGTCGTCGAGCGCATTCTGCCCGCCGCCGAGCACGACGAGCGCATCGTGGCCGTCCGCATCCGCGGGCAGCGGCTCGCCGAGATAGGCGTTGCACTGGACGATCTCGGCGCCCGCCTCGGTGAGGGCCGCACCCAGCTGGCCGAGACCCGTCTTCTCAAAATTCTGGACGATCAGAACGCGCATTTCGGCCCTTCGAGCGGTGGCGTGACAAAGCTGCGGCGAGCCCTATCATGCGGTCCCCGACGCAGCCAAGAAGGATCGGCTATGCCACTTCAGAACAGGGTCGATCCGGCCGGGGAAATCCACGCGCATCCGGCGCGCGGCCTGTTCACGGGCAATCGCGGCATCATCCACGATCCCGAAACCCACACGCTGCTCCGGCGGCGCTGGGCTACCAAGGCGTGGATCACTTGCGCGCTGCACTTCAAGGGCGTCAGGCGCGTGCCCATGGGGCGCAACCGTCCCGGCGGCAAGACCGGCTGGACGGAGCTGTTCTTCCTCGACGAGGTAACCGCCCTCGCCGCCGGGCACCGGCCCTGCCACTATTGCCGGCGCGACCGGGCCAGGGAATTTGGCGCAGCCTTTGGCCGTGCCTTCGGCGTCGACAGCCCGAAGGTCGCCGAAATCGACCAGCGCCTCCACGGCGAGCGCCTCGCCTCGGGCGGAATCCCAGTCACGATCGAGTGCCGCGGCCTCGCCCTTTTGCCCGCCGGCGCGATGGTCTCGGACGGCGCGTCGGACTATGCGATCCGCCAGGGCCAGGCTCTGCGCTGGAGCTTTTCCGGCTATGACGCACGGTTCGGCCTCGACGAACTTGCGGATACCAAGCTGTCCGTCATCACGCCGGAGACGACGCTCGCCGTGCTCAGGCAGGGTTATCGGCCAGATTGGCATCCGAGCGCCGGCCCTTGACCGCCGTGCCGCCCTGCCGCATTGCTCGACCATGCGCGCGAACTACAAGATGCAGCGGCTTTTCGTGCCGCACGACCTCTCCGCCGGTGCTGCCTTCGACGCCGACCCGCAGCAGAGCCACTATCTCGGCAACGTGCTGCGCCTCGGCGATGGCGCGGCGGTACTGCTGTTCAATGGCCGCCATGGCGAGTGGACGGCGAAGGTTGCCGGGCGCACAAAGAAGGCGGTGCGGCTCGAAGTGCTGGAACTGCAACGGCCGCAGCCGGAACATCCCGACCTCGTCTACTGTTTCGCGCCGCTGAAGGTGGGCCGGCTCGACTATCTCGTGCAGAAGGCGGTGGAGATGGGCGCGGGTACATTGGTGCCCGTCATCACCCAGCATACCCAGGTGAAGCCCGGCATCGACCGGCTGCGCGCCAACGCCGTCGAGGCAGCCGAGCAATGCGGCATCCTGGCCATCCCGGAGGTGACGGAAGCGGTGAAGCTGGAGCAGCTGCTCGCCGGCTGGGACAAGGAGCGACGGCTGATCTTCTGCGACGAGGACGCCTCGACCAACAACCCGATGGCGGCGTTGCAGGGCATCAAGGAGCGCAAGCTCGCCCTGCTGGTTGGGCCGGAAGGTGGGTTCTCCGACGAGGAGCGCCGCATGCTGCGCGCGCTTCCTCACGTCACTGCCATTCCGCTCGGCCCCCGCATCCTGCGCGCCGACACGGCTGCGGTGGCAGCACTTGCCGTCATCCAGGCGACCATCGGCGACTGGTAGTCAGGCAAGAACCTTTGCCGGCCACGGGTTGAGGCCGTCGCGCAGCCAGAGCAGCGTGTCGAGCCAGAAATCCGTCGCATGGCGGCTGTGGAACAGGCCGAAATGGCCGACCTCCTGCCTGTCGAAATCAGCTGGCGACAGCAGCACCTGAGTCGCGTTTGCGCCTGAATAGTAAGCAAGCGCCCGGCCAATCGCGCGCGGCGTGCCAAGGCCGTCGTCGCTGACGCCCACGGCGAGGATAGGCGCCGTGACGGCGGCAAGGCGCCTGAGCACCGCCTCCCGTTCGCTCTCGGGGTGGCCAAGTTCCATGCAGGCGCGGCGAAAGCTCCATTCATTGGCGACGCCGGCGGGAAGATCCTCGAGCCAACCGAGCCGCCTGCCTGGAAAATAGCCGCACAGGGCCGTGAGCGCGGGCATGGCGACGTGCCATTTCAGGAAAAGCCGAGCCCGCCGGTCTGCGGCGTAGTCGCGCCACCAGGCATATTGCGCGCCGACGGTGAGCATGCGGGCGATGGCGGGCGCCGATTCGGCCAGTCCGGGCAGGAAGCCGCCGATGCTGTGGCCGACGACCATCAGCGGCGCGCCGCGATCGAGGCGCCTTGCCACACGCAGCACCGCTTCGAAGTCGCGCTCGCCCCAGTCGCGCCAGCGATAGCCGCAGCCGCGCAGTTCCGCGGGTCGCGATGCGCCGATGCCGCGATAGTCGTAGGTTACGACGTCGAAGCCATGTCCGGCGAGAAAGGCAGCATAGCGATGGTAGTAGCGCGCCAGAACGCCGGTGGCCGGGTTGACGATGACCGTACCGGTCTTTTCGCCCCGAGCATGCGGCCAGATGTGGCCGCGCAGCGCCACGCCGTCGCCGCAGGCGATTTCGACCGCCCTCTGCTCGACCATTGAAACCGCTATCGACATGGGGACCTCGCATCTTCCACCGAAGGGTTAGCGAAATCCGCCTTCCGATTACACTCACTAGTCGGTATATATATGAAATGAAAACACCCGAGAAACCAACGCGTGAGCGCATCGTCGACGCGGCCTCGAAGCTGTTCTACGGCGAGGGCATCCGCGCCGTCAGCGTCGATGCCGTGGCCGAGAGGGCCGGGCTGACGAAGCGCACGCTCTATTACCATTTCCAGAGCAAGGACGAGCTGATCGCCGCCTATCTCGAAGGCCGCGACCAGCCGAACCTCGCCCTGTTCCAGCGCTGGTTCACGGAATCCCAGGGCGGCCTCGCGGAAAAGGTGGAAGCCATCTTCCTGAACCTCGCAAGGGCCGCGCGCCATCCGAAATGGAAAGGCTGCGGCTTCCTGCGCACCGCCGCCGAGCTCGCCGACATGCCCGGACATCCTGCGATCAAGACCGGCATTGCCCACAAGAAGCGCGTCGAAGCGTGGCTGCGCGAGGTTTTTGCCGAAGCGGGAGCGGCTGAACCGGAGATTCTCGCCCGCCAGGTCGTGCTTCTGCTCGACGGGGCGTTCGCGGTGGTGCTGCTCAACCGCGACGCCAGCTACATGGAAACGGCGGGCGAAGCCGCGGCGACGCTTGTTCGGACCGCACTTCCGGCGCGATAGTCAAGGCAAGGACTTGCCAGGGGCACCGCGCATCGCGAAAACCATTCAATTCCAGTTGACGAAGGCTCAGGATTTTTCGCTTGATCGGCAAGCGCTGGATCGTCCATCAAGCGCCACCGTCCTTCCGCCCAGGAGAAGCTTTAATGGCGCGCGACACCACCGACTTCCAGCCCATCGAGGGAATGGATGAGCTCGTCGGCTATCTGGCTGCCGGCAACAAGCCGCGCGACAAGTGGCGGATCGGCACCGAGCACGAGAAGTTTCCGTTCTATGTCGACGGCAACGCCCCCGTGCCCTACGGTACCGACCGCGGCATCCGCGCCCTGCTCGAGGGCATGCAGAAGACGCTCGGCTGGGACCCGATCATCGACGCCGGCCGCATCATCGGCCTGGTCGAGCCGACCGGCCAGGGCGCCATTTCGCTGGAGCCGGGCGGGCAGTTCGAGCTGTCGGGCGCGCCGCTGGAGACGATCCACCAGACCTGCCGCGAGGGCAACGCGCATCTGGCGCAGCTGCGCGAGATCGCCGAGCCGCTCGGCATCCGCTTCCTCGGCCTCGGCGGCAGCCCGAAATGGACGCTGACCGATACGCCGCGCATGCCGAAGTCGCGCTACGACATCATGACAGCCTACATGCCGAAGGTCGGCAGCAAGGGCCTCGACATGATGTACCGAACCTGCACGATCCAGGTGAATCTCGACTTCGAGAGCGAGGCCGACATGCGCCGCAAGATGCAGGTCGGGCTCAAGCTGCAGCCGCTGTCGACGGCGCTCTTCGCCAACTCACCCTTCACCGACGGCAAGCCGAACGGCATGCAGAGCTGGCGCGGCGACATCTGGCGCGACACCGACAACCAGCGCTCCGGCCTGCTCGAATTCTGCTTCTCTCCGGAATTCGGATTCGCCGACTATGCCGAATGGGCGCTCGACGTGCCGATGTATTTCGTCATCCGCGACGGCCGCTACCACGACATGACGCACATGACCTTCCGCCAGTTCATGAACGGGGCGGCGCGCAACGAAGTGACCGACGGCATGCCGACCATGGGCGACTGGGCCAACCACCTGTCGACGCTGTTCCCTGACGTGCGGCTGAAACGTTTCCTCGAAATGCGCGGCGCCGACGGCGGCCCGTGGCGGCGCATCTGCGCCCTGCCCGCCTTCTGGGTGGGTCTGCTCTACGATGCCGCGACGCTCGATGCGATCGACGACTACACCCGCGACTGGACCTACGCCGAAGTGCTGGCGATGCGCAACGCCGTGCCCGAGCAGGGCATTTCGGCGCCGTTCCGCAACACGACGCTGCGCGAGATCGGCCGCGAGGTCCTGGCCCTGTCGCGCCAGGGGCTCGTCAACCGCGGGCGCAAGAATCGCGACGGCTTCGACGAATCCGGCTTCCTCAGCACGCTCGACGAGGTGATCGCCCGCGGCACGACCAGCGCCGAGGAGATGCTCAACGCCTACCACACGCGCTGGGGCGACTCGATCGAACCGGCATTCATGGAGTACGCGTACTAACTATCGAGCATCCGACTGACGCGGTCCACTTTGCTGAATCTGCGCACCGGCCCGAAGATCGATTCCGATTTTCGGGCCGGCGCGCATTGGCGAAAGCCACTTCATTCCAAGCCGGAAACACAATAGGCTCCCCCGCAGCCAACGACCTGCGGAGGAAAACATGCTGCCCCTGTTCGACATGCTGGCCAATGCCCAGAACGGCAATGGCATGGAGGCACTGGCGCGCCAATTCGGGCTCTCCCAGCAGCAGACGCAATCCGCCATCGAGGCGCTGATGCCCGCCTTCAGCCAGGGCCTCAGGCGCAACGCCTCCGACCCCTACGGCCTGGGCTCGTTCCTGCAGGCGATGGCCACCGGCCAGCACGCCAAATATTTCGACGACGCCAGCCGCGCCTTCTCGTCCCAGGGCGTGGACGAGGGCAACGGCATCCTCGGCCATCTGTTCGGCTCGAAGGACCTGTCGCGGGCGGTGGCGGCGCAAGCCGCGCAGGCCACCGGCGTCGGCCAGAACATCCTGCAGCAGATGCTGCCGGTCGTGGCTTCGATGATCATGGGCGGGCTGTTCAAGCAGTCCACCGGCCAGATGCAGGCCGCGGCCGGCTTCGGCGGCGGCAACAACCCGCTCGGCGACATCATCGAGCAGATGATGCGGCAGGGTGGCGGCATGATGGGCGGCGGCCAGCAGCCGCAGCGGCCGGCGCCGCAGCCGACCCAGGCGCCCGACCCGTTCGACAATCCGTTCGGAAAGATCCTCAAGGATATGTTCGGCGGCGGCCAGGTGCAGCAGCCGGTGCCGCGCCAGCCGCAGCAATCTCCCTACGGCGACAACCCGCTGGGCAAGATCTTCGAGGAGATGCTGGGCGGAGGCCGCGGCCAGCCTGCCCCGCAGCCTCAACCGCGCCAGCCGCAGCCGCAGCAGAACCCCAGCGGCCGGCCGCGCAATCCCTATGACGACCTGTTCGGCAAGATGTTCGAGACCGGCAGCCAGCAGCGCGACGACTACCAGAAGGGCGTCGAATCGATCTTCGAGCAGTTTTCGCGCGGGATGGACAGGTATCGGTAGGGGAATAGGGGAGTAAGGCAGTAGGGGAATAGGGCAATGAAAGTCCTAACCTACTGCCCTACTGCCCTACTGCCCTACTGCCCTACTGCCCTACTGCCCTACTGCCCTACTGCCCTACTGCCCTACTGCCCTACCCAACGAAAAAAGCCCGGTCCCTTGGGAGGACCGGGCAGCTTGCAGGCAGAGCCGGCGGGGAACCGGCTGGGAGTGGGAAGCCTGCGAAACTCTCAGGCGACGCGACGGGCCAATTGCTCGACGTTCTCGCTGCGCGCCTGGCGGATCGAGCCCAGCCGTGCGGTCGGATCGCTGGCGAACGGCAGGTCGATGGCGACATGGAGATCGCCACGGGTGAGACCGATATCGGCCAGTTCGGTGTCGGTCATTTCGCCGAGACGATAGAAGGCACGCCGATTTTTCCAGGCGCGCAAAACGTCGGCGAAGTGGGTGACGATACGCATCGCATTCACCGGGCGAGCCGCGGAATGCGCCGTCTCAGTGCAATGGTCGAGCGCAGTCATGTCGATCTCCTCTCTGATCGGGGACAAACGGGCCCCTTCCGGTCGGCACTCCTTTTTCGCCGCCCCGGTTCCGATTCACATGCCTCATGTGGACGCTAGAACATTGCCATCGCTGTATTGATTAATCCAACGAATGTTTTTAATGTATCGCATCAAAGTTCATGATGGAAACGACCATGGCCGCTCCACTCGACCTTGACCAGCTCCACACCTTCATCTCGATCGTCGACACGGGCAGCTTCACGCGCGCGGCAGACGAGGTCCACCGCACCCAGTCGGCGGTGTCGATGCAGATGCGGCGCCTGGAGGATCGCATCGGCAAGCCGCTGTTCGAAAAGGACGGCCGCATGAACAAGCTGACAGAAGAAGGCGAAAGGCTGCTCTCCTATGCCCGCCGGCTGCTGCAGCTGAACCGCGAGACGCTCGCCGCCTTCGACGATCGGGCGCTCGAAGGTACCATCCGCATCGGCGTGCCCGACGACTATGCCGACCGCTTCCTGCCCGAGATCATGGCGCGGTTTTCCCGCTCCAACCCGCGCGTCGAGCTGTCGGTCGTATGCGAGCCCACCGTCAACCTCGCCGACCAGATCCGGCGCGGCAATCTCGACATCGCGCTGGTGACGGAGTGCGCCGACACCAGACCCACCGAGATCGTGCGCAACGAGCCGCTGCTGTGGGTGTCGTCGGCCGCGCACATGGTGCACGAGGAAGAGATCCTGCCGATGGCCTTCGGGCGGCCGACCTGCCAGTGGCGGCGCATGGCGACCGAGATTCTCGACGCCAGCGGCCGGCAGTATCGCGTGCTGTTCACCAGCTGGTCGGCGACCGTCATCACGGCGGCGATCCTGGCGGGGCTGGCCGTATCCGTTCTTCCGGAATGCGCGCTCAGGCCCGGCATGCGGGTGCTGGGCGATGCCGACGGCTTCGGCCCCCTGCCCGACTGCAAGATCGGCATCCTG
Source organism: Aminobacter sp. BE322 (assembly GCF_050433525.1). Lineage (NCBI taxonomy): Bacteria > Pseudomonadati > Pseudomonadota > Alphaproteobacteria > Hyphomicrobiales > Phyllobacteriaceae > Aminobacter > Aminobacter sp. BE322. Next base: position 95,831 of record NZ_JBNPXB010000008.1, on the reverse strand, counting down.
CGCGGCCATTCCAGCCGGCCCGAGATCGTCGATGCGCTCGCCCGCCATATCAGCGAGAGCCTGGACAACATCTCCGTGCCGATCCCGGAGGACGCCGGCACCTTCGACTTCCAGGCCCTGATGGCCAATCGCGGGCGCAGGCACAAGCCGAGCCACATTATGCCGGGATGGTAGGCCGCGCCTGACGCTCCAAGCTTGACGAGCCGGGCCTGCCGGACCTCAATCGCGCCATGACCGAGCTTGCCACCGAATCACGCACCAACGCTGCCGAATACACTGTCAGCGAAATCTCCGGCGCGCTGAAGCGCACGGTGGAGGACGCCTTCGGCAATGTGCGGGTGCGCGGCGAAATCTCCGGCTACCGCGGACCGCACTCGTCGGGCCACGCCTATTTCGCCCTGAAGGACGACCGCGCCCGCATCGAGGCCGTGGTGTGGAAGGGCACCATGAGCCGGCTGAAGTTCCGTCCCGAGGAAGGGATGGAGGTCATCGCCTCGGGCAAGCTCACCACCTATCCCGGCTCGTCGAAATACCAGATCGTCATCGACAATCTCGAGCCGGCAGGTGCGGGCGCGCTGATGGCGCTGCTCGAGGAGCGCAAGCGCCGGCTGGCGGCCGAAGGCCTGTTCGACGAGCGGCGCAAGCAGCTTCTGCCGTTCATGCCGATGGTCATCGGCGTCGTCACCTCGCCCACGGGCGCGGTCATCCGCGACATCATCCACCGCATCAAGGACCGCTTCCCGCTGCATGTCATGGTGTGGCCGGTGCGGGTGCAAGGAGAGACGTCGGGCGCCGAGGTGGCGGCGGCCGTCAACGGCTTCAACGAATTTCCGGACGACGGTCCGATCCGCCGGCCGGACCTTCTGATCGTGGCGCGCGGCGGCGGCAGCCTCGAGGACCTCTGGGGCTTCAACGACGAGGCGTTGATCCGCGCCGTCGCCGCCTCGCATATTCCTGTCATCTCGGCGGTCGGCCACGAGACCGACTGGACGCTGGTCGACCTCGCCGCCGACATGCGCGCGCCGACACCGACGGGCGCTGCCGAACTCGCCGTACCGGTGAAGGCCGAACTCGAAGCGACGCTCGCCAATCTGCACGCCCGTCTGAAGGGCTGCATGTCGCGCAACGTCGAGCGCAAGCGCCAAGCGGTGCGTGCGGCCGCCCGCGCCCTGCCGACGCCCGACCAGTTGCTCGCGCTGCCGCGCCGGCGCTTCGACGAGGCGACGAGCCGGCTGGGCCGCGCACTCACCGTGTCGACCGAGCGCAAGCGCGCCAGGCTGTCCGCGGTGCGGCTGTCGCCGGCCACGCTGTCGCGGCGGATCGCCGAGACCCGGCGTCACCTCGACCGCGACATGCTGCGGGCGGATGCGGCGCTGCGGGCCATGGTGCGCGAGAAGCGTGTCCGCTTCGACCGCACCCAGGGGCGGCTTTCGCCCGAGCCGCTGGCACGCAGGCAACTGGCTTCCAGAGACAAGGTCACCCTTTTGGAGCGCCGCGCCACCCAGGCCGTGGGCCTTCGCCTCGAACGGGCGCGTACCCGGCTGTCGCAGGCGGACCGGCTGATGGCGACCCTGTCGCACAAGGCGGTTCTGGCGCGCGGCTTCGCGCTGGTGCACGATGCCGAAGGCACCGTGCTCAAGCGCGCCGGCGACGTTGCTGCCGGCATGGCACTTTCGATCGAATTCGCCGACGGGACCGCCGATGCCATGGCCACCAGCGGCGAGGCACGCCCGAAGTCGGCAGCCAAGCCGGCCGCCAAGGCCAAGGAAACAGGCAAGCAGGGCAGCTTGTTCTAATTCTCCAGGCATGTTCAGTCGCGCGAGGGCACGGGCGGCGCCACGGTCTCGGGTGCCGCGAGCGGCGAGATGAACGGGGCTCCCCAGGAGCCGCCGACGAAGAAGGCGATCCGCTTGGCCAGGTTGCTCGTCGAAGCGGTCGGATCCCTTGGCTCGATCGCGCCCGACAGGGCGAGCCCGCGGCCGAGATAGGGCACGATCCCGGTGAGCCAGATGCGGTTGCCTGGCGTACGCGCCTCGGCCTTGTCGATCCTGGCCACGCCGTTGGAGATTGCCGCCTTCAGTTCGACGCCGTCGACCGGCAGCGTCCCTTCCGCGACCTCGTCGAGAGAGAAGAAGCCGCCTTCCGCCGCGCGCGCCGCGAAGGCCTGAAGGTCGAGACCGGCGATCGCGCCGACGCCGAAGGTGGCCGAGATCGAGCCGTCGGCGTTCTGCAGCAGGGTTTCCCAATTCGTACCCGGTCCCTTGAGGATCACGGAAACCGTTCCGCGGCCGATCGGCACCAGGTGGCTCATGCCTGCGGCCGTGCCGAAGGCGCCGCCGTCGATGTCGGTGGCAAGCAGCCGAAGCTCGGCCTGCGTGCCGCCCGGCTTGCGGTCGAAGCGGACGCCGGCCTGGACATTGCCGCCAAAGGCCTCCGCATCGGAAATGTCGAATGCCGCGAGGCCGCCCTTGACCTGCGCGGTTGCCGCAACCTCGGCCAGTGTGATCGAACCGGCGGTCGCCTTGGCGGCCGAGAGCCTGAGGTCGAGATTGACGCGATCGGCGAAGCTGGTGTCGATCGACGTGGGGCTACCGCCGGGCGGGGCAAATGCCGACGCGAAGGCGATGACATCGATGGTGTCGAAGGCAAGCGTGCCGGCGATGGAAGGCACCGAATGGAGCGACAGTTCGAGCACGCCCGTGCCGGGACTGCCGTTCAACGTGACCTGCGCGCCCTCCAGCTTGAGGCGCGCCGGGTTGCCGGAGACCTTCGCCGAAACCGCGATCGGCCCGACCGGGCTGTCGGGCAGGATGCCGGGCCGCGACCACTCCAGCACGCGCCGCAGCGAAGGCGCGGCAAGCTTGGCCTGGCCGTCGAAATGGGCTTCGCCGGCGAAACCCGCGACACCATCGAACGACGCTTCGACGGGAGCTGCCTTCAGCGAGGCAGAGAGCGGTGCCTCGCCTCCGGCAAACAAAAGCAGCGGCCGCGGCGACGACATTTCCACCGCCACCGGCTCACCCCGCCACACGCCGGTTGCGCTCAGGCTGCCGGACTTGTTGAGCGCACCCCAGCTGACCTTGCCGGTGAGGTCGCCGAGCAGTTCGTCCTCACCCTTGTCGGTTGCGGCGACGACACGGCCATCGACGAACTCGATCACGCCGAACTCATCCGCGGGAAGCCTGGCGAGATCGGGCGCGCTCGGATCGGAAGAGACCGCGCTCCGGGCGCGCTCGATCGAACGGATGATGCGCCCGCCGCGCGAACGCGGCCACACGTAGGTGCCGTCGGCTGCGCGTTTGAGGCGAAGCGTGGGCCGTTCGAAATGTGCATCGGAAAAATCGACATTGCCCAGGGCGGCCGACAGCGACGACAGCTCGATCTCGACACGCTCGGCCTCGAAGACCGGTGCGTTGCTCGGGTCGTCCCAGTCGCTCAGCGTCACGTCGGTGAGCGTGGCGCGGAAGTCGGGCCATATCTCGATGACGGGCGCACCTTCGATGGAAACGCGAAAGCCGCTCCATGCGCTCAGCTCGAAGGCAATGCGATCCCTGACGATCCGGGTGGAGGCGATGAAGGGCAACGCGACGATCACGGCGGCGACCAGGACGGCAATGCCGGCAATCGCCCAGATGCTGCGCCTGAACAGTGGTGATGGCATGTTGCCCTTGTGCCGCCCGTGCTGCGCCTTTGTGAGAACCGGGTGTAACCGACCGACGCGGCATTTCAAGTCTTTGTGGCCATGCGATGGCGTTTGCGCACAGCGCATTGGCGCAAACCGACATCTCCTTGATCTGCTGCAGTGCGACATGCATAAACCAAACCGGTTCTGGGAGAGACGCAGATGTCAATTGAAATGCCCCTCTGGACACCCTCGGCCGAGCGGATCGCGGCGGCACCGTTGACGGCCTTTGCGACGAAGGCGGAGAAGCGGGCGGGACGGTCCCTTTCAGGCTATGCCGAACTGCATGCCTGGTCGATTGCCGAGCGCGAGGCGTTCTGGGACCTGGTCTGGGATTTCTGCGGCGTGATCGGCCAGAAGGGCGGCCGCGTGCTTGCCGACGGCGACCGGATGCCGGGGGCGAGGTTCTTCCCCGAGGCACGGCTCAACTTCGCCGAGAACCTTCTGCGCGGCTCGGGCAGCGGCGAGGCGATCGTCTTCCGCGGCGAGGACAAGGTTTTCCGCCGCATGAGCTGGGACGAGCTGCATAGTCTCGTGTCGAAGCTGCAGCAGCTGTTCGTTTCGCTCGGCGTGCAAAAGGGCGATCGCATCGCGGCGATGATGCCCAACATGCCCGAGACGGTGGCCGCGATGCTGGCGACCGCCTCGCTCGGGGCGGTGTGGTCGTCCTGCTCGCCCGACTTCGGCGAACAGGGCGTGCTCGACCGCTTCGGCCAGATCGAGCCGAAAGTGTTCATCGCTCCCGACGGCTACTGGTATGCCGGAAAGCGCATCGAGGTCGGCCAGAAGATCGCCGCGGTGGCCGACAGGCTGCCCAGTGCGACCAAGGTGCTGGTCGTCGACTATCTCGGCACGGCCAAGGAGGTTGCATCCGGCATCGCCAAGGCCGAGGCGCTCGCCGATGCGCTAGCGCCGTTTGCAGCGAAGCCGGTGACGTTCGAACCCCTCCCCTTCGACCATCCGCTCTACATCCTGTTCTCCTCGGGCACGACCGGCATTCCCAAATGCATCGTGCATTCGGCCGGCGGCACGCTGCTGCAGCACCTCAAGGAGCAGCGCCTGCATGCGGGACTCGTTCCGGGCGACCGCTTCTTCTACTTCACCACCTGCGGCTGGATGATGTGGAACTGGCTGGTGACGGGGCTCGCCTCGGAAGCGACGCTTTTGCTCTATGACGGCTCGCCATTCCATCCCGACGGCAACGTGCTGTTCGACTTCGCCGACGCCGAGAAGATGACCTATTTCGGCACTTCGGCGAAGTTCATCGATTCCGTCCGCAAGGCCGGCCTGCGCCCCATCGCCAGCCACGACCTGTCGACCGTGCGCACCCTGTCGTCGACCGGCTCGCCGCTGTCGCCGGAGGATTTCCAGTTCGTCTATGACGGCATCAAGACGGACGTCCACCTCGCCTCGATCTCGGGCGGCACCGACATCGTCTCGTGCTTCGTGCTCGGCGTGCCGATCGAGCCTGTCTGGATGGGCGAGATCCAGGGGGCAGGCCTCGGCATGGCGGTCGACGTCTGGGACGATGCCGGCCGGCCGGTGCGCGGCGAGAAGGGCGAACTCGTCTGCACCAGGGCGTTCCCGTCGATGCCGGTCGGCTTCTGGAACGATGCCGGCGGCGAAAAATACCACGCCGCCTATTTCGACCGCTTCGCCAACGTCTGGTGCCATGGCGACTTCGCCGAATGGACCGCCCATGGCGGGCTGATCATCCACGGCCGCTCCGACGCCACGCTCAATCCCGGCGGGGTACGCATCGGCACGGCCGAGATCTACAATCAGGTCGAGCAGCTGCCGGAAATCCTGGAGGCGCTCTGCATCGGGCAGGATTGGGAGGGCGACGTGCGCGTCGTGCTGTTCGTCCGCCTCGCGCCGGACGTCGCACTCGACGCCGACCTCGAAAAGCGCATCCGCACAAAAATCCGCACCGGCGCCAGCCCGCGCCACGTGCCGGCGAAGATCGTCGCGGTCAGCGACATCCCGCGCACCAAGTCGGGCAAGATCACCGAGCTTGCCGTGCGCGACATCGTCCACGGCCGCCCGGTCAAGAACAAGGAGGCGCTCGCCAATCCCGAGGCCCTCGAACTCTACAGGGATGTGGAACAACTGCGGAGCTGACGGGCCGCGGCCGAGCTATGGTAAATGACTCGTGAAGGGCAAATTTACCTAGACTTCAGGAGTGGTACACTTTCGTAAACATTTCATATGCGCGGTAATGAGCTGTTAAGGTTCGGCCGCGATAGTCGAGCCTAACTTGAGGGAGAAATCCCTTTCCTCGCAGGAGGATGGCGTATTTGCTCAAGTCCCCGTTGAAACAGCATCATCTCCAGGGCGCCCGTCGGGCGCCTTTTTCTTTGCGTGCTTGAGATTGGGACCTACAGCGAAGCCTCGGCGTCGCGCACCAGCGCGCCAGACAAAAGCACCACCGGCACCATGGCGGTGATGATGATGACGATCGCGGCCACCGCCCCTTCTTCCGGCACGCCGCGCGAGGCGTTCTCATAGACGTAGGTGGCAAGTGTGCTGAAGCCGAAGGGCCTGAGCAGGATCGTTGCCGACAGTTCCTTCACCGTGTCGACGAAGACCAGCATCGCGGCGGTCAGGATCGCCGGCCTGAGCAGCGGCAGCAGCACCTTCGCGGCACTCTGGCTGGGCGTCTTGCCGAGGCTGCGGGCTGCCTCGTCGAGGCTGCCGGGGAGCTTTTCCATGCCGGAGCGGATCGCGCCCTCGGCGAGAGCGACGAAACGTATGGTGCAGGCAAGCACGACGGCCGCCGCCGATCCGGTGAGCAAGAGGCCCGTCGAGAAGCCGAACTGGGCGCGCGCGAAGCCGTCGACGACGTTGTCGAAGCGCGCCAGCACGAAGAGCAGACCGAGGCCCAGGATGCCGCCCGGCAGCGCATAGCCCACCGAGGCGAGCCGCACGGTCGCCGCCATGGCGCGGCCCTTGGACAGGCGCTGCGCATTGAGCAGGAACAAGGCGATTGCCACGGTGACGATCGCCGTGATCGAGGCGGTCATCAGGCTGTTGAGGAAGGCCCTGGCCACATCGGGCGAGGTGAACTGTTCGAGCCTGCGCGAGGCATATTGGCCGAACACGGTGATCGGCACGCCGAAGCCGCACAGGATAGGCAGGGCGACCGCGACCGGCAGGGCGCAGCGCGTCCACCCCTTCAGGGCAACGCGCGGCGGATGCACCTTGAGGTGCGTGCCGCGCCCGGCGTGGAAGCGCTGCCGCCGGCGCGCCCACTGCTCCGCCACCAAAAGCAGGACGACGAGCACCAGCATAAGAATGGCAATCTGCGCTCCGCCTTCCAGGCTGCCGCGGTTGAGCCAGGTGGTGTAGACGGCGACCGTCAGCGTTCGCACGCCGAAATACTCGGCTGCACCGATGTCGTTGATCGTCTCCATCAGCACCAGCGCCACGCCGGCGACGATGGCCGGACGGGCTACCGGCAGCAGCACGCGCCAGAACACGCGCGCCGGACGCGCCCCGAGCGTACGGGCGACATCGGCGATGTTGCGCCCCTGCATGAGGAAAACGATGCGGGTGGTCAGGTAGACGTAGGGGTAGAGCACGGAGCCGAGCACGAAGGCGGTGCCCCAGGTGGAACGGATGTCGGGGAACCAGTAGTCGCGTATCGTCTCGAAGCCGAAGAGCGAGCGCACCAGACTCTGCACCGGCCCCTGGTACTGGAAGAACTCGCCGAAGGCATAGGCGGCGAGATAGGGCGGCACGGCCAGCGGAAGCACCAAGGCCCAGGACAGGACGCGGCGGAAGGGAAATTCGTAGGCGACGACGGCCCAGGCGCAGGCGACGCCCGCGACCGTCGTGAGCATGGCCACCATGGCCAGCAGGGCAATCGTCGTCCGTGTCGCGCCGGGCAGCACATTGTCGATCAGGTGAGGCCAGTCCTCGCCCGTGCCGGAAAGCGCGACGAAGGCCAGCGACAGCACCGGCAGGACCACGACGAGGCCGATGGCGAGCGCAAAGGCACTGTGCAGCGGATGGCGCAGCCGTTTGACCGGCAGCGGCCGTCCGTTCGGGACTTCGGCCGTCCCGATCACGCTTCCGCTCTTGTTGCCGCCCGTCAGCAAGTCATTTCCCCTGCAATGCGGAAAAGCCGGGCCGATTGCCCGGCCCGGCCAAGTCCGCAGATCCTGTCAGCCCGATCAGCTGTTCGGGCCGTCGTCGAGACCGACGCGGTCGACCATCTCGGAAGCGGCCTTGCGGCCCTTGGCGATGTCGACGAGCGGCAGCGTATCGGCGTTGAGCGTGCCGAAAGCCTTGACCGTCTCGGACGGCTCGAGGCCCGGCTCCACCGGATATTCGTAGTTCTTCTCCGCGTAAACCTGCTGCGCCTTGTGGCTGGCCAGGAAGCGGATCAGCTTGACCGCGTCATCGCGGTTCGGCGCATATTTGGCAAGGGCCGCGCCGGAGATGTTGACGTGGGTGCCGCCGTTCTCGAAGGTCGGGAACAGCACGTTTATGGCGTTGCCCCACTCCTTCTCCTTCGGGTCCTTGTCGTTGTTGCGCATCAGTCCGACGTAATAGGTGTTACCGATGGCGATGTCGCATTCGCCGGCGGCGATGGCGCCGGCCTGCGGGCGGTCGCCGCCGTCGGGCTTCTTGGCGAGATTGGCCTTGAGGCCCTTCATCCACTCCTCGGTCTTTTCGGGACCCCAGTGGGCGATCGCGGCAGAGAAGAGCGCGAGATTGTAGTCGTGCTGGCCGGAACGCATGCAGATCTTGCCCTTCCACTTCGGGTCGGCCAGCTCGGCATAGGTGATCGCGGTATCCTTGACGCGCTCCTTCGAGGCATAGACGACGCGGGCGCGCTTGGTCAGGCCGAACCAGTGGCCCTCGGGATCGCGGTATTCGGACGGCAGCAGCTTGTTGACCTCTTCGTCGACCAGCGGCTGGGTGACGCCCTTCTCCTTGGCCGAGGTCAGGCGGGCGATGTCGACGGTCATGATGACGTCGGCGGGCGAATTCTCGCCCTCTGCGAGGATGCGTTCCTCAAGTCCCTTGTCGAGGAAGAGCACTTCCGTCTTGATGCCGGTTTCGGCGGTAAAGGCATCCAGAACGGGCTTGATGAGGTCGGGCTGACGATAGGTGTAGATGTTCACGACGCCGTCGGCGAGCGCCGAACTGGTGAAAAGTGCCGCAAGGGCGAAGCCGGCCACGATCGACCGCGCGTTTCCAATCTTCATCTTTCTCTCCTGGCCAAAGGGGTCAAAAACCCTCGGGGGAACAATTCATCGCAGCCTCGCAAGCGAAGCTGCCTTTCCTATCCCCAATCTGACTGGAAAGGTCAAGATTAAAGTCTAGCAAATTCAATAGTTTAGAACTATTCTAAACTGGACTGTTGCACACTGGATTCAAGACCTTGCCGGCGCTGCTGGGCAAATATGCACCCAATAGCCGCAACCTGCGCTCACAATGCCGCAGCGGCTATTCGGCGAGAACGCGCGTGGACGGGAACGTGACCTCGACCAAAGTCCCCTCGCCCGGGGTCGAGGCGATGCTGAATCGCGCGCGGTTGGCCTCCACCATGGCCTTGGTCAGCGGCAGGCCGAGGCCGGTGCCGTCGCCGCGCGCGCGCTTCAGCGAATTGATCTGCTTGAACGGCTTCAGCGCCTGCTCGATCTCGGCCAGCGACATGCCGATGCCGGTATCGCGTACCCGCATGACGATGTCGCCGGAGGTCTCGTAGGCGGTCGACACGATGACCTGGCCGCCCGCCTGGGTGTAGCGGACAGCGTTGGAAAGGATGTTGAGCGCGATCTGGCGCACGCTGCGCCGGTCGGCGACGACCTCGGGAAGCCGCGAAGCCAGGCTCGACCTGATGATGACGCGCTCGCGGTTGGCCTGCGGCTGCATCATCGCCACGGTCTCGGCCAGCGTGTCGTTGAGCGACACGGCCTCGTAGTCCATCTCCTGCTGGCCCGCCTCGATCTTGGAGATGTCGAGCAGGTCGTTGACCAGGTCGAGCACATGGTTGCCGGAGCGGTTGATGTCGCGCAGATAGTCGCGGTAGCGGTCGTTGGCGACCGGCCCGAACTTCTCGTCGATCATCAGTTCGGAGAAGCCGATGATGGCGTTGAGCGGCGTGCGGATCTCGTGGCTGATGCGGGCGAGGAAGTCGGTCTTCTGGGACGACGACCGCTCGGCCGCGGCGCGTGCCTGCGTCAGCTCCTCCTCGGCGCGCTTCCACGGCGTGATGTCGCGCACGACGGCGCAGAAGCCGGCATCGCTCGGCAGGCGGCCGATGGTCATGAACAGCGGGATGAAGCGGCCCTGGGCCTCGCGCCCTATCACTTCGCGCCCATCGTTCAGAACGCTTGCCACGCCGTGCTCGGAAAGCCCCGAAAGGTAGTCGCGCGCGGCGCGCTGGCTCTCGATGGCGAAGAGCGAATGGAACGGCTTGCCGGCGACCTCGTCGCTGTCGAAGCCGAACAAGGCTTCCGCCGGGCGGCTGATCGAGCGGATGGCGCCGTCGCGGTCGATCAGCACCACGCCGTCGGTCGCCGTGTCGATGATGGTGCGCATCTCGGCGAGGCGCGCCTCGAGCTCGGCTATCTGATCCGAGGCACCGTCGAATTCGTCGTCGCCGCTGATGCGGCGCACGACCAGCATCAGCGCTTTCCCGTCCTGCCAAGGTACCGAGCGGAGCACCGCTTCAATCGGAAACTCCTCGCCGTCGCGGGTCTTCAACCTCAGATCGTGATCGGAACCAGGTTCGTCGCCGTAGCTCTCGGCAAACAGCGCATCGAGCCCACCGGCGCGCGCCAGTTCGTCGACCGAGCCGTAGCCGGTAAGGTTCAGGAACTCGGCATTGGCATAGTGCAGCATGTCGCCGGCATGGATGAGCACCGGCACCGGCAATTGCTCGAGGATGGGCGCGTCCATCGGCATGTCGCGGCCGCCCGCGAACATTTCCCTGGGAATGATGTCCTCGGCCCTGAGCGGCGGCTTTTCGGGCCGCTCCGGCGCCGCCGTGTCGCGATCGGCTTCGGCGTCGACCGGCCTCAGGGTCGAAAGGTTGACGACCTCGCCGCCACGCTCCGCCGTTTCCGCCGCCGCAGCCTCCGAATAGGCGGCGATCTCGGCTGAATTCTGCTCGCCGTTTTTCTGTTCGACCGCGGGCTGGTCCACAGCCTTGTCCTGCTGCTGCCGCGCGGCGACGACCTCGCTCGCCCGCTTCAGGCGCTCGCCGATCTCGCGGAAGGCATGCCGCTCGACGCTGGACAGCCCCTTGCCGTTGCCCGGCTCCGCCGGGGTCTGGCGGTGCTCCGCGAGGTGAATCACCTTGTCCGAACGATCCGGTCCGGCCCCAGCAAGTGTCGACGGCATATCGCCGCCTTGCTGCGCCTCGGAGACCTGGTCGGGCAGCATGTCTTCCCTCGCCGGCGCGGCCGGCTCGGCACCGGCTTGCGGCTCGGGCTCCCGGTCAGGCTTGCCGTTGGGCACCAGCGCCAGCCCGATGCGCTCGTGATCGATGACGGCCTCGCCCGGACGCGCCACGCCGAAGCCGCGGAAGCCTTCGAAGCTGCGGTCGCGGCCGTAGACCGGCAAGGCGGCCAGATCGACCGGGATGCGCCGGTCCGAGCCTGCGACCGGCCAGAGCACCGAACGGCCGGACCAGGTGTCGCGCCGCTGCAAAAGGCCGGCGATCTCGCCGGACGGATCCAGCTCGAAGGTATTGGAGACGTCTTCGAAACGCCGACCGACGACATCGGCGGCATGCTCGCCAACCAGGGCAACGAACTCCGCCGAGACTGCGCTGAACCGGCCCTCGGCGTCGGTGCGCCAGACGAAGCGCACGGGCGCGGCCGAGCGGCCGGCAAGCTCGTCGCGTTCGGCGACGGCCGGCTCAACCGGGCCGGCATCTGCGGCGGGCGCGGTCGAGCGGCCGGCGAGGTCTTCGCGTTCGGGGGCGGCGGGCTCGATCGGCCGGGCTTCCGTGGCGGGAGCCGCTTCTGCCTTTTCAGTCTCCTCCGGCGCCGGCACGGTCGCCGCAGTCTTCGCCGCCATCTCGCGGACGACGAGGCCGGCCTTGCTCTCGCGCTCCTCGGGGCTGAAATACCAATGATCGTGGTCGGCGGGGTGCTCCTTGGGCGCAGCCGCAGGGACCCGCGGCGGCACTTCCTCGCGCGGCGCGGCCTCGTCCCGGTGATCGTCGCCCGCCTCCTCGACCACCTCGGCGCGCTCGTCCACGACCACCAGCAGATGGCGTTCGTCGGTCAGGCGCGCGATGCCCGCCGGCACATGGCCGGCGGCGGCGGGAATGGCCCGCTTGATCATCCGGTCGCGTTCGCCGGCAACCGCGGCGACCAGCCCGGCCAGCGTCGGCCGTGCAATGCCCAGTCCGGAAAAGCCGTCCGTCGCAGCCACGACGTCGCCGTGGATATCGACGAAGGCTAGGAAGTGGCCAGGCGCGGCGAAGCCGCTGATGGCGGCCGCTGCGACCTCCCCGGCAGAGCGGGATGCGCCGCCCGCAACCGGAACGGCGAGCATGATGCCTGCCTCGCCGTCGGGCAGGCGGACGGAACTCGCGACGAAGGCGACGGCCCGGCTGCTCAGGCCGGAGGCCACGCGCACCATGATCGACCGGTCGCGGCCGATGTCCGGAAAGCCCGGGGTGGCGGCGATCTGCCGGCGGGCGGCGAGGCCGAGCCGCGCCGGCGCGCCGATGACCGCGTCGACGTCGTCATAACCCAGGACCGTGGCGCCCGGGCCGTTGGCCCACAGCACCTGCTCAAGGTCGACCGACAGCACGACGACGGCGTCGCCGGCAGCGAAACGCTGCCTTACGCCATCGACCACGGCGACGTCGATGAAGGAGTAGGCTGCTGACGGCATTCACATAACCCGCAAGGCACACATTCTCGCAATTAACGGTTTGTTAATAAAAGCCGTCATCGCCTAGGTCTACCAAACAGCTGTCATAGAGCGTGATTATTCTCGCCATGTGGTTAACCGAGGCGCCCGGCCGATCATGTTGCGCTGCAGCATTTTTGTTGCAACGCACAATGACATGAACTATATCACTGATGCGAATAAACGAGGCGGGTGCCCACCCGTCCAGTCCACAGGGTGAGACAATGTCCAAGACCAAGACCGCAGAATTCGCAGATACCGTCGAAATGCCGAGCTTCGACGTTTCCAAGGCCACCGACCAGTTCCGCGCCTTCGCCGAGAAGGGCGTCGAGCAGTCGAAGGAGGCCTACGCCAAGCTCAAGACCGGCGCCGAAGACGCCCAGAAGACGCTCGAGACCACCTACGAGACCGCCCGCAGCGTCGGCAGCGAGCTGTCGCTCAAGACCATCGCTGCGCTGCGCACCAACGCCGAAGCGGGCTTTGCCCATCTCGAGGCGCTGGCCGGCGCCAAGTCGCTTTCGGACATCTTCGAACTGCAGACCGCCTATCTGCGCAAGCGCGTCGAGCTGAGCGTCGAGCAGGCCAAGGAATTCCAGGCAGTTGCCTCGAAGGCCGCCGAGGACGTGGCCAAGCCGGTGAAGACCGCCTTCGAGAAGGCCCTGAAAGACCTGAAGGCCGCCTGAGGGCGAGCCACACGAAATCCCGGCGGGCGGTTCTCCTCCCTTAGTCCGCCGGGCCAAGCGGCCAGCTCGCATTCCGCTGGCCATGCATAGAAAAAGGCCGGCTCCTCCTCCCGCCGGCCTTTTTCTTTTTCCGAGGCCGAAAGGCCCGGCAATCAAGGGCTTTGCGACGGCGGCGCAAATCACCGCAGTGGAATATGCGCAAAGCTCTTGAAATGCGGCGGAATTGTCCGTATGGACGCGGCACCAGAGCAAGGCACGCGGTTGTAGCTCAGCTGGTTAGAGCGCCGGATTGTGGATCCGGAGGTCGCTGGTTCGATCCCAGCCAACCGTACCATCTTCTTTTCCAAGACAATCAACACAGTTGACGCGCAAGCATCATTCAAGGCTCGCCTCCCCGCTGGCCAAGCCATCCGTTTGTTGATGAAAAGCTCATCACAAGCTGCATTTGGGGAAGAGCATGCAATCGGATTCGATCATCGAAGCAATTGTCGCCTGGTTGCCGTTTCTGATTTATCTCCTGGTCAATATCTGGCTGACATTCAAAATAATACGAGTTCAGCGAGACATGGTGACCGCCCAGCAGGGCATACTCCAGAAGATGATCGACTTCGAACGGCGGCTCTACCAAAAGCCGGCGAATCCGACGGAATAGCCAAGCGTCCCAGAGCCGTGGCCGCGAGACCGCCAAACGAAAACGGCGCCCCTCCGCGAGGAGGGGCGCCGTTCGATGCTGAGGCGGCCCGGAGCCGCCGGTGATTCTACGGCGTTACCGGCAGGGGGCCAGATAGGTCACCGGCCTGCCGTCGCGATCGTACATCGGCCGGCCGCGGCTGTCGTAGCGGTGGTAGCGGCATTCGCCGGGAGCCGTGCCCGCGCCGATCATGGCGCCGGCGAGGCCGCCGATCACCGCGCCCGCCACCGTGGAACCGGTATTGCCGCCGATGGCCTGGCCGACCAGGGCGCCGCCCGCCGCGCCGATGGCGCCGCCGCCGACAGCGCGCTCCTGGGGTGTATTGCAGGCAGCAACGGCCAGGCCGGCAAGGGTCAGCGCGGCCGCGGTAACGATCAAATTCGCCATAAACTCAACTCCTTAAGTTCATCGCGGCGACGCTACCACGGCAATCCTTCCACATCCAGTAACCTTCATGCGCAATGGTTGACGGGATTTGACGAACAACCACAATATTGTTGACAGCGGCCGATCCCGCCCACGCGCCGCGCTCAGTGGCGCTGGGCCATCCGCTCGTCGCGCTGCCGCTGGGCCTCGCGCTGCTTGTTGACCAGCGAGGCGACGATCACGCCCACCGCGACGACGCCGATCAGGATGGTGCTGGCGGCGTTGATCTCCGGCGTGACGCCGAGGCGCACCTGGCTGTAGATCTTCATCGGCAGCGTGGTTGCCCCCGGCCCCGAGGTGAAGCTCGAAATCACCAGGTCGTCGATGGAGAGCGTGAAGGCCAGCATCCAGCCCGAGATGATCGCCGGCAGGATGACCGGCAACGTGATCTGGAAGAAGGTCTTGACCGGCGGGGCGCCGAGATCCATCGCCGCCTCCTCGAGCGAGCGGTCGAAGGTGACCAGCCGCGACTGCACGACCACGGCGACGAAGCACATGGTGAAGGTGATGTGCGCGAGCGTCAGCGTCACGAAGCCCCTGTCCAGGCCGACGGCGACGAAAAGCAGCAACAGCGACAGGCCGGTGATGACTTCCGGCATGACCAGCGGCGCAAACACCATGCCCGAGAACAACACCCGGCCCCTGAAGCGCGTGTAGCGCGTCAGCGTGATGGCGGCGAGCGTGCCGAGCACGGTCGACACGGTCGCGGAGATGAGGCCGACGCGAACCGTCACCCAGGCCGCGTCCATCAGGCCCTTGTTGCGGAACAGTTCGCCGTACCACTTGGTCGAGAACCCGCCCCAGACGGTGACGAGCTTCGATTCGTTGAACGAGAAGATGACCAGCAGCAGGATCGGCAGGTAGAGGAACGCGAACCCCAGGACGATCGCGCTGATGTTGAAGCGGCTCCAGGTCGAGTTCATGTCAGCGCCCCTGTTCCTGGGCGCGCGCCTGCGCCTGCTGGAAGAACATGATCGGTATGACCAGGATCAAGAGCAGGATCACCGCCACGGCCGATGACACCGGCCAGTCGCGGTTGGCGAAGAACTCGTTCCAGAGCGTCTTGCCGATCATCAGCGTCTGCGAGCCGCCGAGCAGGTCGGGGATGACGAACTCGCCGACCGCCGGGATGAAGACCAAAAGGCAGCCGGCGATGACGCCCGGCAGCGACAGCGGGAAGGTGATCTTCCAGAAGGCGGTCATCGGCGGGCAGCCGAGGTCCTGGGCGGCCTCGATGAGCGAATAGTCCATCTTCTCCAGCGCCGAATAGAGCGGCAGGATCATGAACGGCAGGTAGGAATAGACGATGCCGATGAAGATGGCCGTATGAGTGTTGAGGATCACCAGCGGCTGGTCGATGATGCCGGTGGCGAGCAGGAACTGGTTGAGCAGGCCTTCGGGCTTGAGGATGCCGATCCAGGCATAGACGCGGATCAGGAAGCTGGTCCAGAACGGCAGGATCACCAGCATCAGAAGCGTCGGGCGGATGGCCGTGGGCGCGCGCGCCATGCCGTAGGCGATGGGATAGCCGACAAGCAGGGCCAGCAAGGTCGAAACCCCTGCGATGACCGCGCTCGATATGTAGGCGGTGTAGTAGAGCGGGTCCTCGGTCAGCCAGAGATAGTTGTCGAAGCTGAACTCGCCGAACTGCGCCATGAACCCCGAGAAGCCTTCGGAGACGTCGAGGACCGGGGTGTAGGGCGGCATCGCGATCGCCGTCGTCGACAGCGAAATCTTGAAGACGATGAAGAACGGAACGAGGAAGAAGAACAGCAGCCAGACATAGGGGACGAGAATGACCAGGCGGCTGGTGACGGCTGACGTGAGGCTCTTCATCGCCGCTCCTATCGCGTCAGCAGGACACCGGCATCAGGCCGGAAGCTGATCCAGGCCCTGTCGTCCCAGCTCAGCGGATCTTCCGTGGCGCGGGTCGCGTTCATCGAACTCGCCTTGACCACCTGGCCGTTGCCGAGCTTGACGTGGAAGATGGTCATGTCGCCGAGATAGGCGATGTCGTAGATTTCGCCCTCGAGCACGTTGTCGCCACCCTCCGGCTTCCTGGACGACACCTTGATCTTCTCGGGGCGGATGGCGAAGGCGATGTCGGAGCCCACCGGCGTCTCGCCGGCATTGGCGGCCTTGATCGTCACTCCGCCGGTCCCGGCGATGGTGGCGCCGCCGCCGTTGCGGTCCGTCACCTTGCCGTCGAACATATTGATGTTGCCGACGAAGTCGGCGACGAAGCGCGAGGTCGGCGCCTCGTAGACCTCTGCCGGCGTCGCCACCTGCATCACCTCGCCCTTGTCGAGGATGGCGATGCGGTCGGCCATGGTCATGGCCTCTTCCTGGTCGTGGGTGACGATGACGAAGGTCAGCCCCAGCGTCTGCTGCAGGTCCATGAGCTCGAACTGGGTTTCCTCGCGCAGCTTCTTGTCGAGCGCGCCGAGCGGCTCGTCGAGCAGCAGTACCTTCGGCCGCTTGGCAACGGCACGGGCGAGCGCGACGCGCTGGCGCTGGCCGCCGGAAAGCTGGTGCGGCTTGCGTTTGGCGAACTGGCCGAGCTTGACCAGCTTCAGCATCTCGCCGACGCGCTTTTCGATTTCAGGCTTCGGCATGCCGTCCTGCTTCAAGCCGAAGGCGATGTTCTGCTCGACCGTCATGTGCGGGAACAGCGCATAGGACTGGAACATCATGTTGACCGGCCGCTTGTAGGGCGGGATGCCCCTGAGGTCCTGCCCGTCGAGCAGGATCTGCCCCTCGGTCGGCTCCTCGAAGCCGGCCAGCATGCGCAGTAGCGTGGACTTGCCGCAGCCGGAGGCACCCAGGAGCGCGAAGAACTCGCGTTCGTAGATCGACAGCGACAGGTTGTTGACGGCGGTGAAGTCGCCGAACCGCTTCGTGACGTTCTTGAATTGGATGTATGGCCTGGCGTCGGGCTGGTTCCAGGGCGCAAATTCCCTGCGGATGTTGCCGAGCGATTTCATGTCCCTCTCCGTCCCCCTGCCCACGCCGGAACATCCCGGCGCCCAGGGCGCCGGGATTGCGTGCGACCGTTACTGCCCCGTGACGACCTTGGTCCAGCTGCGCGTCACCAGACGCTGGCTCTTGGGATCGTAGGGCGACACGGTGAACAGCTTCTGGAGCGTGGCGTCGTCCGGGTAGATGGCCGGATCTCCGATAATGTCCTTCTCGATGAACTGCTGCGACGCCTTGTTGCCGTTGGCGTAGTAGATGTAGTTGGAGGCCTTGGCGGCGACTTCCGGACGCATGATGTAGTTCAGGAACTCGTGCGCCTCGGCGACGTTCTTGGCATCCGCCGGGATGGCCATCTGGTCGAACCACATCTCGGCACCTTCCTTCGGCACGACATAGTCGATGACCACGCCCTGGTCGGCCTCGGCGGCACGGTCGCGCGCCTGGAAGACGTCGCCCGACCAGCCGACGGCCAGGCAAATGTCGCCGTTGGCGAGCGCGTTGATGTATTCGGACGAATGGAACTTGCGGATCGACGGCCGGATCTTGAGCAGTGCCTCTTCGGCCTTGGCCAGATCCTCGGGCGTGCGGCTTTCGGTATCGATGCCGAGATAGCGCAGCGTCGTCGGAATGATGTCGGTCGGCGAATCGAGCATGTAGACGCCGCAATCCTTCAGCTTGGCGATGGTGTCGGGATTATAGACGACATCCCAGCTGTCGATCTTGTCGACACCGAGAGCTTCCTTCACCTTCTTCTCGTTGTAGCCGATGCCGACGGTGCCCCACATGTAGTTGATGGAGTACTCGTTGCCGGGGTCGTACTTTGCGGTGCGCTCGCTGACGACGTCCCACATGTTGGAGAGGTTCGGCAGCTTCGACTTGTCGAGCTTCTGGAACACGCCGGCCTCGATCTGGCGGGCGAGGAAGTTGGCGGTCGGCACGACCACGTCATAGCCGCTGCCGCCGGCGAGCAGCTTGGTTTCGAGAATCTCGTTGGAATCGAAAACGTCGTAGACGACCTTGATGCCGGTTTCCTTGGTGAACTCGTCGATGATCGAGGAATCGATGTAGTCCGACCAGTTGTAGACGTTGACGACACGCTCCTGGGCGTCGGCAGCGGTTGCGGCAATGGCAATCAGGGCTGACGCGGCGGTCAGCAAAAGCGATCTGCGGTTCATGATAGTCTCCTTCCTTGGGCGCGACCTTGCGGCTGCGCCCTGCTCCCTGGGCAGATTCGGGTGATGAGGGTGGCGCTCCCGCCGATAGCCGGCGTCGCGCTAACATACTGGCGATTT
This sequence comes from Aminobacter sp. BE322, assembly GCF_050433525.1. NCBI lineage: Bacteria > Pseudomonadati > Pseudomonadota > Alphaproteobacteria > Hyphomicrobiales > Phyllobacteriaceae > Aminobacter > Aminobacter sp. BE322. Next base: position 77,195 of record NZ_JBNPXB010000008.1, on the reverse strand, counting down.
ACGTCTCCGGACACCGAAGCCCCGGCAGTGAGACCTGGCAAGATACGCCTGTCTTGTTGTTACCCTCGGTCGCAGCCTGCCCGCCCGACAGGTGCATTGTCAATGCCCAACAAGCGGCCGCTCAATTGGGGGTCGGCACGCCCGTGACGCCGGGTTTCTGCGCGCGGGCCTGGCGCTTGAATTCGAGCGCGAGATGGACGATCAGCGCGGCGAAGATGACCGCACCGCCGGCGATGGTGCGCGACGACGGCACCTCGGCATGGACGAGCCAGACCCAGATCGGGCTGAGCAGCGTCTCGAAGGTTCCGAGCAGCGCCACGATGGCCGCGGGCACCAGACGCGCACCGGTGGCGAAAAGGGCAAGCCCCAGGCCGAGATTGGCAGCGCCGAAGGTGAACAGAAAGCCCATGTCGCGCGGCGACACGGCGAGCGCCGATGCCTGGGAAGCGGCGAAGCTGGCCGCGAAGATGGTGCCGAGGCAGGTGGCCGGCGTCATCCGGACATGGGCGAAACGGCGGGTGATGACGGTGGCGATGGAAAAGGCCACCGCGATCAGCAGGGCCAGCCCGTCGCCGACCGGCGACACTCCGCCGCCGAGCGATTCCGAGACCATGATGGCCACGCCGCTGATGACCGCCGCTATCGCGACCCAGGTGGCCGCCGATACGCGCTCGCCGAACAGCACCCAGGCGAACAGCGCAGCGAGCAGCGGCACGCCGGCCTGCATCAGCACGATGTTGGCGACCGTCGTATAGGCGAGTGCCACGACGAAACAGGTCGAGGCGATGCCGAAGCAGGAGGCAACGAGCAGGCCCGGCAGCCCCATGTCGCGGAAAAGCCTGAGCGTGCCGCGTCCGCCGTCGCGCCAGGCCATGAAGGCCAGCAGGAATGCCGCCGCCCAGAACGAGCGCCAGAACACCACCGTCCAGATGTCCGGCGCATCGATGAAGCGGGCGATGGCGCCCCCTAGACTCCACATCAGCGCCGAGAGGAACACCAGAAGCATGCCGACGCGCTGCTCGCGGCCGGTGGCTACGGCGCCGCCGGCGGGTCCCAATCCAGATGCTGACGCCTGTTCGCTCATTTGAGGTGTCGCCGTAGTTCGAGGCCTCCGCGGTTCGACCGCGCATCGTCATCCACTAGACAGGCACGTTCGATTTCGCGAGGTCCAGTGCTTCCAGCTCATTAGGACACTCGAAAGTAGCTCGCGATCAGGGCGACCGGGCTGCGCTTTCCGACCCGTCGCGGCCAGCATCCGATTCGCCCAGACTGGGCCGGCCGGCAACAGATCGGCAAGAATTCGCGTCTAAGCACTGCAGGGCAGTCTCGGGAACCTCGCATGCTGACCGTCATCAATTGCATCGTCTACGCGCATGACTACCGTTTCGTGGCCGCGGCACTCTTCATCTGCACCATCGGTTCCATCGTCACCATCCGGCTGTTCGCGCGCGGACGCCGGGCGGTGCGGGCCAAGCATGCCGTGCTCATCCTGATGGCCGGCCTCGCCGGCGGCATGACGATCTGGACGACGCATTTCCTGGCGATGCTCGGTTTCATGCCCAAGGTCGGCCACGGTTTCGAGCCGATCTACACCCTGGTGTCGCTCGCCGTGGCCATCGCCACTTCGATCTCGGGCCTGTTCCTTGCCGCAAGGCGGCAAACCGGGCCGATGGTGGAGTTCGGCGGCTTTGTCCTGGGCTGCGGCATTGCCGTGATGCATTTCCTCGGCATGGCCGGCTTCGTCGTTGCCGGCCGCATCGACTACGATCCTGCCTTCGTCATTGCCGCCATCGTCGGCGGTGCGGCACTTGGCATGCTGGCCACCAACCGCGTCGCCGACGGCAAGGGGCACCGCGGAGTGGCGCTCGGCATCGTCGCGCTCATACTCGGCATCGGCTTCATGCATTTCACCGCGATGGGAGCGGTGCAGATCACACCGGACCCGCGGGTGGCGGTGCCGACGCAGATTCTCTCCGTACCCGTGATGGTGACCCTGGTCATGGCCATGACGGTGCTTGTCATGCTCCTGGGCCTGGCCACCCACATGGCCGAGGAACAAGGCGAGAAGGAAGCCGTGGAGCACTACCGCCATCTGGCGCTGCACGACCCGCTGACCGGGCTGCCGAACCGAGCCGCCGTGCGGGACGAACTGCCGCGCCGGCTCAAGGACGCGGCAGGCATGTCGCTCGCCATCATTGCCGTCGATCTCAACCGATTCAAGGAAATCAACGACGTCTACGGCCACGCGGCGGGCGACGCGGTACTGACGCAGACCACGGGACGCGTCCGCGCCGCACTGGCCCGCGATGAGTTCTTCGCACGCATCGGCGGCGACGAGTTCCTCGCCGTGAAGCCGTTCACGCGGGAAAACGAGATCGAGGAGTTCGCCGCCCGCATGGCAGACGCCTTCTCGCGCCCGAACGAACTCGGCAACGCCACGTTCCAGGCGAGCGCCAGCATCGGCATCGCCGTATATCCCAGGGACGGCGTCGACATCGACGAGCTCACCATGCGCGCCGACCTTGCCATGTACCGCTCGAAAAAGAGCCAGAACGGTGCCTGGTGCTGGTATGACGCCGACGCCGATGAAGACGGCAGGCGGCGCGGCCTGATCGCCATCGGCCTGCGCAGTGCGGTGGCCGACGGCGCGCTGCGCCTGGTGTTCCAGCCGCAGATCTCGATGAAGAAGCGCGACCTCCTCGGCTTCGAGGCGCTGCTGCGCTGGGACAGCCCGCAGTTGGGCGAGGTCCCGCCATCGGACTTCATTCCGGTGGCGGAACAGACCGGCATGATCGTCGGCATCGGCGACTGGGTGTTGCGGGAGGCATGCCGCGAGGCAACCCAATGGCCGGAGCCGCTGGGCGTGGCCGTCAACGTCTCGCCGGTGCAGCTGACGCGCCCCAATTTCGGCGACCGGCTGAAGGAGATCCTCGACGAGACGGGCCTCGCCCCCTCGCGTCTCGAGATCGAGGTCACCGAGACGGCGCTGATCGAGAACCCCGGCCAGGCGCTGCTGATCCTGCGCCAGGTCAAGGCGATGGGCGTGCGCGTCGCCATGGACGACTTCGGAACCGGTTACTCATCGCTGTCGACGCTGTTCTCCTTCCCATTCGACAAGATCAAGGTCGACCGTACCTTCCTCAAGGCGCTCGGCCGGCAGGCCCAGGCGACAAGCGTCATCGAGACCGTGATCGAACTCGGCCACAAGCTGTCGATCCCGGTGCTGGCAGAAGGCGTGGAGACGGATTTCCAGGCCGCGTTCCTGAAGGACCGCCGCTGCGACGAGGCGCAGGGCTTCCTCTATGGCAAGCCGCTCGATTCCACCGCCGCCCGGGCGATCGCCAAGACCGGCATCGACAAGGAAGCGCAGGCGGCAATCGCCCGCCTGATTGCTTGATTGCTATTGGAAATCGAAGGCCGAAAGCCCCGTCACCATCTCGTCGAGGCCGAGCGGCCGGGTGACCGGCGGTTCGGCGCGCGACAGGCAGCCCGAACGCTCGCACAGCCGGCATGCCGGGCCGACCGGCGTTGCCGCGACCGCGCCCGGCTTGCCACCGAGCGCGGCCGGCAAGGCGGCGCCATAGACAATCTCGTCGCGGAAGGCGATGTCACAGCCGAGCAGGATGGCAGTACGGCGCGGCCGCTCGCTGAAGGCTCCCTGCGGGCCCTCGAGCGTGCGGGCGACGCAGAGGAATTCGGCGCCGTCGGGCATCTCCACCGCCTCGACGAAGATCTGGCCGGGCTGGGTGAAGGCGGCGTGTACCGGCAGCTTCGGGCAGCCGCCGCCGAAGCGGCTCTGCGGAAAGCCCTGCGCGCCGGCCTTGCGGAAGCGGTTGCCGGCGTTGTCGACCTCGAGCATGAAGAACGGCACCGCCGAGGCGCCGGTCCGCTGCAGCATCGTCAGCCGGTTGGCCGCCTGCTCGAACGACACGCCGAAACGCGAGCGCAGCACGTCGACGTCGTAGCGGGCGCGCTGCGCCGCCGAGTGGAATGCCTGGTAGGGCATCATCAGCGCATGCGCGGCATAGCGGCCGAGTTCGAAGCGGGCCAGCCGCCTGGCCTCGTCCGACGACAGCTTGAGCGCCTGGATTTCGGCCGCGACCGCCACCTGCATGCGGATCAGGCTCGCCTCCATCGCCACCTCGCGCAACTGGTCGAAGGGCGACAGGCGCTCGGACAGAAACAGGCGCTGCGAGTGGCGGTCGTAGCGCCGGCGCCAGTTGGGCATGGTGGCGACCGGCAGCACCTTGACGACGATGCCGTGCTCGCGCCGGAGCCAGGCCTTCAGGGCGCCGAGCAGGTCGTCGCCGGGATCGAGCAGCGAGGTGAAGGCCTCTGCCTCGCCCTCCAGTGACGCGAAGTGGTTGGGCCGGCGCTCGAACACCTCATGCACCTCGTCGATCGGCAGGCGCGCTCCGGACAGCGCCGTCGTATGGCCTTCGCGGGCGAGCAGTTCGGTGAGGTCGGTCAGCCGCTCGGCCTGCTCGCGATAGGCTCGGAACAGCTTGATCACCGCCGCCGCCGCGTTCGGTGCGGCCTCGGCGATCTCGATGAGTTCCTGGTCGCCCGGCAGCTCGCCGGCCAGCAGCGGGTCTGCGAAGACCTCGCGCAGGGCCGCGATCGAGCCCCTCGCCTCGCCCTGCAGCTCGTCGGGATCGACCTTGTACACGGACGCCAGCTTGAGGATGAGCTGCACCGTGAGCGGCCGCTGGTTGCGCTCGATGAGGTTGAGGTAGGAGGGCGAGATGCCAAGGCCCTCGGCCATCGCCGTCTGGGTGAGCCCCTTCTGATTGCGGATGCGCCGGATGCGCGGCCCGGCGAAGATTTTCTGCTCGGCCATCGGCTTTTACACCAGTTTTACAACGAAAGTAGGGGCTTTGCCCTACCCGACCATTTACATTCTTTACAATTTTACAGCGCCGTATTGTCAAACGCAACACAGGTTTTCCCTATTATCATGCGCATTTCGTTGAATTTTCTGGCTGCTTCGGCACCGCAATGTCAAACAAGTCACATAGAAATCGCCGCAACAAACCCAAGACGCGGTGCCGCCCCCAAGACCAAAGTGACCAGACGGAGTCGACAATGACCGATTTTTACAACCTCGTCCCCTCGGCCCCCGAGGGTCGCTTCGACGGCATCGAGCGCCCCTACTCGCCGGAGGACGTGAAGCGGCTGCGCGGCTCCGTCCAGATCAAGCACAGCCTCGCCGAAATGGGCGCCAACCGTCTGTGGAAGCTGATCCACGAGGAGGACTTCGTCAACGCGCTCGGCGCGCTCAGCGGCAACCAGGCCATGCAGATGGTCCGCGCCGGCCTGAAGGCGATCTACCTGTCCGGCTGGCAGGTCGCCGCCGACGCCAACACCGCGTCCGCGATGTATCCGGACCAGTCGCTCTACCCGGCGAACGCCGCCCCCGAGCTCGCCAAGCGCATCAACCGCACGCTGCAGCGCGCCGACCAGATCGAGACCTCCGAAGGCAAGGGCCTGTCGGTCGACACCTGGTTCGCGCCGATCGTGGCCGACGCGGAAGCCGGCTTCGGCGGTCCGCTGAACGCCTTCGAGATCATGAAGGCCTTCATCGAGGCGGGTGCGGCCGGCGTCCACTTCGAGGACCAGCTGGCTTCGGAAAAGAAGTGCGGCCATCTCGGCGGCAAGGTCCTGATCCCGACCGCGGCGCACATCCGCAACCTGAACGCCGCGCGCCTCGCCGCCGACGTGATGGGCGTGCCGACGCTGATCGTCGCCCGTACCGACGCGGAAGCCGCGAAGCTGCTCACCTCCGACATCGACGAGCGCGACAAGCCGTTCGTGGACTATGATGCCGGCCGCACGGTCGAGGGCTTCTACCAGGTGAAGAACGGCATCGAGCCGTGCATCGCCCGCGCCATCGCCTATGCGCCGCACTGCGACCTGATCTGGATGGAGACCGGCAAGCCGGACCTCGCGCAGGCCAGGAAGTTCGCGGAAGCCGTGCAGAAGGCACACCCGGGCAAGAAGCTTGCCTACAACTGCTCGCCGTCGTTCAACTGGAAGAAGAATCTCGACGATGCCACGATCGCCAAGTTCCAGCGCGAGCTGGGCGCGATGGGCTACAAGTTCCAGTTCATCACGCTGGCCGGCTTCCACCAGCTGAACTTCGGCATGTTCGAGCTGGCCCGCGGCTACAAGGATCGCCAGATGGCGGCCTATTCGGAGCTGCAGGAAGCTGAATTCGCGGCGGAAGCCAACGGCTACACCGCGACCAAGCACCAGCGCGAGGTCGGCACCGGCTACTTCGACGCCGTGTCCATGGCGATCACCGGCGGTAAGTCGTCGACGACCGCGATGCACGAGTCGACCGAAACCGAACAGTTCCGCCCGGCCGCCGAATAGGCCGAGGCCCTAGCGACAATGCCGGAGGCGCAGTAGCCTCCGGAAGCCAGCAAAGAATGCCCCGAGGGGCAAAAGGCAACACTCCGAGGAGAACCGCAATGGCACCGCGCACCCGTGTCAAGGAACGAGCCGAAGAACAGGCGACCACCATGAGCGCCGACCAGCAGGCCGTGATCCGCATCGTCGCCAACGACCTGCACCGACTGAACCAGTCGGTCATGAAGGCGGTCGAGGCAGGCGTGTCGGTGGAACTGGTCCGCTCGGCCCGTCACCATGGGGGTAACGGCAACTGGGGTGATCTGCTGATCCCCGTCATCGTCACCCAGCAGCCGCACGGCTGACCCACCAAGCATGCCCCCAAGGATCCCGTCCGCGGTTCGCCGTGGACGGGATTTTTGCATTTGGACCAATGGGAAGAGCGGCTTCAACCCGCGGTTATAGAACTAAAGTCTCATATCATAGTGCGCGAGGCACTTGACACTTCTCATACATCCGGGCGTTACTCGGCGGACGCAACCAGCCATTGAATCAACGCCCCCCCAAGCTGTCGGTCGCGCTAATGAAAAGAAGAGACATCGGTCCGGGACCGCACCCGGATGCGAATTCGCGCAGCCCCGCGACGCAAGGATCGGCGACGGCCGACCTCAACCAGGTGCTCGTCGTCGGCCGATCGCAGATCAATCGCGTCGTCGTCGCAAAGATCGTCGAACGGTCGGGCCTAAGGCCGGTGACGGAAGGGCCAGACACGGCGGCGCTCGCGCTGCGCAGCCTGGCGCCCGGCACGATCATCCTCGACGGGGGCAGCGACAACAGGGACTGCGATGCGCTGCTGCCGTCGATCGTGTCGCTGCGCCTGGCATCCGGCACCAACCTGCCGGCGGTCATTCTGCTCTCGACCAAGGCCGGTACGCCGGAAAGCCTGTCGCTTTCAACTGCCGTCGACATCGTCGTCGCCAAGCCGATCACGCCCGAGCGGTTGCAGCCTGTGGTCGAAAGGCTTCTCGGCCGCGTCTGAAGTCAGCCCAGGCTTCGAAGCAGATCCTCGAGTTCGCCGAGATGCCGCAGCTTGCGGAAACGCTCCGCGCCCGCCGGCTCGTCGACATGTTCGTAGACCCAGGTCAGGTCGTGCGGCACGTAGACGCCCCAGCTGCCGGCCTCGATGGCCGGGACGACGTCCGACTTCAGCGAGTTGCCGATCATCATCGCCCGGTCCGCGCCCTCGCCGTGGCGCGCGAAGATGCGCTCGTAGGTCGGCCGCGACTTGTCGCTGACGATCTCGACGGCGTCGAAGAAATCGCCGAGGCCCGATTGTGCCAGCTTGCGCTCCTGGTCGAACAGGTCGCCCTTGGTGATGAGCACCAGGCGGTAGCGCCCGGCCAGCCCGGCAAGCGTTTCGTGGACGTGCGGCAACGTCTCGATCGGGTGGCTCAGCATCTCGCGGCCAGCGGCCAGGATCTTGCCTATGACCTCGGCCGGCACACGGCCCTCGGTGACGTCGATGGCGGTCTCGATCATCGACAGGGTGAAGCCCTTGATGCCGAAACCATAGGTGCCGAGATTGCGCTTTTCGGCTTCGAGCAGCCGCGCCATGAGATGGTCGGCCTCGCCATGTTCGGCCAGGAGTTCGGCGAAGTGCCTTTCGGTCATGCGGAAGAACTGCTCGTTCTGCCACAGGGTATCGTCGGCGTCGAAACCGATGGTGGTGAGGGTTGGGGAAGCTGAAATCATGGCGGCTATCTAGGCCGATATCCGACCCAAAACCAGCAGATGGTGGGCAAACTCATCGCGGAATCGGTCATTTGCCCCCCTTTTCTTATTTCACGGGCCCCGGCTATACTCCGCCATCTGCAACGACAATCTGGTGATTGATGCCGCCTGCAAAGAAGGAAGTCCGTCCGTCCAACCGGGGGGGACGAGCCCGCACGCCCGCATTCGTGAAGAACAAGCGAGGCGTGAAGAACTGGAAGGAAGCTTCCGAGTGGCTCGAGTGGCGCGGCATCGAAGACATAGAATGCATCACGCCCGACCAGGCCGGCGTCGCCCGCGGCAAGATGATGCCGTCGAGCAAGTTCACCTCCAACACCTCGCTTGCGCTGCCGTCCGCACCGTTCATGATGACGATTTCGGGCGACTATCCGGAGAACGGCAACGGATTCCAATATCCCGAGGACGATGGCGACCTGAAGCTGGTGCCAGATCTGTCGACGCTGTCGGTGGTACCGTGGGAGGACGACCCGACCGCGCAGGTGATCTGCGACCTCGTGCATCAGGACGGACGCAACGTCGAGTTCACCCCGCGTAACGTGCTGAAACGCGTGATGGCCGCCTATGACAAGCTCGGCCTCAAGCCGGTCGTCGCGCCCGAGATCGAGTTCTATCTCGTCCGCAAGAATCCCGACCCCGACTATCCGCTGACCCCGCCGGTCGGCCGCTCGGGCCGCCCCATCGGCGGCGGCGCCGGCTATTCGATCGCCGGCGTCAACGAGTTCGACGAACTGATCGACGACATCTACCACTTCTCCGAGGCGCAGGGCCTGGAGATCGACACGCTGATCCACGAAGAGGGTGCCGGCCAGCTCGAGATCAACCTGCGCCATGGCGACCCGATCGAGCTCGCCGACCAGGTGTTCATGTTCAAGCGCACGATCCGCGAGGCGGCGCTGAAGCACGACACCTACGCCACCTTCATGGCCAAGCCCATCCAGGGCCAGCCGGGCTCGGCGATGCACATCCACCAGTCGATCATCGACAAGAAGACCGGCAGGAACATCTTCACCAACGAGGACGGTTCGGAGACCGAGGCCTTCACCCATTTCATCGGCGGCATGCAGAAGCATGTGCCGAACGCACTGGTGATGCTGGCGCCCTACGTCAATTCCTACCGCCGGCTGACGCAGGCGGCCTCCGCCCCGGTCAACAACAAGTGGGGCTACGACAACCGCACCACCGCCTTCCGCGTGCCGCGCTCGGACCCGGCGGCGCGGCGCGTCGAAAACCGCATCCCGTCGTCGGACGCCAATCCCTATCTGGCGCTCGCCGCCTCGCTCGCCTGCGGCCTGATCGGCATGAACAACAAGCTGCCCTGCGAACCGCCGGTGCTGACCACCGCCAACGAGGACGAGATCGACCTGCCGCGCGGCCTGCTCGAGGCCGTCGACCTGTTCGAGAGCGACGACGAGCTTGCGGCGATGCTCGGCAACTCCTTCGCCTCGACCTTCGCGGCGATCAAGCGCGCCGAGTTCGAGACCTTCATGGAAGTGATCAGCCCGTGGGAGCGGGAGTATTTGCTTCTCAATGTGTGAGAGTGAGTGAGTAGGGAATAGTGATTAGTGAATAGAGAAAGGGGTTTGCCTTTTTCACCCACTACTCACTGCTCCCTATTCACTACTCACTACTCGCTACTCGCTCCCTGCAATCCCGGAGCCCTCTCCGCATCATGCCCTACCAATCCCCTATTTCCCCCGGCTTCTCCTGGTATGAAGACACCGCCGGTCCGCGGCCCGAATATCCGGCGCTCGACGGCGACCGACAGGCCGACGTCGTCATCGTCGGCGGCGGCTTCACCGGACTTTCGGCAGCCGTGCATCTCGCCAAGGCCGGCACCAATGTCGTGCTGATCGAGGCGCACCGCTTCGGCGACGGCGCCTCGGGCCGCAACGGCGGCCAGATGGGCACCGGCCAGCGCGCCTGGGCCGAGGAACTCGAAAGCGAATACGGCTTCACCCGGGCGAAGGCGCTGTTCGACCTCGCCGAGGAAGCCAAGGCGCATCTGCTCGACTTCTCGGCCGCCAACGGCATCGACATCGACTACATGCCGGGCCAGATGTCGGTGGCGCACAAGCCGCGCTATGTCGACGACTACAAGGCGCACGCCGAGATCATGGCGAGCCGGTTCGATTATCCGCACGTCAAGTTCATGGACGCCAAGGAAACGGCCGAACGGCTGGGCTCGACGCATTACTACGGCGGCACGCGCGACAGCGGCACCGGCCACATCCATCCGCTCAAGCTGGTGATCGGCACAGCGCGGGTGGCGGCGACCTCAGGCGCACGGATCTTCGAGATGACGCCCGCCACCGGCATCACCTCGCAAGGCGGCAAGGTCCGGGTGACCACGCCGCGCGGCACGATCACCGCCCAGAAGTGCCTGATCGCGACCAACGCATATGGCGGCGAGTTGGAGCCGATCAGCGCCTCGCACATCATGCCGATCGGCTCCTTCATCGGCGCGACCGTGCCGCTGGGCGCCGACAGCAAGGTCATCCCCGGCGGCGAGTCGGTCGACGATTCCCGCTTCGTGGTGCGCTATTTCCGCAAGTCGAAGGACGGCCGGCTGCTGTTCGGCGGCCGCGAGATCTACGCGGTCAACGATCCCAAGGACATCCATATCCACATCCGCAAGCAGATCGCCGAGATCTACCCGGAGCTGAAGGACGTCGAGATCACCCATGGCTGGGGCGGCTATGTCGGCATCACGGTGCCGCGCAAGCCCTTCGTGCGCGAGGTGATGCCCAATGTCATCTCCGTCGGCGGCTATTCCGGCCACGGGGTGATGCTGTCCAACTTCTTCGGCAAACTCTATGCGGAGACCGTGTCGGGCAACCGCGACCGGCTGAAGCTGATCGAGGACCTGAAGATCCCGTCGTTCCCCGGCGGACGCCGCTTGCGCGCGCCGCTCCTGTTCCTGGCGCTCAACTGGTTCGCCCTCCGCGACAGGATCTGAACCGGCCCGGGTCCGGGAACCTTTTTCGACTGCCGGCATCCAATGGTTCGAAGCCGCCGCAGAACGCGGGGCGCGAGCGACAGAAGGAGATGCCCGATGAAAATGGTTTCCGCCGCACTGGCCGTGGTGCTTGCCGGCGCGCTGCCGGCACTGGCCGAGGACGTGAGCAAGGCGCCGCCTCCGGGCGCCTTCAAGGCGGTGAGCAGCCTGGTCAAGCTGCCCGACTTCCTGCCCGGCATGGGCCAGCTCTTCGTCGACCCCGCGACCCTGCCTGCCGGTCCGTTCCTCGCCTACGACCATGACGGCAAGCTGGTCAGCACCATCTACATGCTGCCGGTCAAGGACTTCAATCCGGACAAGCGCTTCGACGACCTGGCCTCGCCCGGCGGCAACGTCGACCACGTAAGCGTGTACTACAATGCCGGCCACCCCGGGGTAGAGGAGCCGCATGTCCACGTCGTGCTGTGGCATGTGGCGAAAGCCGACGAGGCACGGGTGGCGAAATGATCGTCACGCGCAGAACCATCATCGAAGCCGGCGGGGGAGCTTTCCTCGCCGCGCTTCTGGCGGGGCCGGCAGCCGCTGCCGGCGCCGCAGTCAATATCGAAATGCGCGGCACGGACGATGGGGCGCATGTCTGGTTCGACCCCATCGGCATCCGCATCGAGCCGGGCCAGACCTTGCGCTGGACCAACCGCGATCCCGGCAATTCGCATACGGTGACGTCCTATCATCCCAAGATGTACGACCGGCCGCTGCGCATCCCGGCACGTGCCGCGCCATGGGACTCGGACTATCTGCTGCCGGGAGAGAGCTTCTCGGTGACCCTGACGGTGCCGGGGGTGTATGACTACTACTGCGTACCGCACGAACATGCCGGCATGGTCGGACGCATCGTGGTGGGGGTGCCCCAGCCGCTGATCCCAAATGCGGCGGACGCGTCGCTGACGCCGCTGCCGGAAGTGGCCCTGATCGGCTTCCCGCCGGTCGAGGAGATCATCGCCAAGGGCATCATTCGCCGCGCGTAGCGGCGGCGACCGGAAATGGAGGCGAACCATGCAACTGGCAGTCTTGCGGCAAGCCGTCGACCTTGACGGCCTTCGCGACGAGCAACTGGTGGCGCTCGCACGCAGCGGCGGTGAGAACGCCGTCCGTGCGCTCATCAAGCGCAACAATCAGAGGCTCTTCAGGGTCGCCCGCGCCGTCATGCGCAACGACGCCGAAGCCGAGGACGTGGTGCAGGAGACCTATGTCCGGGCCTTTACCCGGCTCGACGGTTTCAAGGGAGATGCCGCGTTTTCGACCTGGCTGACGCGCATCGCGCTCAACGAGGCGCTGACCCGCGTCCGCCGGCGACGCCCCATGGCGGGCATCGAAGAACTCGACAGCGCAGCCGCGGCGGATGGAGGCCGTGTGATCATGTTTCCGACATCGCTCATACCGCCCGGCGCGGATACCGAGGCAGGACGCAGCCAGGCAAGGGAGTTGCTCGAACAGGCGATCGACGAGTTGCCGCAGACGTTCCGCATCGTCTTCATCCTGCGCGACGTCGAGGAACTGAGCGTCGAGGAGACGGCCACCCAGCTGTCGATCAGGCCCGAAACCGTCAAGACGCGCCTGTTCAGGGCACGCCGTCTGATGCGCTCGGCCATCGAGAGGCGGCTGTCGGCAGGCTTCGCCGAAGTGTTCCCGTTCGACGGCAGGCGCTGCGAAACCATGGCCGACCGCGTCGTCGACAGGCTGCGCGGGGCTACAATTTCCTGACGATGACGCTGCCGGCGGAGTAGCCGGCGCCGAAGGAGCAGATGACGCCGAGGCTGCCCGCAGGCAGGTCGTCGGAGAACTTCGAAAACGCGATGATCGAGCCGGCCGACGAGGTGTTGGCGTAGTCCTGCAGCACGTTGGGCTGCTCGGCGCGGCTCGGCTCGCGGCCGAGCACCCTGGAGCCGATCAGGTCGTTCATGCCCTTGTTGGCCTGGTGCAGCCAGAGCCGCGACAGGCTCTGGGGCTCGATGCCCTGGTCGGCGAGATGGGTGAGCATCAGTTCGGCCACCATCGGCACCACCTGCTTGAAGACCTTGCGGCCCTCCTGGTGGAACTGCATGTCGCGGCGGTCGGCCATGTGGCCCTTACGGGTGCGGCGCAGGAAGCCGTCGTTGTTGCGGATGTTGTTGGAGAACTCGGTGAGGCAGCGGGTGGCCAACACCTCATAGGCATTGTCCGACTTCACCTCGTCGGCGCGCTGCAGCACGACGGCGGTGCAGACATCGCCGAAGATGAAGTGGCAGTCGCGGTCGCGCCATTCCTGGTGGCCCGACGTGATCTCCGGATTGACCATCAGGATCGCGCGGGCCGAGCCGGTGCGGATCATGTCGGTGGCGAGCTGGATGCCGAAGGTCGCCGACGAACAGGCGACATTCATGTCGAAGGCGAAACCCTTGATGCCGAGCGCCTGCTGCACCTCGATGGCGATGGCCGGGTAGGCGCGCTCATGATTGGAGGCGGCGCAGATGACGGCGTCGATGTCTTGGGCGGTGAGGCCGGCCTTCTTCATCGCCGCGTCGGCCGCCTTGACCGAAATTTCGGCCATCAGCGACAGCTCGTCCTCGGCGCGCTCGGGCAGCACAGGATGCATGATGCCGGGATCGAGGATGCCGAACTTCGACATCACATGGCGACGCTCGATGCCCGAGGCCTTGACGATGAACTCCTCCGACGACATCGCCATCGGCTCGCGCGCGCCGGCCTCGATAGCGTCGGCGTGCAGACTGTTCTGGCGCTGCGCATATTCGTTGTAGGAGGCCACCAATTCGGCGTTGGTGATGACCTCCTGCGGCGTGAAGATGCCGGTACCGCTGATCGCAACCCTGTGCATGGCGTTTCCCATTGGTTTTGGCCATTGGAATAGGGTCTGCGCCTCCACGGTCAAGCGCGGAGGCCGCCATTTCGGCCCGATCTGGCGGTTACGGTGCGGAACTTCGCCTCAGATGCAGCGGCCGCCGTCGACTTCCAGCGCCACGCCGGTGACCAGCGATGCCTCGTCCGAAACGAGGTAGAGGGCGGCGTTGGCGATATCGAGCGGCGTCGAGAAGCGTCCGAGCGGGATCGACGAGCGGAACTTCTCGCGGACTTCCGGCGTGTCCTTGCCCATGAACTTTTCCAGCATGCCGGTTTCTCCCGCGACCGGGCAAAGGCAGTTGACGCGGATGTTCTTCGGCGCAAGCTCGATCGCCATGGACTTGGTGGCGGTGATCGCCCAGCCCTTGGAGGCGTTGTACCAGGTCAGGCCCGGGCGCGGCCTGAGGCCCGCCGTCGAGGCCGTGTTGAGGATCGCGCCGCCGCCCTGCCGCTCCATGATCGGCACCACCGCACGGGCCGCATGGTAGATCGCCTTCATGTTGACCGCGGTGATGAGGTCGAAGACGTCCTCCTCGACGTCCAGCATGTCGCCGTTGCGATGGGTGTAGCCGGCGTTGTTGACCATGATGTCGATGCGGCCGAAGGCGCCCATGGCGGCATAGACCAATTCGTCGAATTCCGACTTCAGCGAAACGTCCGTGGTGACTGCAATGGCGTTCTTGCCGATTTCGCCGGCGACGCGCTCTGCCTCCTTGGTGTTGAGGTCGGCCACGACGACCCTGGCTCCCTCCTCGGCAAACCGCTTGGCCATGCCCTCGCCGAAGCCCGCGGCAGCGCCGGTGATGATTGCAACCTTGCCCTTGAGACGCATCGTCCTTCGATCCCATCTTTTGTTCGCCTCCGGTCTAGCCGCCGATGATGCAGCCGGCAATGCCTGCCGCCGCGCAGCATCGGGCAAAGGATCGGGCCAGTGCTCCCGGCTTTGGATTTTGCGGTGCCCAGGGCTTATGCTCGGCAGCGCAACGCCGAACCGGAAACGAAACTGTGACACCATGGCGCTGGCTTAGGGCTAGCGTTTTTAAATCGATTAGATTATATCGGTCGGCGACGCGACGACCGTCAGGAAAACGGAAAGACCATGACTAGCCAGATCATCCCCGTCGATCCCTTTGACTTCATCATTTTCGGGGGCACCGGCGACCTGTCGGAACGCAAGCTCTTGCCGGCGCTCTATCACCGCCAGCGCGACCATCAATTTTCCGAGCCGACGCGCATCATCGGCGCCTCGCGAACCAAGATGGACGACAAGGAGTTCCGCGCCTTCGCCAAGAAGGCGATCTCCGATCACGTCAAGCCGGAATATATCGAGGAGAAGGAGCTCAAGACCTTCCTCGACCGCCTGAGCTACGTCACCGTCGACGCCAAGTCCGGCGAGGGTTTCGAGGACCTCAAGAAGTCGCTGGCCGACAGCAAGCGCATCCGCGTCTTCTATCTGGCGGTCTCGCCGATCCTGTTCGGTGACATCTCCGACAATCTCAAGCAGCAGAAGCTGATCACTCCGGATTCGCGCATCGTCGTCGAGAAGCCGATCGGCCGCGATCTCGAATCGGCCAGGGCGCTGAACGACACCATCGGCGACGACTTCGGCGAACACCAGATCTTCCGCATCGACCACTATCTCGGAAAGGAGACGGTGCAGAACCTGATGGCGCTGCGCTTCGCCAATGCGCTCTACGAGCCGCTGTGGAACTCGGCGCATATCGACCACGTGCAGATCACCGTTGCCGAGACCGTCGGCCTGGAAGACCGCGTCACCTACTACGACAAGGCGGGCGCGCTGCGCGACATGGTGCAGAATCACATGCTGCAGCTCTTGTGCCTCGTCGCCATGGAGGCGCCCGCCTCGATGGAGGCCAATGCGGTGCGCGACGAGAAGCTGAAGGTGCTGAACGCGCTGAAGCGCGTCAACGGCAACGAGGCGCCCAAGCATACGGTGCGCGGCCAGTACCGCGCCGGCGCCTCCGCCGGCGGCCCGGTCAAGGGCTATATCGAGGAACTCGGCGCCGAGAGCACCACGGAAACCTTCGTCGCCATCAAGGCGGAGATCGCCAACTGGCGCTGGGCGGGCGTGCCGTTCTACCTGCGCACCGGCAAGCGGCTGGCTTCGCGCGTTTCCGAGATCGTCATCGAGTTCAAGCCGATCCCGCACTCGATCTTCGGCGAAAGCGCCGGGCCGATCTTCAACAACCAGCTGGTCATCCGCCTGCAGCCCGACGAAGGCGTGAAGCAGTACATCATGATCAAGGATCCGGGCCCGGGCGGCATGCGCCTGCGCCAGATCCCGCTCGACATGAGCTTCGCCCAGTCCTTCGACGGCCGCGCGCCGGACGCCTATGAGCGCCTGATCATGGACGTGGTGCGCGGCAACCAGACGCTGTTCATGCGCCGCGACGAGGTCGAGGCGGCATGGAAGTGGATCGACCCGATCCAGCATGCCTGGGAGGCGAGCCGCCAGGAAGCGCAGGGCTACACGGCCGGCACCTGGGGCCCGTCGGCATCGATCGCCCTGATCGAGCGTGACGGCCGCACCTGGCATGAGAGCAACTGACGCCATGGCAGCCCCCCGCTGGAACGAGTTCGGGACACGCGACGAGCTGGCGGCAGCGCTTGCCGCCAGGGTCGCAGACACGCTGAAGGCGGCCATCGCCCGCCGCGGCACGGCTTTCCTCGCCGTGTCGGGTGGCACGACGCCGGGCCGCTTCTTCGCCGCACTGTCGAAAGAGAAGCTGGACTGGAACAAGGTCACGGTGACCTTGGTCGACGAGCGTTTCGTGCCGGAGAGCTCGCCGCGTTCCAACGCAGCGCTGGCCAAGTCCAGCCTGCTGCAGAACGAGGCGACCGCCGCACGGTTTGCGCCGCTGTTTCACGAAGCTTCGTCGGTCGAACAGGGCGCGGACCTTGCCGACGCCGACCTTCGCTCCCTCCCCTGGCCACTCGACGCAGCGATCCTCGGCATGGGCGGCGATGGCCACACGGCTTCGTTTTTCCCCGATGCGCAAGGCTTGGACACCCTGCTCGACCCGGCATCGAGCCGTCTTGTAATGCCGGTACACTCCGAAAGTGCCGGCGAGGCACGGCTGACG
Source organism: Aminobacter sp. BE322 (assembly GCF_050433525.1). Lineage (NCBI taxonomy): Bacteria > Pseudomonadati > Pseudomonadota > Alphaproteobacteria > Hyphomicrobiales > Phyllobacteriaceae > Aminobacter > Aminobacter sp. BE322. The sequence goes on along the minus strand of NZ_JBNPXB010000008.1, from coordinate 60,095 downwards.
CTGACGCTGCCGGCGCTGGTCAACGCCGGGCTGGTGGTCGTGCATATCGAGGGCGCGGAAAAGCGCAGCGTGATCGACGCGGCACTCGCTGCTGAGAAGCCGCTGCCGATCCGCACAGTGATCGACCGGTCGCCGCACGCCACCGAGAACTACTGGGCGCCCTGAGCGGGCGCCTCCCCGCGTCGCGCATCCCCCGGGATCTGCGGCGCCCTGAATGCCGAAATCGAGCATGGTCCGGCGCAATCGGCTGCGCCGTCTTCCGGTCCATGCGCCAGCCCGAAGCTCCTCCCAATTCGGGCGTCGAGTTGAAAGGACTGAGGCCATGACCGCCAGGAAAGACATCCAAGCCATCACCGAGCGCATCCGCGAGCGCTCCAAGGTCAGCCGCGAAATCTATCTCGGCGGCGTCGACGCCGCCGCCGGCAAGACCGCCAACCGCGGCGTGCTGTCCTGCGGCAACCTCGCCCACGGCTTTGCCGTCTGCAGCCCCTCGGAGAAGGCGGCGCTCGGAGCTGACAAGGTGCCGAACCTCGGCATCATCACTTCCTACAACGACATGCTGTCGGCACATCAGCCATTCGAGACCTATCCGCAGCTGATCAAGGACGCGGCACGCGAGGCCGGCGGCATCGCCCAGGTGGCGGGCGGCGTGCCGGCGATGTGCGACGGCGTCACCCAGGGACAGCCGGGCATGGAACTGTCGCTGTTCTCGCGCGACGTGATCGCCATGGCCGCCGCCATCGGCCTCAGCCACAACATGTTCGACGCCGCCGTCTATCTCGGCGTCTGCGACAAGATCGTGCCGGGCCTGGTGATCGCGGCACTGAGCTTCGGCCACTTGCCTGCGGTCTTCGTACCGGCCGGGCCGATGACGTCGGGCCTGCCGAACGACGAGAAGGCCAAGGTCCGCCAGCTCTATGCCGAAGGCAAGGTCGGCCGCGCCGAGCTCCTGCAGGCCGAGTCCAAGTCGTATCACGGCCCGGGCACCTGCACCTTCTACGGCACCGCAAACTCCAACCAGATGCTGATGGAGATCATGGGCCTGCACACGCCGGGCGCCTCCTTCGTCAATCCGGGCACGCCGCTGCGCGACGCGCTGACGCGCGAGGCCGCAAAACGCGCACTCGCGATCACAGCGCTCGGCAATGCCTACACGCCTGTCGGGCGCATGATCGACGAGCGCTCGGTGGTCAACGGGGTCGTCGGCCTGCATGCCACGGGCGGTTCGACCAACCACACCATCCACCTGATCGCCATGGCTGCCGCCGCCGGCATCCGCCTGACCTGGCAGGACATTTCCGACCTGTCGGACACGGTGCCGCTGCTCGCCCGCGTCTACCCGAACGGGCTTTCCGACGTGAACCACTTCCAGGCGGCCGGCGGCATGGGCTTCCTGATCCGCGAACTGCTCGACGCCGGTCTGCTGCACGAGGACGTGCAGACCGTGTGGGGCGAAGGCCTGCGCCCCTACGCGGTCGAGGCCAAGCTCGGCGCCGATGGTTCCGTTGTGCGCGAGGCGGCGCCCAAGGTCAGCGGCGACGAGAAGGTGCTGGCGCCGGCAGCCAAGGCATTCCAGCCGACCGGCGGGCTCAAGGTGCTGGGCGGCAATCTCGGCCACGCCATCATCAAGACCTCGGCGGTGAAGCCCGAGCGGCGCGTCATCGAGGCGCCGGCGCTGGTGTTCGACAGCCAGCAGGGCCTCAACGACGCCTTCAAGGCCGGCCTGCTCGACCGCGACTTCGTCGCCGTCATCCGCTTCCAGGGCCCCAAGGCCAACGGCATGCCGGAACTGCACAAGCTGACCACCGTGCTCGGCATCCTGCAGGACCGCGGCCACAAGGTGGCGCTGGTCACCGACGGCCGCATGTCTGGCGCTTCGGGCAAGGTTCCGGCTGCAATCCACGTCACGCCGGAAGCGCTCGAAGGCGGCTCCATCGGCCGCATCCACGACGGTGACATCGTCCGGCTCGACGCCGAAGCCGGCACATTGGAAGTGCTGGTGCCGGCAGCCGAACTGGCCAATCGTCCGAAGCCCGTCTGCGACCTCTCGGAGAACGAACACGGCATGGGCCGCGAGCTGTTCGCCGGCTTCCGCCAGATGGTCGGCCGCGCCGACCACGGCGCGAGCGCCTTCGGCACGGCGTGACCTCGGCTTGAAAGTAAGGCAGTTCTGCCTTACTTTTCGGTTTGGAGTCCAACATGACCATTCTGACCGTCACAGCCAAGGGGCAGGTCACGCTGCGCAAGGAAGTGCTTCAGCATCTGGGCGTCAAACCCGGGGACAAGATTGCCGTCGACGTTCTGCCCGACGGCAAGGCAAGCCTCAGCGCGGTCAAGCCGAAGGACGCGTTGAAAGGCTTCGTCGGCAGCTTGCATCGACCTGGCGAGCCTGCCCGCTCCCTCGAGGAGATCAACCAGGCCATTCGCGATGGCTGGGCCGGCAAGCGGTGAAGATTACGCCCGACACAAACGTATTGGTGCGGATTGCGACGATGGACAACGAGGTCCAGACCGCCATGGCGCTGCGAGCACTGGAAAAGGCGGAAGCCATTGTCGTGCCCCTGACCACGCTCTGTGAGTTCGTGTGGGTGCTGAAGCAGAGCTACAAGCGCCCCGCTGCAGAGGTCGCGGGGTCGTTGCGGGAATTGCTCTCGTCAAGCATCGTCGAGACCAACCGTCCAGCTGCGGACGCAGGACTCACAGTGCTTTTGGCCGGTGGCGATTTCGCCGATGGCGTCATCGCCTTCGAAGGAGCCCAGTCAGGCGGATCGACCTTCCTGACGTTCGACAAGAAGGCGGCAAGCCTGATCAAGAAGATCGGGATCGAAGCAGAACTGCTGGCCTGAGTGTGCCCTACTTCACCGCCTCGCACGAAAACACCGCCGGCGCGTCCTCACCCTTGAACAGGTCGTAGAGATCGGCGTTGTCGCCCTTGGTCCACCAGACATACTGCTGGCCGGCATATTTGGCGCCGCTGCCGCTGAGCACGTTGACGGTCACGACCGTATCGTCGCCGAGCGTCAGCACCGCGAGCGAGGTAGTGCCGGCGTTGATGTACTCGGCCTTCACGGCCTGGTCGCCGCATTTGTAGCCGACGGTGTTGCGCTCGACTGCAACTTCGCCTGGCAGCTCGAACGTCACGGTCGAGGCCATCGCGGCGCTGGTCGCGGCGGCAAGAATGATCGCGGTAAAGATCAGGCGCATGGCAGTCTCCGATTGATCCTTGCATAGGCGTAGCACGACGCTCATGCCTGCCGGAGCGGAAGCTGCGGCAGGCATGGACAAGACCGTAGGCTATGCGCCGTTTCGCGCCACGTCGGCGAAGAAGGGCTCCGGGCTCTCCACCTCGACGAGCTTGCGCTTCTCGATCTGCCAGAAGCGGTTGCCTGTGGCGCGGACGAAGCTGCGGTCGTGCGACACCAGCAGGCAGCTCGCCTCGTGCTTCAGCAGTTCCGCCTCCAGCGTCTCCTGCCCGTCGATGTCCAGATGGTTGGTGGGCTCGTCGAGCAGGTAGAAGTTGGGGTTGGCGAGCCTCAGCACCAGCATGCCGAGCCGCGCCTTCTGGCCGCCCGACAGACGGCCGATCGGGTTCGACTGCATGTCGACATTCATGCCGGCGCCGGCGAGCAAGGTGCGGGCACGCTGCTCACCGAGCTCGAAGCGGCGCGTCAGGACGTCCAATGGATTGTCCTTGTCGGCAAGATCGGACAAGCCCTGGTCGCCATAGCCCAGCACCAGCGAAGGCGTCGCCTTGATGCCGTCGACGGCGACGTCGGGCTGGGCGATGGCGCGCCGCAGCATGTTGACCAGCCGCGTCTTGCCCGTGCCGTTGCGGCCGAGCAGGACGACGCGGTCGCCCTGGCGGATCCACAGCTTGCCGGTCCGGAACAACAGCGTACCGTCGGGCGTCGTCACCGGCGCATCGTCGAGCGTCACCAGCACCTTGGCGTGCGTGCCGCGGTTGGCGAGCCTGATCGAGCCGGCCGAGCGTTCCAGATGGGCAGGGCGCGCCGTCTCCTCGATGCGCTCCGCCCGCTCCTTCAGCTGCTTGGTCTTCACGACAAGAAGGTCGCTGCCGGAGTTGATACCGATATTGTTGAGCTTGGCCGCCTGGCGGCGCAGCTGCTGGGCCGTCTTCATGTCCTTCTCGAAGCGGCGCGCATCCGAGGCGTCGATCTCGTCGAGCGCTGCGCGGGCCCGTGAATAGGGCAGCGAGAAGGCTTGCGAGTTCTCCGGCCTCAGGAACAACGTCCTGTTGGTCACGGCGTCGAGGAAGGCACGGTCATGGCTGCAGATCACCACCGGCACGTCGCGCGGCAGGGCGTTCAGCCATTCCTCCAGCTGGCCGATGCGGGCAAGGTCGAGATGGTTGGTCGGCTCGTCGAGCAGCAGCATGTCGGGCTCGGTCACCCAGACGCGCGCCAAAAGCGCAAGCCGCTGCCAGCCACCGCTGAGCTGCGACAACGGACGCTGGCGCAGTTCCTCCGGCACGTCGAATTCGCCGAGCGCGACGTCGACACGCCAGCTCTCGCTGTCGGCCTGGTCGGCGGGCAGTGCCTGCAGCACGGCTTCGTAGAAGATGGCCTCCAACAGCTTCGCCGGGACGTCCTGCTCGACATAGCCGACGCGCAGGCCGCGCGAGCGAGTGATATCGCCGGAGGTCGGCTCGAAGCTGCCGGCGATGGCGCGCAGCAGGGTCGACTTGCCACGGCCATTGGCCGCGACGATGCCGAGCCGGTCCCCCGGCTCGACGGAGAGGTTGAGGTTGGAGAAGAGCGGCGCACCGATGGTGACGCCGAGCGACCGCAGATTGATCAAAGCCATTTTCGTTCTCTGGCCTGTCCGGACCGTCGCCCGCACCGTTCAGAGGTGCATGAATGGGGAAATCGGGCCCGGTGGGAATTTCACGAAGCAGGCGCGAGCGAAAAGGCTCAGCGCTGCATCACCACGACGGGCAGACCGGTAAGGAGAACAGCTTCAGTAGGGCTGGCGTCTCGTCTGTGGTCAGCCCTGCAAACGCATTTGCAGGGCGTGGACGGGGCCGCGCTGGCGGTGGAGATAGAAATGCTCGATCACGCAGCCCTCCTTTCCTTTTCGAGTTGCGCCGCCTTCATAGCCGCAATGGCGGGGCGAGACAATCCTACTGGACGGTGAGTTCGGTTCGCTCGCCCGCCTTGACGGTGAAGGGCATCTCGGAGTCCGGCTTGTCCGTCTTGAAGTTGGTGACCAACACATAGTCGCCGCCGACGATGGTAGTCTGCATGGTCTCGCCGTAGCCGTAGGTTACCTGCTTACGCTCACCCTGGAGGTTCTTCTTCGCCTCGAAGATCTTGAAGCCGTCGGCGCCAGGCGCTTCGATCGCCAGCACGCCGGCGTTCAATGCCACCGACAATTCCGTCAGTTCACCGACCTTGACGCTGAAGGGCTGTTCCACGGTCGCCGCTTGCATATCGACGCCAATCACATAGTCGCCGGCAGGCAGGTCGAACTGCTGCCCGGGCCCATAGCCATAGGTCACCTGCTCGCGGCTACCGTCGAGTTTCTTGGCAGCCTTGAATATCTTCCAGGACAGGTCACCGGAATCGACCTTCTCGCCGCCGGCCACATAGAAGGCATTGGCAATGGCCTTGCCGACGCCGACGATGATGTCCTTGTCGATGGTCTGGCCGGCCGCGACCTGGATCGTTTCGTTGGCCTCGCCTGCACCCAGCTTGACCGTTACGTTGCTCTCGCCAACTGGAACAACAGTCTTCACCTGACCGTAGTTGGCAGACGACTCGCCGTCGCCAGGGAAGTCAATAATGATCTGCGCGTCGCCATCGATCTCGGCATTCGGCGAAGGACGAGCCCGTAGAGCGATCACGCCGGCATTCAGAACGTATTGCGGCTCGGCCACCTTGCCGGCCTCCACCGTCAGCGGCTCCTCCAACTTGGCCTCGCCGCTGCGGACGAGCACGACATAGTCACCGGGCTCGATGCTCTCCTTGAAGTCGTTGTAGCCGGAAACGACGCGATCGCCCGGGCTGCCTGCCGAGTCCTTCTTGAAGACTTCGTAATAAACGTCGATCGGCGGCTTCTCGCCACCGGCCGACAGGACGGCCGAGGGCACGAAATTGAACTCCGGCTTGGCCGGCTCTTGCGCCGGCTGGGGAGAGGGAGCCGGCGCGGGCGCCGCCACCGTCTGGACCAGTGCCTCCTCGAGACCATTGGCGTCGGAGGCCTGGATGTATTTGCCGCCGGTGTTCTGCGCCAGGCACGCCACCTGCCTGCCCTCTTCCGCCGTGAGACCGAAGCCGACGACATGGGCAGTGAAGTCGACGCCCGCCTGCTCCAGTTCCTTGCCCAGTGCGCAGGCATCGGCGTTGCAGGTCTCGAGCCCGTCGGTGATGAGAATGACGGTCGCCTTGTCCTCCGTGTATTTGAGGTCCTCGGCAGCCTGCTTGACGGCAGCCGTCAGCGGCGTCTTGCCCAGGAACTTCAGGCCGTCGGCAGCGGCGGTGATGGCACCAGCAGAACCGGCCGCCGGCGGCACCACCAGCTCGATGTCGTTGCAGCTGCCCTTTTCGCGGTGGCCATAGGCCATGAGCCCGAGCTCGGTGTCGGCGGGAACCGTCTTCAGCACCGAGCGCAGCGCCTCGCGGGCGATCTCGAGCTTGGGCTTGCCGTCGATCTGGCCCCACATGGACCCCGACGCGTCGAGCACGATGATGGCGCGCTCGGCGGCATGCACGGCTACTGCTCCCGACAGCATGAACATGGCCGTCAGGACACCTCGTGAGAACGTCTTCATGCTGCCCCCTCGCCGGTTCAGATGTTCCGTTCATCGGAAGCTAAACAAGCCTGCGTGCCCTGACAACCCTGCGGCCTAGTAGGTCGTTCTCCGTTCCTCGCTCGGCGGCCGGCCGAACTGGAGGCGGTAGCTCTGGGCGAAATAGGAATGCGAGGTGAAGCCGGTGGCGATCGCCACGTCGAGGATCGGCATATTGGTCTGACGCAGCAGTTCGCGGGCGCGCTCGAGCCTCAGCCGCATGTAGTAGCGTCCGGGCGTGACGTTGAGATGGCGCAGGAACAGCCGCTCGACCTGGCGGACCGAAAGCCCCGCCGTCTTGGCGAGCTGCACGGCCGACAGCGGCTCGTCGAGGTGATCGGCCATCAGCTCGACGATGCGCTTGAGCTTGTCCGACTTGCCGGTCAGGTCGCGTTCGGGGCCGACGCGCTGGCGGTCGCCTGCGTTGCGGATGCGCTCGTGCTGGAACTGGTTGGCGACCTCGTTGGCGAGATTGGAGCCGAAGTCGCGCCGGATGATCTCCAGCATCAGGTCGATCGAGGTCGTCACGCCGGCGCAGGTGTAACGCTTGCGGTCGATCTCGAAGACGTTGTTGGTGCACTCGATATCCGGGAACTTCTCCATGAAGCCGGCGCGGTTCTCCCAGTGGATGGTGCAGCGGTAGCCGTCGAGCTGGCCAGCCTCGGCCAGGATCTGGGAGCCGACCGAAAGCGCGCCGAGCGCGCCGCCCCGCCGCCCCCAGGAGCGCAGCGCGCCGAGCACCTTGCTCTTGCCCGGGAACTCGGTGACCACGCCGACGCAGGCGAACAGGATGTCGACCGGGGGTATGTCGGCGACGCTGTAGTCGACCTTGAGCGGCAGGCCGTTGGAGGCCATGACGGCCTCTCCATCCGCGGAGACCGTGGTCCAGCTGTAGATATCGCGGCCGATCAGGCGGTTGGCCGAACGGCAGGTGTCGATGGCCGCGACCAGCGAGAACATCGAAAATTTGTCGACCAGGAGGAAGGCGAACTGGCGACGTTCGGGATCGGCATGCGACATGGCGGCCAAGTCTACAGGAAGTGTCGAAAGGAAAGCAGCGCCCGGCTGGGAGATGCGGTCCCTGCTCAGAAATCCTGACGGCCCACGCCCGCGTGCCGGGATGCCGACACCAGCGTGTTGGCCATCAGCATGGCGATGGTCATGGGGCCGACACCGCCCGGAACCGGGGTAATGGCGCCAGCCACCCGCTCGGCCTCGGCATAGGCGACATCGCCCACCAGCTTCGACTTGCCCTCGCCCTTCTCGGGTGCGGGAATGCGGTTGATGCCGACGTCGATGACGGTCGCGCCCGGCTTGACCCAGTCGCCCTTGATCATTTCAGGTCTTCCCACCGCGCCAACCAGGATATCGGCCGTCCGGCAGAGCGCCGGCAGGTCCTTCGTGCGGCTGTGGGCGATGGTGACTGTGGCATTGGCGGCAAGCAGCAAATTGGCCATCGGCTTGCCGACGATGTTGGAGCGGCCGACCACCACAGCGCTGAGACCGGAAAGATCCTTGCCGTGCCGGCGCTCGATGAGCAGCATCGAGCCGAAGGGCGTGCAGGGCACGAGCGCCGTCTCGATCTCGCCGGTGGCGAGCTTGCCGACATTGACGAAGTGGAAGCCGTCGACGTCCTTGTCCGGCGCGATCGTCTGGATGATCCTGCCGGCGTCGATGTGGCTGGGCAGCGGCAATTGCACCAATATGCCGTGGATCGCCGGATCGGCATTGAGCCGTTCGACCAGGGCAACCAGCTCGGCCTCCGAGGTTTCGGCGGCCAGCGTATGCTGGACCGAATGGAAGCCGCATTCCTTGGCCGTGCGCGACTTGTTGGCCACGTAGACCTGGCTGGCCGGATCCTCGCCGACGATCACCACGGCGAGGCCCGGCTGGATGCCCTTGGCGGCGAGTTCGGCAACGGACTTCTTGACGCCCGCGACCACCTCGGCCGCTACACTCTTGCCGTCTATGATCTCTGCCATGGGCTTTCTCCGTATGCCTTCGGTCTCGGGCGGCATTGTCACCATATTTTCGACCTGCAACACCGCCAATGCGGCGTCCGGTGCCGTAAACTCGAAACCGAAGTCTAATTCAGAAATAGCGACGCGCCCGCCGCTCCCGCAGCAGATTCAGCTCCTTGCGCAGTTCGCGCAAGCTCTCGCCGATTTCATCGATCTGGCTCCGCGACGCGCTGTCGGACGACGGCGAGACCAACGGTTCGGCCGGTTGATACCGCAGCCGGTCGCTTTCGCGGTGTTCGGCAGCATTCGCCGCCTGCGGCACGGGCTGGCCAGGGTCGGAGCGCGGCGATGCCAGCCGAGCGTCGTCGTCCGCATCGGGAGACCGTGGCCGGGCCGGCGCTTCGGCGGATGCGGCAACGGCGGGAACATCGCCGCCCGTCCCGGGAACGCGTTCCTGCGACGGACCCTCAGCCCGTCGCCGCGCGCGGGCACGGCGACGATCGGCGGTCTCGCGCAGCCCGTCGAGGGCACCGCGCAGGCCGCCCAGGCCGATGCCGGCGAGAAGCCCCAGCAGCGATCCGGCGACGGCGATGATCGCGCGCCGCGGTCCCGTCGATTCGAGCGGGGGATTGGCGCGGGAAATGACCGTGATGTTGGCCGGGTTGATGTCCTTCTGTTCTCCCGTCTCGCGGGCGCGCAGCAGGAAGGATTCGTACACGGCACGCTTGGCCGCCACGTCGCGGTCGAGCTCGCGCAGCGTCACGAGCTCGTTGCTGACCTCGCCCTGGCGCACCTTGAGCTGGGCCAGCCGCGCGGCGAGTTCCTGTTCCGTCTGCACGGCGCGCCGGAGTTCCACCTGGATCGAGGCGGCGACGCGGCGCAGCTCCGCGGCGATGCGTTCGCGCGCGCCGGTCAGCTGGGCCTCCACGGCGAGCCGTTCGGGATGGCGGGGGCCCAGCTTCACCGACAGCCTGTCGGCTTCCTGGGTGAGCGTCGCATACTGCGCCCGCAACTCGGTGATCGCCTGCGAGGCCACTGCCTCCGGCAGCGAGCCGCTCAGCGCCGACTCGATATTGACGTTACGCGTCGAAGCCGCGCGCGCATTGAGTTCGAGCGTGCGCGCCCGGGCCGCGGTGAGCTGGTCGTTGACGCGCTGGATCTCGTCGTCGGTGATCAGGCGGCCCTGGGCATCGATGATGTCGTTTTCCGCCTTGAAGGCCTCGACCTTGCGCTCGGCCCCCTCGACTGCCTTGCGCAGTTCCTCCAGCCGGGCATTGAGCTCCTCGGTTGCCCGGCCGGCCGTCCCCGCCTGCATCTCGGCGTTGGTCTGCATGAAGACTTCGGTCATCGTGTTGGCGATGAGCGCGGATTTTTCGGCGCTTTGCGTCTTGGCGCCGATCGAGACGACGAAACTCTTGTTGCCGCGCTCGATGGTCAGCGCCTCGAAGAGGTTGTTGACCGCCAGCACGTGGGCACGGTCCGCTCCGTTCGCCGCAGGCGTCGTCTCGCGGCCGGGCATGATCTCGCCCAGGAGCGACCGGAGGCCACCCCCGCCGGTCCCCTTGCCGTTGAACTCGGGATCGTTGGCAAGGTCGAGCCGGTCGACGACCTTGGTCAGAACCGATCCCGACGTCAGCACGCGCACCTGGTTCTCGACCAGCGTCAGCGTGGCATCCCACGGCAATCCGCTGTCGGTGAGTTCCCGTTCGGTCAGCTTGAGATTGCGCGGATCGACGATCATCTCCGTCCACGCCTGGAACATCTTCGGCGTCGAAAGCGCGATGGCAACGCCGGCCAGCGCGCCGATCAGGGTGGTCGTGGCGATCAGGAGCTTGGACCGGGCGATCCCGCGCACGATCGCCATCGGCTCGAGCATCGGCTCGCGCGGGCCGTCGTCCCGCATCAGCTGTTCCTCGAGCGAAGGGGCATCCGGGGGGGGCGGCATGTTCTGGATGGCGGCGATCTGTTCGGCCACCGGCGCGACGCTGCGCGCCAGCCGGCCACGCCAGCCGTCGACGGCAGAATCCTTCGCTTGCGAATCGGCAGCGGCTTCCGGCTCGCGGTCGGCCAGCTCCGCACCCCGAGCGGCTTCCGACGACGCGATGTCTGCTTCGGCCGCGCGTTCGGCTTCGCGGCGGAACCGCGCGAAGCGATGGCGGACGGCCTGGTCCTGCCCGTCGTCCTGCTCTGATGGCGTGACCGACAGCAGCGAGCCGCCGCGGGGCTTGCCGGACGCATCGCGTGCGCGCCGCGCGGGCTGCCGATCGTCAGTGTCTCCGATGTCCGCCATAGGGGGCTGCTTCCAACACGATGGGCCCGGATCGGGTGCCCGGGCGTTAACCCACGCTAAACAGACATGGGAAACAAAAGGTTAATCGATCGGCGGCCGATGTTCATTGAAGCAAATCACGCGCCGGCCATAGTCATGCGCGCCGCGATGGAAAGCTTGATCGCAGCATCGGCGAGGAACATTGTACGGGCATGAGCCGACCAATCTCGAGACGTCGATTTCTGGCGCAGACCATGGGCGTGGGCCTGTTTTCCCTGACGGGAGCGCGGGCAGCCAATGCCAACTGGCCGAAGATCGACGCGACGTTCCTCTTCGCCGCCGATATCCATGCCTGCCGCATGGCCAGCGGCCTCAGCCCCAATTGCCTGCAGGAAGGCAAGACGGACGAGAACCTGCGCCGGCATATCGCGGCGCTCAACGCCGTCGAGGCGCACACATGGCCGGTGCAGATCGGTGGCGCGCCGACGGGCCTGGCGAGCGCCGGCCAGCGCATCGGGCGCCCGCTCGGCCTGGTCATCGGCGGCGACATGACCGACGACGGCGGCGGGCAGGTGACGGAGCCGCGGGAAGGCACGCAGCTCCTGCAGTTCAGCCACCGCTACCAGGAGGGCGCCGGCCCCGACCGGGTACATGTCCCCGTCTATGTCGGGCTGGGCAACCACGATCTCGACCAGGACGGCCCCTCGCCGAATGTCGACTGGTACCGGCGCGAAATGCGCGACTATGTCGAGATAAACCATCGGCCAAGCGTGTTCTTCAAGCCGCCGGTGCCGGCCGCCAACTACGATGCGCTGTCGGACTGCTATTCGTGGGACTGGGGCGGGTTGCACCTTATCCAATTGCACCGCTTCGCCGGCGATGCCTCCAAGGGAGCAGTCGGCGCGCTTGGCTGGCTCGGCAACGACCTGCAGACATACGCCGGCGACAGCCGGCCGGTGATCCTGTTCCAGCACTATGGCTGGGATACGTTCTCGATCGAGCGATGGGACCCGTCGGCAAGAACGTTCGACGCCACCGGCGCCGGCAAGCCGCACTGGTGGAGCGACGAAGACCGGCGTGCCATGCTGGCGGCGCTCAGGGGCTACAACGTGATCGGCGTCTTCCATGGCCACCAGCACGAGACGCCCATGGTCTACGCGCGCGACGGCCTCGACCTGTTCAAGCCCAAGGCGGCCTTCATGGGCGGCTTCGCCCTGGCGCGCGTGACAGACGCCTTCCTCGACGTCGTTCTGGCCGAGGCCGGGCCGCGTGGCGACGTCACGTTTACCAACGCCTTCACCAAACGGCTGGACGATGCACGTTGAGCGGGCATTCGGGCTTCCTCCAGGTGGAGAGTCGGTCTATGTCAGGTTGTTCGGAGGGCATTGAATGAGCACCAGACTGATCCTCGCCGGCTGCGGCAACATGGGCTACGCCATGCTCAAGGGCTGGCTGAATTCCGGCAAGCTGGCGCCCGGCGAGACCTTCGTGGTCGAACCCAACGCGGAACTCAGGGCCCGCGCGGCGGAGCTCGGCAGCCGCGTCGCCTCCGAGGTCGGCGGCATTCCGGCCGATGCCGCGCCGGAAATCGTCGTCATCGCGGTCAAGCCGCAGGTCATCCGCGAAGTCACCTCGGACTACCGTCGTTTCGGCAATGGCCGCACGACCTTCGTCAGCGTCGCCGCCGGCACGCCGGTCGGCACCTTCGTCGACATCCTCGGCGCACGCACCCCGATCGTCCGCTGCATGCCCAACACGCCGGCCTCGATCGGCAAGGGCATGATGGTGGTCTTTGCCAACGATCACGTCACCGACCAGGCGAAGGACTTCGTCGGCGACCTGTTGTCGGCCAGCGGCGAGGTGACGACGATCGCCGACGAGGGCCTGATGGACGCCGTGACTGCCGTTTCGGGTTCGGGGCCGGCCTATATCTTCCACTTCATCGAATGCCTGACGGCGGCGGCCGAGAGCGCCGGCCTCCCCGGGGACACTGCCCGGCTGCTCGCCATGCAGACCGTCTATGGCGCGGCGAGCCTCGCCGCCGAAAGCCGGGAAGACCCGGCCGTGCTGCGCAGGCAGGTGACCAGTCCGAACGGCACGACCGCGGCGGCACTCGCCGTGCTGATGGGCGAGGACAGGCTCAAGACCCTGCTGACCGAGGCGGTCGAGGCCGCCCGGCTGCGCTCGATCGAACTCGGAAAATAGCTAACGCCTGTCGGCTTCGGCCTGCAGTGCCCGGATGTGGGGAGCCGCGGCCTCGTTGACCGCGCGCTCCATGTCGCGGAACCGGCGGACGACCTCCGCGCCAAGCGGCGTCAACTCGGCGCCGCCGCCATGCCTGCCGCCGGTCTTGGCCTCCACGACCGGCTTGCCGAACATGTCCTTGAGTTCCTCGACCAGGTCCCAGGCGCGCTTGTAGGACATCTCCATGGCGCGCGCGGCCGCCGAGATCGAGCCGGTGGCGGCGATTTGTTCGAGAAGCTCGACCTTGCCGGGGCCGAGGCGGCCCTTGGGATCGAGATAGAGGCGCAAGGTCAGCGACGGCATCGGCTACTCCAGTCAGTCGCTGGTTAGCACAGCCCCGGTCCCTCTAGAAAGATTGGCGCGGTCGAAGGCCACCGTCTTGATCACCGCGAAGACGTCGCGGCCAGGCGCCAGCCCGAGCGTTTCCAGCGACTGGCGGGTGATGCGCGAGACAAGCATGTCGCCGCCGCAGTCGAGGCGGAGGTCGACCTGCGCACCGTCGACCGCGCCGATCTCGACGATGCGTCCCGGCAGGACGTTGAGCGCGCTCAGCCCGTGCGGCCGTTCGGTGGCGATCATCACGTCGCGCGCCCTGACGCGGACGCGCACCGTCGCGCCATCGCCGAGCGGGAGCCGCGGCACGCGCATCTGCCCCGCCGCGGTACCCAGCACCGTCATGCCGAATGCCTCGTCGTGGCCGAGCACCTTCATGTCGAGCACGGCACCGCCCTCGCCCACTTCCTCCGGCGGCAACAGGTCGAGCCGCTGCATGATGTCGGTGGTCGGGCCGGCGGCGGCGACCTTGCCGTTCGCCATCACCACGATGTCGGTGGCGAGCCGCGCCACCTCGGCGACGGAGTGGCTGACATAGACGATCGGGACCTTCGTCTCGTCGCGCAGCCGCTCGAGATAGGGCATGATCTCGGCCTTGCGGGCGTCATCCAGCGAAGCCAGCGGCTCGTCCATCAGCAACAGCCGGGGACTGGCGAGCAGCGCCCGTCCGATGGCGACGCGTTGCTTTTCGCCGCCCGACAGCAGCGCCGGGCGTCGCGCCAGGATATGGCCGATGCCGAGCATGTCGACCACGCGGTCGAATTCGGCATAGCGCTCGGCGCGCGGCGTGAACCAGCGGCCGTAGAGCAGGTTCGAGCGCACGGTCAAATGCGGGAACAGCCGGGCGTCCTGAAACACGCAGCCGACGCGTCGCCCGTGGGCGGGCAGGAAGGTGCGGGACGCAGTGTCGACCAGCGTCCGCCCGTCGATGACGATGCGGCCCGTATCCGGGCGGATCAGGCCGGCAACGAGGTTGACGAGCGAGGTCTTGCCCGAGCCCGACGGCCCGAACAGGGCGGTCAGATGCCCGGCACTCTCGAACCGGACTTCGAGCTTCAGCGCGCCGAGGCGGTGGCCGATGTCGACGGAGAGCGTCATTCCACGACCATCCGCTGGCCGACCTTGCGGGCGAACATCTCCGACACCACGAGCGCCAGCATCGATATGGCGACCGAGATCAGCGTCAGCCTCAGCGCGCCGGCGTCGCCGCCGGGCACCTGGGTGAATGTGTAGATCGCAGAGGGAAGGGTCTGGGTTTCGCCGGGAATGTTGGAAACGAAGGTGATGGTGGCGCCGAATTCGCCCATTGCCTTGGCAAAGGACAGGATCATGCCGGCGACGATGCCCGGCAGGATCAGCGGCAGGGTCACCGTCGCGAACACCCAGATTGGGCTCGCGCCCAGCGTGCCTGCGGCCTGTTCCAGCCGGCGGTCGACCGATTCGATGGAGAGGCGGATGGCGCGCACCATGAGCGGAAAGCCCATGACGGCGCAGGCAAGGGCAGCACCCGTCCAGCGGAACGAAAAGACGATGCCGAAATTCTCGGCCAGGAAGGAGCCGATCGGCCCGCGGCGGCCGAAGCTCAGGAGCAGCAGGTAGCCGGTCACCACTGGCGGCAGGACGAGCGGCAGGTGGACGACGCCGTTGAGCAGCGACTTGCCCCAGAACTTTCCGCGCGCCAGCAGAAGCGCAATCAGGATGCCGAAAGGCAGGCTGCCGGCCATCGCCCACAGCCCGACCTTGATCGACAGGCGGACCGCATTCCATTCGTCAGGAGTGAGGTCCAGCATTCCCTTGTCGCATTCCCTCAAAAAGCCTGTCCCACCCCGGCAGGCGGGATGGGACGCAAGTTTCCCCTATGGCGTGAGCTTACCCGGAAAGCGGTAAACCACTCCCTAGTCTAGTTGGAAGCCACCGGAGCGATCATGGTGAAACCCTGCGCTTCGAAAAGCTCCTTTGCCTTGGCGGACTGAAGATACTTCACGTACGCAGCCGCGTCCGGGTTCTTCGCGTCCGCCGTCAGGCCCACCGGGTAGACGATGGGAGGATGCGTCTCTTCCGGGAAGGTGGCGATGATCTTGACGCCCGGCTCGGCCGTTGCGTCGGTCTGGTAGACGATGCCTGCCGGCGCCTCGCCGGTGGCCACCAGCTTGAGGGCGGCGCGCACGTTCTCGGCCTGGGCCAGCTTGCCCTCCACCGACGACCAGACGCCGAGCTTTTCCAGCGCGGCCTTGCCGTATTTGCCGGCCGGCACGGCCTTGACGTCACCGATCGCGAGGCGGCCGTCGCCGAGCAGCTTGGCGAGATCGAAATTGGGCGCGATCTCGACGGCCGCGGCCGAGTCCTTCGGCGCGATGAGCACGATGCGGTTGCCGAGCAGCTTGACGTCGGAGCCTTCCTTGATGAGCTTCTTGTCGGCAAGATACTTCATCCAGTCGAGATCGGCGGAGATGAACACGTCGGCCGGCGCGCCTTCCTCGATCTGCTTGGCCAGCGCCGAGCTCGCCGCATAGGAAGCCGTCGCAGCCTTGCCGTTCTCGGCCTTCCAGGCCGCGTCGACGGCGTCGAGCGCGTTCTTGAGGCTTGCCGCCGCAAACACCACGACGTCGCCGTCGGCGCGCGCCGAAGGCAGGCCGAACGACAGCACCGCGGCCAGGCCGCCCGCGATCGCGGCGAGCCGCAAGCCAAATCCCCTACGCGTGAACATCATGATCCCTCCGAAATCTTTCGGCCGTCGGCGGCCGAGTTCGTTATATTCATACGGATATAACACATGGCAGGCAACTACCCGACCAGGTGGTTTTCCGAAGAAAGATCTGTCGTCCATTTGACGGTTGTCGACTGCACTTGGCACTGCAATCCGAGGGAGACTGGCCGCCCGGTTCATGGCATATGTCGCTGGCTTACCATGGGGATCGGGAAGTCTTGGCGACCGCGCCGGCGCCCTTGCCCCCTGCCGCCACACCGAGAAGAGCTTCCCCCAATGTCCGGCATCACCACCTACGAGATCATCTGGCTCGCCGTCGCCCTGCTCGGAGCAGGCGCCATCACCGGCCTCCTCGCAGGCGTGTTCGGCGTCGGCGGCGGCGCAGTCATCGTGCCGGTGCTCTATGAGCTGTTCCAGGCCGTCGGAGTGCCCGAAGAGGTGCGCATGCCGCTCTGCGTCGGCACCTCGCTCGCCATCATCATCCCGACCTCGATCCGCTCGTATGCCGCCCACCGCGCCAAGGGCGCGGTCGACATGACCATCCTCCGGCAATGGGCGGTTCCCGTCATCGTCGGCGTCGTCATGGGCAGCGTGATTGCGCGCTTCGCACCGGCCGACCTGTTCAAGGCGGTGTTCGTGGTGGTGGCGGGCATTTCGGCGATCCGGTTGCTGTTCGGCAAGGATTCCTGGCGGCTCGGCCTCGACATGCCGGGCAAGCTGGTGATGAACGCCTACGGCTGGATCATCGGCGTGCTGTCGAGCCTGATGGGCATCGGCGGCGGCCAATTGTCGAACCTGTTCATGACCTTCTACGGCCGCCCCATCCACCAGGCGGTGGCGACCTCCTCGGGCCTCGGCGTGCTGATCTCGATCCCCGGCGCGATCGGCTACATTTATGCCGGCTGGCCGCGCGCGGCCGAGTACCCCGACGTAGCGGCGCTGCAGTTCCCCTTCGCGCTCGGCTATGTCTCGCTCGTCGGCCTGATCCTGTTCGTGCCCACCAGCGTGCTGACGGCGCCGCTCGGCGCAAGGCTCGCGCACGCCCTGTCGAAGCGCAAGCTGGAGGTCGCCTTCGGCATCTTCCTGCTGCTCATCAGCCTGCGCTTCCTGCTCAGCCTGATCGGCTGAGGGGTTCCGGTCTCACCAAACGAAAACGCCCGGCACTGCCGGGCGTTCGCATTTTTGAAGATGAGCCGGTCACGCCCTTTCGAGAGCGACAGCGATGCCCTGCCCGACCCCGATGCACATGGTGGCAAGCGCCAGCCTGCCGCCGCGCAGGTTGAGCTCCAGCGCCGCCGTGCCGGCGATGCGGGCGCCCGACATGCCAAGCGGATGGCCAAGCGCGATCGCGCCGCCGTTCGGGTTCACGTGCTCCGCGTCCTCGGCAATGCCGAGTTCACGGAGCACGGCGATGCCTTGGGAGGCGAATGCTTCGTTGAGTTCGATCACGTCGAAGGCGGACGGCTGGATGCCGAGCCGCGCGCACAGCTTCTTCGTCGCCGGCGCGGGGCCGATGCCCATGACGCGCGGCGCGACACCCGCCGAGGCGCCGCCCAGGACGCGGGCGATCGGGGTCAGGCCATATTTCCTCACCGCCGCCGCCGAAGCGACGATCAGTGCCGCCGCCCCGTCGTTGACGCCCGAGGCATTGCCGGCCGTCACCGTGCCGCCCGGGCGGAACGGCGTCGGCAGCTTGGCCAGCGTCTCGATGGTGGTGCCGGCGCGCGGATGCTCGTCCTTGGCGACGACGATCGGGTCGCCCTTGCGCTGCGGGATCGTCACAGGGGTGATCTCCTTACCCAGCCGGCCGCTCTCCTGTGCCGCAACCGCCTTGTTCTGGCTGCGCACGGCAAAGGCGTCCTGGTCGGCGCGGCTGACGGAGAAGTCCTCGGCGACGTTCTCGCCGGTCTCGGGCATCGAATCGACGCCGTACTGCTTCTTCATGACAGGATTGACGAAACGCCAGCCGATGGTCGTGTCGTGGATCTCGGCATGGCGCGAGAAGGCGGTCTCCGCCTTGGGCATGACGAACGGCGCGCGGCTCATGCTTTCGACGCCGCCGGCGATCATCAGCTCGGCCTCGCCGGCCTTGATCGAACGGGCGGCATAGATCAGCGCGTCCATGCCCGAGCCGCAGAGCCGGTTGATGGTCGTGCCCGGCACCTCGACCGGCAGTCCGGCCAGAAGCAGCGACATGCGCGCGACATTGCGGTTGTCCTCGCCGGCCTGGTTGGCACAGCCGAAGACGACGTCGTCGACGGCCGCCCAGTCCACCGAGGCGTTGCGTTCCAGGAGCGCCTTGAGCGGCACCGCGCCAAGGTCGTCGGCGCGGACCGACGACAGTACGCCGCCGAAACGGCCGATGGGGGTGCGGATGTAGTCGCAGATGAAGGCTTCAGCCATCCTTGGATCCTCTCTTGGCGGAAACTGCCTCGCCCTTGTGGGCGGCGTCGGTGCGCGCCTTTAGATCACGCAGCGTCTGCAATTCCAACTGTGTCGGCACTGGCGTTTCCTCCAGCGTATCGGCGAATTTCACCGTCCAGCCGCAGGTCTCCTGGACCTTGTCGCGGGTGACGCCGGGATGCAGCGAAACGACCGTGAATTCCTTGGTCACCGGGTCCGGCTTCCAGATCGCCAGGTCGGTGATCAGCAGTGTCGGCCCCTTGGTGTCAATGCCGAGGCGCCGGCGGTGGTCGCCGCCCTCGCCATGGCCGAAGGAGGTGTAGAAGTCGATCTTCTCGACCATGCCGCGCTTGGACTGCGCCATGGTGATGTAGATCTCCTTCGAGGAGGTCGCGATCTCCGGCGCGCCGCCGCCGCCCGGCAGGCGGGTCTTCGGATGGGCGTAGTCGCCGATGACGGTGGTGTTGATGTTGCCGAACTTGTCGAGCTGGGCAGCCCCCAGGAAGCCGATGGAAATACGGCCTCCCTGCAGCCAGTAGCGGAACATCTCCGGCACCGAGACGGTGGTGACGGCGGTGTCGCACAATTCGCCGTCGCCGATCGACAGCGGCAGCACGTCGGGTGCCGTGCCGATGGTGCCGGATTCGTAGATCAGCGTGATGTCGGGCGCATGCGTCAGCCGCGCGACGTTGCAGGCGGCCGAGGGCGCGCCGATGCCGACGAAGCAGACGTCGTCGTTCTTGAGCGCGCGCGAAGCGGCGATCGTCATCATTTCATTGGGGGTGAAGCCGAGCTCGCTCATGCCGCGTTCCTCAGGTGTTCGACGCGCCCGGCAAAGTCGTCGGCGGTCTTTTCGATGACGTTCTTCTGCATCCATGCGGCGAAGCGGTCGCGGTCGGCGGCGATCTCGTCCCATTCGAGATAGGCGGCGTTGTCGCGAACGTAGTAGCCATGGGCGTAGGACGGGTGCGCCCCGCCCGGCACCACCGAGATCGCCGTCACCGACCAGCTGGGCAGCACCGTCAGGTTCGGGTGCAGG
This sequence comes from Aminobacter sp. BE322, assembly GCF_050433525.1. Classification (NCBI taxonomy): domain Bacteria; kingdom Pseudomonadati; phylum Pseudomonadota; class Alphaproteobacteria; order Hyphomicrobiales; family Phyllobacteriaceae; genus Aminobacter; species Aminobacter sp. BE322. The sequence continues at coordinate 40,331 of NZ_JBNPXB010000008.1, read as the reverse complement.
TCGTCGAAATCGTCGACCACCTCCTCGACGGTCACCACCGCGCGCCTGGCGGCAAGGGCCGCCTCCTTCTGGATGCCGATGATGCCTTCGACCAGCACGTCGCCCTTCCTGTTGGCCTTCTGGGCATGGATGAAGGTGACGTCGGGGCGAACCGCCGGCACCGCCGCCAGCACCTCGCCGGTGAACGGGCACGTCACCGACTTGATGTTCGGGTTGACCCTTGCGAGTTCGGCGCCGCGATAGCCGCGGAAGATGGCGCAAGGCAGACCGGCCGCCCCCGCCTCATAGGCGTTGGCCATGGCGGCATGGCTGTGCTCCTCGATCTCGAGGGCGTGCGGAAAGCCGTTCTCGACGGCGTCGCGCAGGCGGCGCAGCAGGCCGACGCCGGGATTGCCGGCATAGGAGAAGATCGCCTTCTTCGCCATGCCCATGCCGATCATCTGGTCGTAGATCAGGTCCGGCGTCATGCGCACCAGCGTCAGATCCTTGAAGCCCTGTCGGATCGCCTCATGCGCGGCGGCCGTGGGAATGAGATGCGTAAAGCCTTCGAAGGCCACGGTGTCGCCGTTGCCGAGGTTTTCGGCGACCGCCCTCGACAAGGGGAGGAATTTGGTCATCGCGTTTCGTCCCAATGGTCAAAAGTTCGTATTGCGAACATTTGTTTTCTATGCGATACATTCTTGGAGCAAGATTGCCGCAGAGTCAAGAACGAGGCTCTGCCCAGCCGGTTTTCGGGGAATGCCGCCATGCGCGACGATGAGAATGGGCGAGACCACGTCACCTCGCTTGAGCGCGGCCTGGCCGTGATGGAGATCCTGGCGGCCAATCCGCGCGGACTGACGCTCACCGAAACGGCCGAGAAGGCCGGGCTGACGCGCGCCGGCGCACGCCGCTTCCTGCTGACGCTTACGGCAACCGGCTACGCCGTTCAGGCCGGCCGCAACTTCTCGCTGTCGCCTAGGCTCTTGGCGCAGGCGCGCATCTGGCTGCACGGCGTGCCGCTATGGACCTTCGCCGAACCCTTCATGAAGGAAACGGCCGCCAAGCTGCACGAGTCCTGCTCGGCCGCGATCCTCTCGGGCGAGGACATGGTCTATGTCGCGCGCGTGCCAGGGCCGCGCATCATCGCCGTCGACCTGCAGGTCGGCGCCCACCTGCCCGCCTTCTGCACCGCCATGGGCCGGGTACTGCTGTCGGGACTTTCCGAGCCGGATCTCGGGGCCTTCCTGGCGCGCGCGGCACTGGAGCGGCGCACGCCGAAGACCGTCACCGACGTGGCGAAGCTCAGCGAGATCATCGCCTCGGTGCGGACGAACGGCTACGCCCTGGTCGACGAGGAACTGGAAATCGGCCTGCGGTCGATCGCCGTGCCCCTGCGCGATCGCTCGGGCGCGATCGTCGCGGCAGTCAACGTTTCGACGCAGTCGACGCGCCACACGCCGACGGAAATGGAGGCGGAGATCCTGCCGATCCTGAAACAGACCGCGGCACGGATCAGCGACTTCTTCGTCGGGCAGTGATCAGGGGCGCATCGAGCCGGTTTCGACATAGCGCTGGTGCCAGGACAGCGCCTCGCTGAGCAGCGACGGCGACTGCAGGCCGTAGGAATGCTTCAGCGCCCGCTCGAAATAGTCGGCCAGCGCCGGGCGATAGTCCGGATGGGCGCAGTTGTCGATGATTAGCCGCGCGCGCTGTTTGGGCGACAGGCCGCGCAGGTCCGCAAGCCCCTGCTCGGTGACCAGCACCTGGACGTCCTGGTTGATGTGATCGACATGGCTCGCCTGCGGCACGATGGCCGAGATCTTGCCGCCCTTGGCCGTCGATGGTGTCATGAAGATCGACACATAGGCGTTGCGGGCGAAGTCGCCGGAACCGCCGATGCCGTTCTGGATGCGCGACCCCATGATGTGAGTCGAGTTGACGTTGCCGTAGATGTCGGCCTCGATCAGGCCGTTCATGGCGATGCAGCCGAGCCGGCGGATCAGTTCGGGATGATTGCTGATCTCCTGGGGGCGCAGGATCATCTTGTCGCGGTAGCGGCCCATGTCGGCGTTTAGGCTGGCCGCGGCTTCCGGGCTCAGCGAAAAAGCAGTGGCGGAGGCCATGCGTAGCTTGCCCGAGTCGATCAGGTCGAGCATGCCGTCCTGGATGACCTCGGTGAAGGCGGTCATGTTCTCGAACGGGCCGTCGACGAGCCCGGTCAGCACCGCATTGGCGATGTTGCCGACTCCCGACTGGATCGGCAGCAGCGACGCCGGCAGCCTGCCCTTGTTCACCTCATGGGCGAAGAATTCGAGCAGATGGCCGGCGATCGCATGGGCTGTCTCGTCGGGCTTGGAAAACGGCTGGTTGCGATCGGGCGCGTCGGTCTCGACGATCGCCACGATCTTTGCGGGGTCGCAGCGGAAATAGGCCTCGCCGATGCGGTCGTCGGCCTTGACCAGCGGGATCGGCACGCGATGCGGCGGCAGCGCCGTGCCGTAGTAGATATCGTGCATGCCCTCGAGCTCGGCATTCTGCCAGCGGTTCACCTCGAGGATCACCTGCTCGGCACGGTCGAGCCAAGTCTTGTTGTTGCCGACCGACGACGACGGCACCAGCGAGCCGTCGGGCCGGATGGCCGAGACTTCGACGACAGCCGTGTCGAGCGGGCCGAGAAAGCCCTGCCAGGCGACTGGCGCCACCTGGCTCAGATGCATGTCGAAATATTCCATCTCGCCGCGGTTGATCTTGTCGCGGGCGATCGGGTCGGAATTGTAGGGAAGGCGGAACTCGATGCCGTCGGCCTTGGCCAGCGCCCCGTCGAGTTCAGGCCCCGTCGAAGCGCCGGTCCAGACGCGCAGACTGAACGGATTGCCCCTGGCGTGCTCGGCCTCGATGCGGGCGGCGAGCGCCACGGGCACGGTCTTGGGATAGCCAGAGCCGGTGAAGCCGCTCATGCCCACGGTGGTATCCGGCCTGATCAGGGACGCCGCCTCCTCGGCGGTCATCACCTTCGAACGCAAGCTCTCGCAGCCGATCCGTGCCATGTCGCCTCTCCAGCGCTTGTCGTTTCGCCCTCTCCCATCGCCGGCTGTCGTGCCGGGTTCCATTTTTTGGAAGGTGATATGGCATCCGACACGGCGCGCAAAGGGGCCATTGTGCCGCGACCGACTTACGTCGCGGCAGATTCAGGCGGCTTCGGCCAGTCCGTTGCGCTTGCCGTTGAGGCGGATCACGGCCTTGATCGGCAGATGGTCCGAGGCGACGCGCGCCAGCGCGCTGTCATGCGCCTCGATGTCGACGAGCAGATTGTGCGGCCGCGCCATCACCCGGTCGAGCGCGAGCACGGGGAAGCGCGACGGGAAGCTCGGCACGATGGCGTGCGTGGGGCCGAAGGCCGGCTCCAGGCTGCGCAGCGACGAGCGCTTGCCCAGCCGCCACTCGTTGAGGTCGCCGACCAGCACCGTGGGCTTGTCGCTATGCAGTTCGGCGGCTGTCAGCAGCGTGCCGGCCTGCAGCTTGCGCGAATGGCGCAGCAGGCCAAAATGCGCGGCGATCACGCGCAGGGGACCGGCGTCGAGTTCGAGATCGACGATGACCGCGCCGCGCGGCTCGGCACCGGGCAGCACGAGCTGCTGCGCCGAGCTTACCGATCCTTTGCGGAAAAGCACGACGTTGCCATGCCAGCCATGGCTCTTGCGCCGTCCGGCGAGTGGAACCGGCACGAGCCCGGTCTCGCGCTCCACCGCATTCAGGTCCAGCAGGCCCGCGCGGTCGCCAAAACGCTGGTCGGCTTCCTGCAGGGCTATGACGTCGGCATCGATCTCGGAGATCACCTGCATCGTCCGCCGCGGATCGAAGCGGCGGTCCAGCCCGACGCATTTATGTACGTTGTAGGAGGCGATCACGATCTCGCTGAAGCCGGCGTTTTCGTGGGTCAGCTCCGCCGCCCGCTGCGATGGGGCGTCGATGAGCTGTTCTCCACTGGCCTTTGCGGGACTCTCCAAGCCGTGTCTGCTAACCATCACTCGTCTGGAATCTCTGGGAAATTCGTGGTCACTTGAGGCAGGCGTCGTCGTTGAGTGTAACCTATATGGTCCAAGTGTTCGAGATTTTCCACGTGCGTCACTATGGCCATCCACGATACAGATATTGCGGCATGCGGCCGCATGGGCCGCCGGGCAGGACGCGGCATGAAACTCCTGGCCATCGTGATCGCCGTGGTGGGGGTTCTGGTGATCGCCTCCCTGCTGGCCGTCTATGCCTACGGGCGCTTCGCCAAGCGAGCACGGGGTGCGCCGACCTTCGCCTTGCCAAGGGCGCCGGGCGAAACCGAGTTCGACGTCCTGGCCGGGCCGCTTCTGGCCAACCACCCGGGACAAACCGGCCTGGCGCTGCTCTCCAGCAACCTTCACGCCTTCGCCGTCCGAGCCTATCTGGCGCGCCATGCGGCGCGCAGCCTCGATCTGCAGTACTACTACTGGAAAGGCGACCTGACCGGGCGCCTGCTCGCCCGTGAAATCCTCGCCGCCGCCGACCGCGGCGTCCGCGTGCGGCTGCTCATTGACGACATCAACACGCGTGGCTTCGACCGCGACTACCTCGCTCTCGACAGCCACCCCAACATCCACCTGCGGCTGTTCAACCCCAGCTGGGCACGCTCGTTCGGGCTGCAGCGCGGGCTGGAGCTGGTGCTGCGCGCGGTGCGAACCACGCGCCGCATGCACAACAAGGCCTGGATCGCCGACGGCAGGCTGGCCATCGTCGGCGGCCGCAACATCGGCGACGCCTATTTCGACGCTTCGGAAGAGGCCAATTTCCGCGACATGGACCTGCTGATCGTGGGTCCTGCGGTCGACCAGGCCGAAAGCATCTTCGACCGGTACTGGAACAGCGAGGCCGTGCTGCCGATCCGTCCGCTCGCCGGCTTCGCCAGGCCCGACCTTCCGGCATTGAGGAAGCGTCTCGACCGTGCAGCGACCACCGGCCGGGCGGAGCCCTATCTCCGCCGCATCGCCGAGGAGCGCAGCGAATGGTCGGGCTCCGGCATGGGTCGGCTGCGCTGGGGCGGCGAGGTCGCGGTGGTTTCCGACCCGCCGGAAAAGGCGATGGGCGTCGGCGAAGACGGATGGCTGATCCGGTCGATCGGCCCGGTATTGCGGTCGGCCGTGCGCGAACTGAGGATCGTCTCGCCCTACTTCATACCGGGCGAGGACGGCACGCGGCAGCTCGCGGCGCTGGCCCGGAGCGGCGTCGCGGTCACGGTGCTGACGAATTCCCTGGCCGCGACCGACGTCGCCGCGGTGCACGGCGCCTATGTGCGCTATCGCAGGGCCCTCATCGACCAGGGCGTCGAGATCTTCGAGCTCAAGCCGAACGACGAGCGGACCGACATCTCGCTGTTCGGCTCGAAGGGCGCCAGCCTGCATACCAAGGCATTCGTCGCGGACGGATCGGCGGGGTTCGTCGGCTCCTTCAACTTCGACCCGCGCTCGGCCTCGCTCAACACCGAGATGGGCGTGCTGTTCCGCCAGGAGCAACTTGCCCGCGAGGTGGAGCAGGTCATCGCCACGCAGACCTGCCCGCGGGCCAGCTTCCGCGTGACGATCGTCGACGGCGCGCTCAGATGGACCGACATGTCGTCGAACCGACCACGCGAGATGAAGCATGAGCCGCAGGCCAGCCTGCGGCGCAGGGTCGTCGCCAGGGTCATCGGCTGGCTGCCGGTCGAATCGCAGCTGTAGCGCCGCTGGCCGAAACCCGGGACGCTACCCCGTCTACCAATCAGGAACTCAACGCCGCCAGGACCTGCGCGGCCAGCTGCAGCCCGATCGTCACGATCAGGGCCGCGGCGATCGGCACGCCGAACGGCACGACACGCCTGCGGTCGAGATGCTCGACATAGACGCGGAACGCCGGCGACGGCAAAAGCATCGGGTTCCTCACCACCATCACGGTGACGATCGCGAAGACCAGCAGGGCGATGGCGAAGACCATGAGATCCGCCCCGCCCGACACGAACGGCGCGACCGCCATCAGCTTGACGTCGCCCGCCCCCACCTTCTTGAGCAGCCAGAACGGAAACAGCGCCAGGAAAAGCGCCAGCCCTGCCGCCGCGCTGAGGCCGAGGTCCCACCACGAGCCCTGCGCGAGCCCCGCCAGGAACAGCGATGCCGCTCCCAGGCAAAGCAAGAGGAGCACGTTGCTGTTGGCGATGCGATGGGTCGTGAAGTCGAGCCTGGCGATCCTGAAAAGCAGCGGGATCGCCAGGAGCTTCATGAGCATCGCGGCGGCCGGCAGCATGTTCAGCGCTCGATGTTGTTGACGCTCGACGAGAGCAGCTTGAGGTTGTTTGCCACCGTCGGATCGTTGGGCGCGATCTCATAGGCCTTGAGGAAGTTGCTGCGCGCCTGTTGCAGGTTTCCCCGCAGCAGATACGAGTAGCCGACATTGTTGTAATATTCGACCGTCGGGCCGAGATGCTTGACCGCCTGCCTGTAGGCGAGGTCCGACAGGTCGAAACGACGGATGCGGTCCGTCGAAGCGGCAAGCCCCAGCCAGGCGACGCCGTCATTCGGCGCAAGCTGCACGGCCTTGTAGAACAAGGCGCCGGCATTGCCGTAGTTCTCCTGCCGGAACTGGTTCTTGGCCTCGGTCACGGCCTGGTCGGAGGCGTAGTATTCGACGTCGGAGACGGTCTTGAGCCCCTGGAAGGCGTCGCCGAAGGCGGTGAATTCCGGGGAGACCGGTTCGTTGGTGCGCACCACGCCGTCGTCGAGCGCACTACCGGTCTGGCAGCCGGCAAGCGCGGCCCCAATGAAAAGGGCAGCCGCGGCAATCAGGATAGGCCTTGTCATGCTTGTCTCGTCCCCTCGGCGCACCGGGCACCATCTGCATTTTGCCCCGGTTCGCATGCCCCGTCAAAAGAACACGCCCCTCATGCGGATAATGACCGGCAGCATGATGATCATCAATACCACCGGGAAGATGCACAGGCCCAGCGGTATCATCATTTTCACCGGCAAAGAATTGGCTCGGTCCTCGGCGCGCAGGATGCGCTGGGTCCGCATCTCGTCGCTGTAGACGCGCAGCGCTTCGGTGAGACTGGTCCCGAGTTCCTCGGACTGACGGAACAGCACGGCGAGCGACCGCGCCTCGTCGAGGCCCATGCGATCGGCGAGGTCGCGCAGCGCATCGCGCAGCGGCTTGCCGGCCCTGAGCTGCAGATTCATGATCGACAGCTGGATGCCGAGCCACTTGTGCGTGCCGGCGAGCTCGCTGCTCACCCGTTCCACCGCCGCCTCGAGACTCATGCCGGCATCGGCGCAGGTGATCATCATGTCCATGAAGTCGGGGAAGCCAATGCGGTACTGGCGCTGCCTGGCGCGCTCGAAGCGGTCGAGCGCGACGCTCGGGACGACGAGGCAGGCAAGCCCGAACAGCGCCGCTCCCGCGAAGGCCACGAAGCCGGGCAGCTGCGGCGGCAGCACCCGCGACAGCAGCAGATAGGCGCCGAGAAAGCCCAAGACCACCGCCCCGATCCGGCTCAACATGTAGATCAGCGGCGCGCCCTTCTGGTGGAAGCCGGCGCGGAACAGTCTCAGTTCGAGCGCGTCGGGCTTGCCGCGTTCCTTTTCGAGCGCGCGGAAATAGGCATCGACCGGCCGCTGCGCCGCGGCCCGCGCCACCTGCTCCTGGGCCGCAAGCGACCGTCGGTCGGGGATCCCGTCGGCAAGCAGGCTGCGGGCGACCATCCTGCGCGTCTGGATGACCGGCAGGATCACCAGCGCGCCGAACAGGAACAGCGAGGCGGCCGCGGCAAACACCGCCGTCGAGAGCAGAAGACCCGAATTCTCGACGCTGGAGAGGAGTTCCATGCCAGCCCCCTCAGATCTCGAAATTGACCATGCGGTACATGATGAACGCGCCCAGCAGTCCCCAGACGCCGAAAGCCACGAATACGGGCATGATCAAGGGGTTGCCCCAGACCCCGCCATAGTAGGCCGGGGCGATCAGCTGGAGGATGAAGAACATCACGATCGGAAAGAGCGAGATGATCCAGGCCGACACCCGGCCCTCTGACGAGAGCGCGCGTATCTTGAGCCGCAGCTTCTGGCGCTCGCGCAGCACGCGCCCCAGGTTGGAAAGGATCTCGGTCAGGTTGCCGCCGGTCTTGGCCTGGATCGACAGCGACACCGACAGGAGGTTGAGCCCCTCGAAGCCGACGCGCTGGGCGAGTTTCTTGACCGCCTGTTCGAGGCTCAGGCCGAAAGTGATCTCGTCGGCGACGATGCCGAATTCCGTGCCGATCGGGTCCGGCATCTCGCGGGCAACCAGTGCGATCGCAACGGTGGTCGGGTGGCCGGCGCGCAGCGAGCGCACGATCATGTCGAGCGCGTCCGGCAGCTGCTTGGCGAATTTCCGGATGCGCTTGTTGCGCGCCCGCCGCAGCACGAGCAGCGGCAGCACGAAAGCGACTACCGCGAAGACCATCGCTCCCAGGGCCGGCGAAAAGGCCAGGAGCAGCATGGCCAGCAGCGCCAGCGCCAGACCGGCAAGCATGAAGACGGCGGCGAAGGCCAGCGGATTTCCGGTGATGCCGGACTGCGTGTAGAGCCGGTTGAGCCAGACGATGCCGTAGCTGAAGTCGCCGCTCTCGGTCAGGCCGCGCTCGCGTAGCAGGCCCTGCAGCGTCTGCTCGGCCGCCCCCTCTTCGGCCAGGCGCTTCAGCCTGCGGTTGATCGCGCCCGCGGTCGCCCGCCGGCCGGCATAGGAAAGATAGAGGGTTTCAACCGCCAGGATGGCCGCCGCCGCCGCCAGCACGTAGATGACATAGAGGAGCGTCTGGCCGGTCAGCATCAGAGCGCCACCTGCGGGTTGAAGGCGTCCTTGGCGAAGTGGTGGCCCAGCGTCGCCGCTTCCTGGGCGAAACGCGGCCGGATGCCGGTGGCGCGGAAGTCGCCGACGATCTTGCCGTCCTCGGCCACGTCGCGGCGGACGAAGTGGTAGATCTCCTGCAGTTGGATGACGCTGCCTTCCATGCCGGTCAGCTCCGAGATCGAGATCACCCGCCTGCCGCCGTCGGACAGGCGCTGGGTCTGGACGATGATGTCGATGGCCGAGGCGATCTGGGCGCGGATGGATTCTGCCGTCATCGGCATTCCGGCCATGCCGACCATCTGCTCGAGGCGCGACAGCGCATCGCGCGGCGTGTTCGCGTGGATCGTGGTCATCGATCCCTCGTGGCCGGTGTTCATCGCCTGCAGCATGTCGAAGGCTTCCTCGCCGCGCACCTCGCCGACGATGATGCGGTCGGGGCGCATGCGCAGCGCGTTCTTGACCAGCTCGCGCTGGCGCACCTCGCCCTTGCCCTCGACATTGGGAGGCCGCGTCTCCAGCCGGCCGACATGCGGCTGCTGCAGCTGCAGCTCGGCCGCGTCCTCGATGGTGATCAGCCGCTCGCGGTGCGAGATGTAGCTCGACAGCGCGTTGAGCAAGGTGGTCTTGCCGCTGCCGGTGCCGCCCGAAACCAGGATCGACTTGCGCGACTGCACCGCGATCCTGAGCATGTCGATCATCGGCGGGCGGATGGAGTTGAATTCGACCAGGCGCTCCAGCGAATAGGGATGCCGGGAAAACTTGCGGATCGATACCAGCGGCCCGTCGACCGAGATCGGGCGCACGGCCACGTTGACACGCGACCCGTCCTCGAGGCGAGCGTCCACCATGGGATAGGATTCGTCGACGCGGCGGCCGATCGCCGAGACGATCTTGTTGATGACGCGCAACAGATGCGCCTCGTCGCGGAAGCGGATCGGCGTCTCTTCGAGCACGCCGCGGCGCTCGATGAACACGCGCCTGTGCGTGTTGATCAGGATGTCGGCGATGGAATCGTCCTTGAGCAGCGGCTCGATCGGGCCGAGGCCGAGCATCTCGTCGGCCGTGTCGCTGGTCAGCTGGTCGAGCTCGCGGGCGTTGAAGGGCAGGTTTCGGTTGCGCACGAACTCGCGCACGATCGGCCGGATCTCGTTGAGGATCTCGTCCTTCGAGGCGGTGTCGAGCGCGGCCAGGTTGAACCGCTCGATCAGGTGGCTGTGGATGTCGACCTTGAGCGCCAGCAGGCGGTCCGCCTCGCTGTCCGTGTCTTCAGGGGTCGGAACGAAATTGGCCGCAATTTCAGGAACAGGTGTCACGACCTGGGGAACGGCTGCGCCGTTCGATCTGGTAAAGCGTCCGAGCATGACTACGCCTCACTCCTTGTGCCCGGCACCTGCGACCCGCGTGGATCGCGGTCCGAACCGATCTCCGCCTTGCGCGGCGGCCGATGAGGAGGCCATTTGCATTTGAGCAGCAGCGAGCCGGACCCGCATGTCGGATCGCAGATGTCGTCGCCTTCCTCCGGCTCGACCAGCCTTGCCATCAGCATCGACACTTCCGCTGGCGTATAGAATTCGCCCGCCTTCTTGCCAGCCGACGCTGCGAACTTCGAGATCAGGAACTCGTAGGCCCCGCCTATGATGTCGAGATCGCCCACGCGGCTCGGGCGCATGTCGAGTTCGGGCTTGGCAAAATCCTCCAGCAGATGGCGGAGAATGTCATTCTTCTGCTCCTCGTCGCCTAGCCTGTTGGCGTTGAACGAGATGTCCTGGAACACGTCGCGCAGCTTCGACCCGTTCGCCTCCTCGATGGCGTGCAGCGCCTTGTCGATGCGCTCGCCATTGCCCGCCTTGTGCCGGTCGCGGTGGAGATCATAGAAGTTCGCGCGCTTCGGCAGCACAAACTGCTCCTGCGCCATCATCGCTTCGATGAGTTCGGGATGATCCCCGTGCTTGGACTTGTAGCTGTCGTAGTGGTCCTTCCAGACATCGGAGATGTATTTCAGGAACAGCATGGTCAGCACGTAGTCCTTGTAGACCGATGCATCGACCGTGCCCCGGAAGGTGTCGCACGCCGCCCATGCCGCCTTATTGATAGTGTCCTGTGTGATGCGCTGCTGCATTAACTCAACTATGCCCGCCTGACTGAACCCTTGTTGCGATCAGGCTTGTATCGCAATGTTTCGTGCAAGGCGAAGCATTGGTTGAGTGGGTCTAAAATTTGCCGAAAAATCCGAGAGATCACCTCGACAGGGATGGATCGCGCGATACCCCCCGTAGGGGTACGCTTCTCGTGTGGACTGGCGTCGGATGAGTCTTTGAGGTCGACCCCATGGCGACAGCGGCGCGATCATGTCGCCCATGTTTGTCGCGTCAGCACGTATTAGAACATCTGCATCGCTTGCGGAAAGCGTCGGTCAAGCCAAATCGTTAGCCATTGTCCACAAAAGTTTACTTAATGGACACCGCCCGCTTGACCGTCCATTTCGCGTCCACTATCCGTATGTCCACCATAGCCTTTAATAAAAAGGGACGAGCATGATAGTCGGGTATGCACGAGTGAGTTCGGTCGGACAGGGCTACGAGACGCAGGTGGAGCGGCTGAAGGCTGAAGGATGTGAGAAAGTTTTCAGCGAGAAGAAGAGCGGCCTCGACAATGAGCGCCCGACACTTGCGAAAGCACTGGAGTTTGTGCGGGAGGGAGACGTGCTCGTTATCACCAAGCTCGACCGCCTGGCACGTAGCGCGTCACACCTTCACCAGATCGTGGACGGACTGGTCGCGAAGGGTGTCGGCTTCAAGGTGTTGGACGACAGCGGCATCGACACGACCACCAGATCGGGCAAGCTCCTGTTCGGCATTCTTGCATCGTTTGCGGAGTTTGAGACGGCGCTGCGCCGCGAGCGCCAGATGGAAGGCATCGCCAAGGCGAAGGCCGAGGGGCGCACTGGCGGACGCCCCGCTCTGATCACGTCGGACATTAAGGCTGACATCATCCGGTTGAGCGAGAGTGGCGAGAGCGTTCGCAAGATCGCTGCGCAAGTCGGTTTCAGTAAGTCGGCGGTGCAGAAGGTTCTAGGAGCTTGATAATCGGGCGGACTGGGGCGCCTCCATTAAGCGCCCCTGCCCGACAACACCTCATCGCTTATACGCGATCCTTCCGCCTTGCGTGGAAGATGATGTCCAGCGCGGCAGGTACGTCCGCTTCTCCCGTTACCTTGAACAGGGTATTGCCCCGGTCGTCCTTTATCGGGAGCTTCGCCACTGGGGTGAAGTGACCAACGTCACCGCGAACGGTGATCGACAACTGCTGTACCCTTGGCTGGACGATTACATACCAAAAGTTGTCGGGTGTTTCGGAGAAGTTCATCGACTGACCACGCTTCAGGTCGCCCGGAGTTCGAGCCCTGACACCTTCGAGCAAGAGGCGCGCTGCCCTTGTCATTTCTGGTCCCAACTTTCCTTCGCACATTGCCAGGAATTCGCGGTCACCCGGACCTGTGTAAGGTGAAATCTCCGGCATCGATGAGGCAGCCCCTTCAGGCGCAATCTCTGCGGCAAGAGCGATCGTTGCTGGCGTCGTTCCAATATTGACAGGGACCACCGCGTCCATCGCGAACGACAGAGTTGCCGCGTTCTTGTCGAACACACTCTGCTTCAGCATCAAGACACTGCGTTCGCCAACAGCTGTCTGACAATTCCCGAACAAGCGAACCTCGTGGGGTGGTAGCGTCATAGCCCATACACCGGGCGCGAGTTCCCTTACGTCTGCTGCTGTGATCCTGAGGACCATATCGACCTCCATTCCAGATAGAATATTATCTGCGCAGATAGTCTGAGATTACGCAACCAGAAAATTCTGCAGATAGTCACTTGACCGATCTGCGCAGATAGTTGATAACGGCGTGGTGAGGTTGATGCCTCTATCGCCTACCCGAGCGGCGGAGACCGAAAGGTCTGGGGCCGCTGAACCCTAAGTGGTCAACCCGAGCTCCCTCCGGAGCCGCCGACGAGGTTCTCGCGGTCACCCCCCCAACCCTCCTGAACTGCCACCCGCTTCGGCGGGAACGAGAACTGCTTTCCGCAGCCTCGGGTTCTTTGACATCGTGGTTAGGAAAACCTGCCAGGCTTGAAAGAAGCCCCGAGCAGGGCCGGGAAACGCTCGCCGGTTAGCAAGCAGCCAGCAAAGTCTTGCGATGATGAAACGGGCCGAACGGGGGCGTGAAAACCGCTCCGAAATTCAACAGTGTCCCTGTGCCTCTGGGTACGGGTACAAATATTAGGATATCTAAGATGGAAAAGCTGACCAACATCATTGCCGATGTCCAAGGCCGCAGAGACGTGTTCAGCGGACAGCTTGCCGATGTCGAGGGCAACATCATGGAGGCCGTTGCCGAACATGATGACGTTCTTTCCGACCGCAACATCGACGCGATTGCTCACACGAGCGCGCTAGCTTCCAAGCTTTTCACCCTAGCCCACGACTTGGCTCTCGGACTTTCGGTGGACAGCGTGGAAACGCAACAGCAAGTTCGGGAAGCTCTTGTCGCGTTGTCCGAACTCGCCGACCAATCGTTTCTGTCGGAAGACGAAGACGATGACGGCACTTGGGACCGTGCATGAGCGGTTGCTGCCGCGTTCGACACTGCGGAGAGCCGACTACCTCGCGCTACTCACCTTACTGCCGCCGCCACAAATCAACCCGCCGTCGCCAAGGAGACCCGACCCAGACGGCCATAGGCGCAACTGAACTCAAACCCTTCCGCGATCGCGTGAAGGCCCGAATAGAGAAGAACCAAGACAACCCTCTGTGGGAACATCTCGATGCCCTTTGGGGCACCATCGCCGCACAGGCGAGGAACGATGCCGAGCGCCAGACCGGCAATCGCTACCAGCGTAGCGCCGCCCACGAGCTTCTGAACATCAGCGCCGACAACAACCCGCGTGAGATCGTCGTCACAACGCTCGCCATGTTCGTGCTGTGGCATGACATGCCGTGGCGTTTCCGTTCGGATGCCGCCTTTCGGCTCCAGCTTGCCCGCCGTGTCCGTGCCCTCACCAGCCGGCACACTGGGCTTATCTACGACCACGCTACCGGCAAACATAGGCGCGTCTACCGCGAGATGACGCCCAAGGCCGGGAACATCATCGGCCAAAAACTGTCCAGCGCATTCGGTGCAGCCGGGTTTCAACTCGCCCTTCTGGACGAGCGGGAACGGGATGAAGTCCGCAAGGCGAAGGACGCCATAGCTAATGCAATCAAGGAACTGAAATGACCGTTACTCCAATGACTAGAACCGACAACGACGCTGTCCCCAGCATTGAAGCTGCCAACGAGGGCAAACACATTCTGATCTACGCCGACGGCTCTTGCTACGGCAATCCCGGCCCCGGAGGATATGCGGCCGTCCTTCGTCGTATGGACGGGAACACCCTACGGAAGATGCCGAAGACAGTCGGTGGTTGCGACACTGAGACCACTAGTGTGCGGATGGAGATGATTGCCGCAGCGACTGCATTGGAGGTGCTCAAGCCGGGAGAGCCCGAGCCAATCGTCATTTATTGCGATAGCAAACAGATTCATGACGGCATGACCCAATGGCTTCCAGGCTGGATTGCGAGAGGCTGGAAAGGATCAGGCGGGAAGTCTGTCAAGAACCGCGATCTTTGGGAGCGCCTTCTAATCGCCTCCGAGGGAAAGACCATTATCTGGAGGTGGGTGAAGGGTCACGCCGGACATCTCTTCAACGAGGAAGTGGATCGGCTGGCGCGGAAGCAAATGGCAAAGGCCCGACCGATGTCTTACGGGTTCGTTGCTGCCTAGGTCCCCATTGTCTCTTGACCGTCGTTTGAAGGTAACTAGGGATCAGAAGTTCCGCTTCGACCTCAACCCCGCAGGGCCCGCGCTCGTGGCCCTTGCCGGAGACATCGGCAACGAACTGCTGGCCTATGAGCACCGCAACCAACTTCGCGAACGTAAACGCAAGCCCGCCGATCTAGCCGCATTTGAGAACGCGGTCGGCGTGATAGTTGCCAACCTTGCACACTTCACGCTGTTCCCACCGGAGGCCGGGGCAATCATCCTGCCCATGGGTCACCCGAGAGCAGCACGTGTCGAAGCTTCCGTTCCCGGTTTCGGCACTGCCCTGAGGGCTATCGTCTCAGTAATGGAAGCCACTGGCGTCCTGCGCAGCACCGAGCCGGAGATTGCCCGCTTCGCTACCACAATCGCCCCCACCCAGGCATTTCGCGATGAAGTCCTTGCGCGCCATATCGGCGGTGAGGATTTCGAATGGCGGAGTATCGGGGACAATCTACGGCTCACGCACAAGGACACCAAAGGTAGGAAGACGCGGCTTCCAGTTCCGAAGACGGAGGAAGCAGCGTCGCTCCGGCAGGACGTGGAAGCAATCAACGAGTGGCTTGCGCGCGCAAACATCTCCTACACCGGCAACATGCCCCTCGATGTCCGAGACCGACGCCTCGTGCGGTGCTTCAATCAGCCGCCACACATAAACTTCCCATCACTGAGCTACGGCGGGCGGTTGTTCGGTGGGTTCTGGCAACGACATGGTTGGCACGTACGCCAACATATCCGCATTGGGGGCGAGCCCGTGGTGGAAGTCGACTACGGGCAGATGCTTCCCCGTCTCGCCTATGCTGAAGCGGATAGAGAACCACCGACCGGGGACCTCTATGCCGTCACCGGTACGGAGAGTTGCCGTGCTACGATGAAGAAGGCGTTCAACGCACTCCTGTTCAAGGTCGGTACGCTGCGCAGGTGGCCCCTAGAAATCCTTGACGGGTTACCGGAAGGGTGGACCGGGAGAACCCTCCGCACTGCCATCCTCAGTGTCCATCCGGGCATATCGCGCCTCGCCGGGACTGGGATTGGCTATCGCCTGTTCCATCATGAGAGCACGATAATGTGTGCAGTGCTCATGCGTTGCATGGCGGTGGGCGTCGTCGCCCTGCCCGTTCACGATGCAGTTGTTTGTCCGGCCTCCGCCGTTCATGTCGTCAGCAACATAATGCGGGAGGAAGCCTACCGTCATTGTGGTGTTGCCATTCCAGTGAGCGTCCAAGGGGGAGATTGCCTCGGAGGCTCTACGTAGGTCGGACATCCTCAAATCCAACCACATAGAACCTACATTCACCCTAACTATATCCCTTAGTGAGGGCCATAAGCCCAAACGAGCCACCAACTGTAGTCTCACCGCTGCTGGCGGTCGATGGGCTCCAACCACTCGCCTTGGTCGGCCCCGCTTCGGCGGGTCGTCCATTATCGCCCTCAGTCATCAGGTCGCTCACTCCGGATAGCGAGGGAACTTCTGTATCTCGCGATAAAGCGCAGAGATGGGGTGCTCAGCGACACAGCTACGCATCGAAGTGCCGCCCTTCGATCTCGGCTTCCAGCACCTCGACATAGTGTCGGGCAGCTTCATGGAACTGGACCTGCTCGTATCGCTGGCACTGATCCAGCAGCATCAGGCGCATGGCGATCTTCAACGTCTCGGCCCGGTGCCTGCCGTATCTAGTTCTGACGTTGGCCAGCATCGTCTTCTTGCGGTCTTGAAGGGCTTTGATTTCTTCCTCGACCGCCGCCCAATGCTCATGAAATCCGTGGAGAAATTCGGGGCTTAGGTCTTCGGGGTAGTTCCACTCGTGGTCCTCGCGCACGTAAGCGCGCCGCGCACGAGACTGACTTTCAGACGATCCCACCATATTTGTACTCCTCACATTCATGGCGGCAGGGTCAGGCCGCGTCGGGGCGGCCTTCGTCGGCCCGCTTCGTTGCTCGCAGGATTTGCACGAGTTCGGAGGTCATGGACCGTCCGTTGCTCTTGGCCCGAGCGATCAGCCACGCCTTCAGGTCGGGCGGAGTTCGGAATATGGTTTTCGGCTGGTTAGACACGTTCATGGGGGCTTGTCTCCGATGGTTATCGTATGCCACACAGGTATACGCTATTCAGATTGCCCCCGAAGTCAAATCGCCCGCACGGGGCCTCGACAGGTGAGATCATGGGAAGACCGCCAAGCCCGGACAAAGACAGGTTCATCGTCCGCCTGCCGGACGGCATGAGGGACCAGATCAACGCGGCAGCGCAGGCGAACAACAGGACGATGACAGCCGAGATTGTTGCCCGGCTGCGATGGTCATTCGAGGCGGGACAGGATGCGTATCCGCTTAACATCCCCGTGGCATCGAGCGTCGAAAAACGCCTCTCCACGGTGGAGCAGGACTACGTGTCGCGAGAGGAGTTTGTGGACTTCAAGTTGCTGGTTGAAGCCAGTCTCAAGCGCAAATGAAATTGATTTCCCACTACCATCGACTGGCGGCGGCTGGAGCCATATCTGGCTCCGACCAACGACATTTTCTCCCGGCAAGGTCAGCTACATGCTCCCGCATCGGTGGCGGTATCACGAAACGTCCATAAAATCCGCTACGGCGATGTTCAACTGCCATCCCGTGGTCGGGGCGGTGAAGTCCCTCGACATCACCATGACGCCTGCCTTCGACCTCATGAAGGGTGGCTCGGATGGCCCCCGCGCCAAATCAGATTGCCTGTTGATTAGGCTACCAGTTCACACCATTGAGGTCGGGGCGATTGTTTACGTCCGGCACATAGCGGGAGATGTATCCCAACAGGTCATTGCTATCCGGCCTCACTACTTTGATTTTCAGCCAATCCCCGCCAAATTCCAGAAGCTCTACAGTATGCCCTGCCTTGAGGCGTATGCAATCATTCAGAAATTCGTAGTACGCGGCATCGCTTGTCCGGCAAAAATCTATATCGGCTGGAAGCTCGATCCGAGTACCGCTCGAATGCCCGATTTTCCGGCTCACCAAATTCTCCATACGCGCCTGCGCTCCCGACACGGATGCAGCCAGTAGGGAGAGCGCAAACCCGACCGTAACGAACCTCGTAGCGATCAATCGCATTTGGCTGCTCCTGTGATTTTCAGTTTCAGAGAAGCAACGCCAAAATATCTAATTTTTGGATAAATCTGATTTTCAAATACCGCCAAGTCGAGCGAATGTTTTCTCGACGGGCGGATGGCCACCAAGTCACTTTATTCGGAGCGCCACCGCCGCTTGGCTGCTCTGCTCGTGGAAAAGCGGAAGCAGGCAGGGTTGACGCAGGCCACCGTTGCCGCAGCACTCGGTCGTCATCAACCCTTCATCGCCAACATCGAGAATGGGGAACGTAGACTGGACGTGGTGGAGTTTCTGGCGCTGGCTGACATCATCGGCTTCGATCCCCACGAGATAGTCAACGATCTTCTACAGATTGACCCACACGCCGCTCATTGAGCCGGAAACCTTTGACCCCACCGGCAAATCGGGTACTGCTTCCAGCCATTGAGGGTCTGGGGCGATACGTAGCGAATGCCGATACTGCGATGGTTGACGAGGGACGATGACATCCGGGCGGCTGATTGCGTCCCGTATAGGCTGCTGGAGGAAGTCCCCGAACTCGGTCATGGCGACCGCGACATCGGCAACATGCTCATTCAGGGCGATAATCTCGACGCGCTCAAGGCGCTGCTGCCATTCTACGCCGGTCAGGTGAAGTGCATCTACATCGACCCGCCCTACAACACTCGGTCGGCCTTCGAGCACTACGACGACAATCTGGAGCACTCGCAGTGGCTGGCCATGATGTGGCCTCGCCTCGAACTGCTGCGCGAACTCCTTGCCGAGGACGGCTCCATCTGGGTCAGCATTGACGACAACGAGAGCCACTACCTCAAGGTCGTCATGGATGAGGTTTTCGGTAGAGCGGATTTCGTGACCAATGTGGTGTGGCAGAAATCCTATACGTCCAATCAGACTGCGAAGTTCATCTCCGACACGCATGACCACATTCTGGTCTATGCGAAAGATCGTGATCGTTACTCGATGGGCAAGGTTGGGCGGACTGAGGAGCAGCGTAAGAAATTCAAGAACTCGGACGGGGACCCACGCGGCCCGTGGAAGGCAGAGAACCTGTCGGCAGGCAAGTTTTACGATGCTGGGCAGTTTGAGATTGTTGGCCCGACAGGAAAGCGCTTTCTGCCACCGAAGAATAGGTATTGGCGCTGCAATGAAGCAGTTTTCCAACAGTGGAAAGCTGAGGGGCGGATTACATTCGGACGCGACAATGAACGGCGACCGATGTTGAAGAAGTATCTCGCCGAAATGAATGACGGGCTGACACCGAACACATGGTGGACATATGCGGAAGTCGGAGGGAATAAACAAGCAAGCTCTGATCTAAAGAAGCTCTTCCCGGATCAGGAGGTCTTCGGAACACCGAAACCTGAAAGCCTGATCGAACGCATCCTTACGTTGTCTACTCAATCAGGCGATCTCGTGCTCGACAGCTTCCTCGGCTCGGGAACGACTGCCGCCGTGGCCCAGAAAATGGGTCGTCGCTACATCGGCATCGAAATGGGCGATCATGCCGAGACCCATTGCCAGCCGCGCCTCACCAAGGTGGTGGATGGTGAGCAGGGCGGCATCTCCGAGGCGGTGAACTGGAAAGGTGGCGGCGGCTTCCGCTACTACCGGCTCGGCGCGTCGGTGTTCGATGAGACCGGGCAGATACGTCCCGACATCGAGTTTCCGGTTCTCGCCGCGCATGTGTGGTTCTCGGAGGTCCGTTCGCCATGGTCGCAGCCCGACCTGCTGTCGCCGGTGCTCGGCGTTCATGACGGTCGAGCTTACGCTCTGCTTTACAATGGCATCTTGGGCGACAAGTCGGCCAGCGGCGGCAACGTGCTGACGCGCAAGACGCTGGCCGTGATCCGTGACGCGCTGCCCGAAGGCTTGACCGGCCCGGTCACGGTCTACGGCGAACGCTCGGTCTTGTCCGATGCCTCGCTGGTGCGTGAGCAGATCACCTTCAAGCAGACCCCCTATGACGTGAAGGCGCGGGCGTGATGGAACTTAAAGAGTATCAGGCCCAGACCCTCGCCACACTTCGCAGGTTCCTCGTCAAGGCCCGTGTAGAAGGCCCCGGCGCGGCCTACGAGGCCATCGTCGCCGAACCCGATATGGCGAAGCGGCTGAAAGGCTTCGCAGGCTCCTACAAGGCTCTGAACGGTCTGGACGAAACACCCTATGTCTGCCTGCGGCTGCCGACCGGCGGCGGCAAGACGGTTCTCGCCTCCCATGCCGTGAACATCGCCAAGGAGACGTGGATCGAGCGCGACTTCCCGCTGGTACTGTGGCTGGTGCCCACGACCACCATCCGCAGGCAGACGGTGGATGCGCTCAAGAACCCGCGCCATCCCTATCGCGCCGCACTGGACGAAGCCTTCTCCGGTCGGGTGCGCGTGTTCGACATTGGCGACTTCACGCAACTCCTGCCGCATGACCTGCGCTCGAACTGCTGCGTCGTGGTCGGCACGATCCAGGCGCTACGCGTGAAGGACACCGATGGCCGTAAGGTCTATGCCCACCACGAGATGCTGGAACCGCACTTCACCGGTGTGCCCGACAGGATGCCGGGGCTGGAGGTGATCGAAGACGGCAGGGGCGCGGGAACGATCAAGTTCTCGTTCGCCAACCTGATGCACCTGCACCGCCCACTGATGATCGTTGACGAGGCGCACAAGGCCGTCACCGGGCTATCTCGGGATATGCAGACCCGCGTGAACCCAACCGCCATCATAGAGTTCACCGCGACCCCGCGCACCAACTCCAACATCCTGCACTCGGTCTCGGCTCAGGAACTCAAAGACGAGGAAATGATCAAGCTGCCGGTCATGCTCGCCGAGCATCAGACATGGCAGGCTGCCGTGACCGGCGCAATCTCCAAGCGGGCCGAGCTTGCCGAAGATGCCAGCCGGGAACGCGACTACATCCGGCCCATCGTGCTGTTTCAGGCCCAGAACAAGGACGAGGAAGTCACCGTCGCTGTACTCAAACAGCACCTGATCGACGTGGAGGGGATCGACCCCAACCGCATCGCCATTGCCACCGGCGACCAGCGCGACCTTGACGGCATCAACCTGTTCGATCCCGACTGCGAGATAGACTTCATCATCACGGTCGAGGCTCTGAAAGAGGGCTGGGACTGCTCCTTCGCCTATGTGTTCTGTTCGGTCGCCAACATCCACAGCGCCACCGATGCCGAGCAGCTACTCGGGCGCGTACTGCGTATGCCCTACGCCAAGCGGCGGTCGATCCCGTCGCTCAACCGCGCCTATGCCAACCTGACCTCGAAATCCTTCTCGGAAGCCGCCTTTGCCCTCAAGGACCGGCTCGTCGCCATGGGCTTCGAGGAAGGCGAGGCCGAGGACAACATCATCCCCGAGCAGCTTGACCTTACCGAAGGGCTGTTCGGCCATGCCCGCCGACCGCAGCCGAGCGTCACCGTGTCGCTCGACGCTGACCCCGCCGCCGTCAAGGAACTGGAAGCTGCCGCGCCGACCAAGGTCCGCGTCACTGCCGGGGAGGATGGCAAGGCCGTGGTGAAGATAACCGGCTTCCTCAGCCCTGCCGAGAAGGAAAAGCTGATTGCGGCATTGCCCGAGACGGAAGTCGGCGGCTTCTCCGAACAGGTCGCCAGCTACGAGGCCGAGCATCTGCATCAAGCCTCGCCTGCCGAACGCGGCGAGACGTTTACCGTCCCGGCGCTGATGACGTGGGTGCAGGGCGAGCTTGAACTCGCCGACACCGACATATTGATGGAGTATCACGACTGGTCACTCGCCGACCATTCGCCGAAGCTTGAGGCGAAGGACTTCGCGATACAGGCGACGGCGGACACGTTCGAGATCGACATCGACCAGCAACGGCTGTTCGTGAAGCACGCCGACCAGAGCGCCCAGCTTCTGCTCGACATCCCTGTCGAGGGCTGGAGCGAACAGACGCTCGTGCTGTTTCTCGACCGGCAGGTGCGCGACAAGTTCATCGGACAGGGTGAACTCGTTCGCTGGCTGACCGATCTGGTGAACTACCTGACCGGCCCGCGTAACATCCCGTTGTCAGCGCTGATGCAGTGCAAGTACCCCTTGGCCCGCAAGGTCAAGGAGAGGATCGCCGACATCCGGGCCAAGGAGCGGACGGGCGTCTATCAACACTCGCTGTTCGCGCCGGAGGCCAAGCCCGAAATCTCCTTCGACAACGGTTTCGTCTTCGCCGACGACATGTTCGCCGGGGTCCGCACCTATCGCGGTGACTATCGGTTCTCGAAGCACTTCATCGGCTGGGACCGGGTGGCGGCATTCGACGGTGCTGACGATGGCGAGGAACTGGCCTGTGCCAAGCTGCTCGACAGCCTGACCGAGGTGAAGCACTGGATCAGGAACGTACCCCGCCACCCCGGCGCGTTCTGGCTCCCGACCGCATCCGGTAAGTTCTACCCCGACTTCGTGGCAGAACTGACCGATGGGCGCATCCTCGTGGTCGAATACAAGGGTGCGCACCTGACCGACGCCGCTGACACTGACGAGAAACGCGCCATAGGGGCGCTCTGGGAGCAGACCAGCGGCGGCAAGGGTCTGTTCCTCATGGCCGAAAAGCAGGTGGACGGCAAGGACGTGCGGGGTCAGATGCTGGCGAAGGTCCGCTGACCTTCTGCAATCCGCGACATCGAAGGCGGCCACCTTCGTTACAAAGCAAAGCGCAATTGATTTTACACCCGATACAGGAGAAAATCGGGAGAATGTAAATTTGGCATGGGAAAGAATTTGTATAGCGGCTCGCCATTCGTAAGAGAACTTACGATCAACAATTTCCGTTGTTTCTCGACGCGAGCTATCGATTTTGCGGTACCAGATGGCGGCCTTGGAAGTGGGTTGAACCTCTTTGTTGGCAACAACGGGACCGGGAAAACGTCCGTCCTTGAAGCTTTGGACTATCTATTCGGAGGAAAGTATAAGGCCGAAAATAGGCTTACCATCAAGGATTTCCATGATTTTGAAAGGCCAATCTCGGTCTCTGGGCGAACGGAAAGGTTTAGCGTCAAATCTGGTCTGGAGTATCACAGGACAAGATACTTCAATTGCATTGGGTTAAACGTCTCTGCCCAGCCACGAGACAGGAAGCAGCCGGGGAAATTTCTATCATCTCCGATTTCAGCCAAGAACCATTTCACCATTGATGAAGACACCTACTACAACGAAAGCGACGGGCAGCCTTACATCCAAAAGAGATCGGGGGATACCCGGACTGTAGATGCAAGAGAGTTGACGCTTGATACCGGCAAGATGGGTCCGAACGGTGTCAACGTCTTCTACTTCGATAAAAACCGTGCGCGTCATCTGGTCAGTGGCACGTATCGCACAACCTTCGATGCGATATGCGATGACCTGAACTGGAAATTTCAGAAGAAGCTCCGCGAAGAAGGGGGCGGTTCGGACTATGCTGCCAAGGTCTCAAACGACCTTTTCGTGTGGGCTATGGAGCTGGCGCAAAAAGGAACAGGAAACAAGCTCGGCGATCAGTTCAGCGAGTTTTTCGACAACACCCATTTCAAAAACCTAAGGTTTGAACTGCTGTCCCTGCTGGAGCCGTTTTCGTCGGCGTTCCTCGCAGTTAGGGCCGAAGGTCAAATCCAGCAGATTACGACAAAGAGCCTTGGTTCGGGGGTGGAGCTTGTCTTAGCCCTGCTGCTTCAACGGTTGCTGTCAGACACGGCCAGTGGCGATAAAATACTTCTGATAGATGAGCCGGAAATGCACTTGCACCCGACTGCTCAACGGAAGCTGGCCGACTTACTCCTTGAAGAAGCGAAAACCAGTCAGGTCATTGTCAGCAGTCATTCCCCTTACATGTTGCAACGCTTGGTAAAATTCGGGAAGACGAATGTCTTCACTGCCACAGAGACTGGAGAAATCGAAATCCAAGCGCAAGACGAGCTTGCAGCTTATTTCCCATGGAGCCCCTCGTTTGGCGAGGTGAACTTCAAAGCGTTCGCCATGCCGACCGTAGAGTTTCACAACGAGCTGTATGGCTTCATTCAAGATAAATACGCCCCCGCTGGTGGGGGAAAAGACATGGATAGCTTTCTCGCCACCAAGGGCATCCCCGCCGATCATACGTGGAAACGTGGAACATCCTCACATTCGGTGACCGAATGCACATACGTTCGCCACAGCATCCACCATCCCGAAAACACTCTCAATCCAGCATGTGACGAGGCTAAATTAGGCGCTTCGATAAGAAAGATGATCAGCGTTCTGTAGCGATATTAGCTTTGGCGGGAGTTTATCTATCTTAATCTCGACTGGTATCGGGGGATACGTTTTCGAGATACGGAAGCCGGAGGTATAGTCGAGAAAGCTACCGGGGACAAAATTGGCTGGCCCCGGCGGCTATGGACAACAGCCCTAATATGGACATCGGCCGAGGCTTATAAAATCCGCCACGCTCGCAATGAGCGATGCCCCGACGACAGGGCTTTTCCAAGCTACTAAAAGTAAAGCGTTTCGGAGGTTAGGCGCTCATGATCCGGCAGTCGCGTATCGCGCCGTTCATCATGCTCAACGAAAGTCTCGGGGTGTCGGACCTGTCCGGCAGTCCGCTGGCGATCAACGGCATGAAGGTGCTCACCTGCGCTGCCGAGGATGGCGGTATCAATCTCACCAAGTCCGGCGCGTTCTACCGGAAATTCGTTACGTGGGCTGCGGAGGACTTCCAATGGCCGGGGTACGAGGCCGAAGAACTCTACGCCCTGAACAAGGTGCTGAACGAGCAGGATTTCATGCCACTCGCCATCATGCACGAGCTTCTGGTCGGCTCTCGCCTGCTGCGGCACTACAAGGGCAAGGCGGTGCCGACGAAGGCGGGAAAGGCAATGATCGGCGACCACGGCGCGTTACAGGCCGAACTGTTCGACACCTACTTCCTTGCTCTCGACCATGGAGCCTATGAGCGGTTCCCCATCGACCATGACGACCCCGACTTTGTGCATTTCCTCGGGGTGATCCAGAACCGACTTGACGATTGGGTGCCGCTAACGGAACTGGCGGGCTGGTGCCTGCCCCTCGACCTCATCACCAACTATCGGTTCAGCCCGGTGGAGGATGCCTGCTACTATCTTCTGTCGCGCCTCGTGCGCCCGCTGACGTGGCTGGGCATGATCGAACGTCATCCCGGCGCGGAGAGATACTGCGGCTTTCATGAACTGCAATACCGCAAGACGCCGCTCTATGACCGTTTCCTGCACTTCAACTTCACAAAGGTGATGAGCGGGACGATCCACTGAACGCCGCGACAGCACCGCTTTTCCCGGCGTTTATAGCTCCCGTTAATTGAGATTATCCCGGTTGACGGCCTGCTCGTAGAACTCCAACAATAAAGGGTGGAGCGATCATGTCCCGATACTACGAGCAGATGCAGCACGGGAACAACGAGGCGAGGCACCTGTTGCAGGAGCGGCTTGCTCGTGAGGAAATGGGCGGCGAAGCCTACGACAAGATGGTCTCGAACCATGATGATCGCGCCTTCAAGGTTTTCGGCGTCGTGTTCATAGCCTTCTTTGCCGTTGCGGTTCTCGTCGTGGCGTGGCTGGGCTACTGAACCAATCACACAACCGGGCGATGCGGAGAGGAACTGATGTCGGCAGGATGGGTGAACCTGATAGTGCTGGTCGCGGTCGTGCTGATCGTCGCAAGCGCCGCCACGATCTTCTATGTCGCGGCAACCCGGCGAGGCGGACGCAAGAAGCCCGGACTGGCCAAGCCGTCGAAAGCCCACTACCGGCAGGTCAATCCCAAGACGGGAGACCTGTTCCGGTAGGCCGTCAGACTTACGCGCAGTGCCTTCACAGAACTCTCGCCGCCGCGCTGTCGGTGAACAGGTTGACGGTGCGCAGGTAGGGCGCAAGGCCCGCCTCACTGCGGTGGCCCGTGACTTCACGTATCTTGTGGCTGGTCGCGCCCGCCATTGCTGCCGAGGTCGCGAACCCGCTGCGCAACGAGTGTGCCGAGAACCCGCTTGGATCGTATCCGGCGGCGCTGACACGGGCCTTGAGTACATCGGTTACGACCTCGCCGGTCACGCGCTCGGGGAGAATGTTGCCGTGTTTGTCCATGCTGGGGAAGATCGCGCCAGTTTCGATGCCCGCAACCTCCAGCCAGCGTTTCAGCGAGGCGATGGGGCAATGGCGCGTGCGCCCGAACGGCACCGCGATTTCTCGACCACGGGCCTCTTGATCGGTCTTGGACCGCCGCACCGTGACCAGAGCGCCTTGGCCGGTGAACGCGATGTCCTCGACATCCAGCGCCACCAATTCACTACGTCTCATGGCGCAGGCCCAGCCCAGCAACAGCATGGCGCGGTCCCGGTGGTCCTTCGTTCGGTCGCCAAGCAGGTCGAGGACTGCGAACAGATCGGCGCGGAGCAGAGCCTGTGCCTGTCGCTGCTTGACCCCGAGGGTGCGGCGAACACCACGTAGAGTAGCACGGACCAGTTCGGCCTTGGTCGGATCGTCCACCGCGAGGGCGCGATGGGCTTTGCTGATCGACGCCAGCCGCCGCTGCAAGGTCGCCACGGCGTAGGTCTCCGCACCTTCGGCCAGATACGACGCCACGGTTTCCGGGGTCGCCGGGAGCCGCCTGCCTGTCCCCTCGAAATGGGCAATGTCGAGACGCATCGCTCGTTTACTCGCCTCGGACAATGAAGCCGTCACAAGGCGCTGGACATCGGCAGGCAGGACGGTCGGCGTCATGTTGCTGGCAGGGACCACGGTCCCGGCGTCGTGGCGGCGCTCAACGAACATTTGCACGCTCCTCATCAATCGTAGGCAGGTCGCCGCGAACCGTATCGAGCCATTCGGCAGGGTCAGTCAGCTTCATGCGATGGTGTCCCGCGTCCGCCAGCCACTTGAGCGTCATGGCGCATGGCCACTCGACCCGCCGCCTGACAAGCCCGCCCTCAACTCGGAAGATCGCACCTGCCAGAACCGCCATACGGCGTTCGGCAGGAACATGGCGGCGCAACCAGCGCCCGGTCGTTGTATTCCGTTTCAGGAACCGGGAGAGTGCCGACTTCCCTTCCCACGAGAACGCATCGTAAACGTAGGTCGGCAGGCCGCTCTTGTGTCCGATCACGACTTTCGGGAACTCGTCGTCTTGAGCAGGAAGGACGCCAGACGGCAGAGCACCGGACAGCAAGGGCAACAACACCGGCAACGCCTCCCGCGTCCGGCGAAAGCCCCGTTCGGCCAGCGCTACTATCTCGTGGTCGATCCCCGCTTCACGCATCGCGTCGAAGGTAGCGGCGGCATTCCCGGTCCTGCCCGAAATCTGTCCTGTCCACCTGACGCCGGATGCGTGTAACGCGGCCAGAGAGGCCCCCAACGCTGCGCCGCGCTCCCGGATGCGGGAAAGGTGCTCCGAGAGGTCAACGCCCGTCAGTGAGGCCCGTAGCTCCTCAAGCTCATGGTGCTGGGCGACGGTCCACAATAGATCATCGGTTGCCCTGCACTTCGGGGAGATAGCCATCTGCTCGACCAGCAACGATGCCACGGCCCACTCACCACCGAACTCTTCGCGTAACGACTTGCTTGTCGCCGCCGCCATAACGAGACGGATCGTATCGACCGATGCCAGACCGACATCCTCGAACGCGATCCCCGTGAGCCTGCGCCAGAGCTTCGCCGGATCGGATTTCAACAGGGTCGCGGCGGCACGCAAGGCCAGATCGACATCACCACGCCGTATCGACTTCTGCATGGCTGACATGGCAACGAACGGTGACGTGAGCAGAGGCTCGACGGTTGGAACCTTTCTGTCGGCGAACAGAGGCTTGAGGGCGGGGTCGATGGTGAAAAGGTCGTACATGGCGAAACTCCCGAGAACTGGGAGGGCCGGAACCTCGACCCCGCTGCCAACGTGGGCGGCAAGGCTGGTGCATGCGAACTTAAACGACCGTGTGCCGGAGCTTCCCGACCTGATGGTTAACCATCGCTACGGCAGGCAACATCACGACCTCGCTCGCCGTGGTCGATCTGGTCAGTCGTGCCGCGCACATGCGTAATGCATAAACTTTCCAGCAAGCTCGGGTTGGCTGTGAAATTGATTTCATACACGGCGGGTAGGTTCGTCATGCTACTGCCGAGCATTGTCTCGGGCTACGCCGATGTCTCTGTGAACGTGCCTGTCTTTCTAGGCTAGGGACACGCTACTGAGGGTCAACTCTAACCCACGCCTACCCGTTGGTCATCCGGGGCTTGGGGATTTTCTCGTACCGTCAAAGCTCGTTTCGTCGGTGTTGTCGTTTTCGGTGCCTACCTGTCTCCGCTACACCCCCGCGACCTGCATGAAACCTAGGGGCTACAGGGTGAGGAAGGCGGGAAGGAACGAAGTGACTGACCGGGTAGCGAAGCGACCTCTTGGAAGGAGCGATAGCGAGTGATCGGGAACACGAAAACCCGAAGGGGGTTTCGTCTTCTCCCGTTACTCTTAAATCCAATTCAAAATAAGTTTATAATTATCTACTGTATATGAGCCGGACGCCGTTTAGAAATTTCATTGAGAAATCAGTCCATTGCACCCCGAAAAATCGCAAAAAAACAGCCGGACACTTTTTATTTCTAAACGGGGTCGATTTCATCTGGCCTAGATGGCTTCCATAAGGCGCTTGTAGCGGTAGCTCCCGAACTCTGCGAAGGGCTGCTTGACGTGATTTTTGGTCAGCGGGATGGGCTTGGTCAACTTCTCCCATATGAGTTTTTTCATTTCCGGGGTGAGGCCGGTTAGCTCGTGATGAATGACCTGCCTGTATAGAGCTAAGTTCTCGTCATCAATCTGTTTGTGCCTCGCACTAAGGCCACGCGGCTTCTTACCCGACTTCGGCTTGGTCACCTTTGCAGGGGCGTATTTGTCCCGGACCTGATCCCAGTACCCCGGCTCGAACAGGATACGCGAAAACTCGGTGGTCGGCTTCAACCAGATGCGCCTTCCTCTCGGGAAATCCTTCCGCGTCTGTTCGATCAGGCCCAGCGCGATCAAGTCTTCCTTGATGCGGCGGAAGGTCCGTTCGTTGACGCGGCGGGACGCCTTGGACTTCATCTTGGGGTCATTCACCTGTGGCTGTAGCCAACCGTCCGCGTCCCGCGCTCCCCAGCGTTCCCAGCGGCCTAGTTCCGGGTTCCACAAGCCGTTCGTGGATTGGTGGTGCTGGAAATCTATGTCGCGAAGGAGGTCCGCGGCATAGTATCCCTTATGCGTGGTCTTGTCGGGTGTTCTTATCGCCCTGCCGATGGCAAGCAGTATCTTGCGGCCCCCTTTAACCCGAGGGACTTTTTCGTCAGCTATAACGCTCTTGGGGAGGATCGCGGCCCCGTTCTCAAAGACCTTCACCGCATGGGCGGCTGTAGACGTGATTTGCCAAGGGGCAAGCGAAGGGTCCGGTTCAAGATGATCGGAAATCACCTTGTCCGCCGCGCCCTTGGCGACGGCCATGGAAGCCTTCAAATCATTCCGCTGTTCGGGCGGCAGTATCTTTTTCAGATGCGTCATGGCCGTTCCCCCACGAAGCAGGGGAACAGGCGTAGAACATTCTCCCCCGATTTTCCCCTGATTTGCTGGGGAAAGCTGGGGAAAGTTCCGGTTTTGGACCTTGGGGAAAGGGGAGAGGGCGTCCCCTTGGAAAGCGATTTTCTCAATTTTTCCAAGGGGAAAATGGTGCTGCCAGCGAGGATTGAACTCGCGACCTCTCCCTTACCAACACAGATGTCGGGATTTTGTAGGTCGTTGTCTGGCAACGTTTTTCCAGCTTTTGCGCTGGTTTGAGCTGGATCAATGTAGGTCGTTGTAGGTCAATGTCCGGCATTTTCGATGCGCACTATGAGCACAAGTGCGCAGCGGGAGTGCTCAAGATTGGAGTTTCGCGCCCCGGTCAAAAAGCCGATATTCGGCCTCATCGACCTCCGCGACGTAGCCAGCATTGATGTCTTTCTGGCACTCGTAGCGGAACACCCGGCGGTCTAGTGTTGCGGCCGGAGAGACGCCTGCAAGAATTTCGCGGACGTAGTTTTCATCGTAACGAGAGCGCTTCATTCTGCTGCCTCCAGCGTTCCAGAGATTGAGTTGACCGCGGCCTGAAGCCGGCCGGGACAATGCTTGGCGTAGACCTTCTCGACCATAGCGAGCGTGTTGCCGAGGATCCCGGCGATATCGTAGAGCGGCACGCCGCGGCGCGCCATCTGCGTCGCCGCCGTGTGGCGCAGGGTGTGCGGCGAGATGCCGGTTGACTTGATGCGCTCTCCAGTCCCGCGCGGCAGCTTCGGCGCCAGCCCGGCCTTGACGACGATCGCCTGAATGGTGGCCCACACCTCGCCGTCGTGGTCCAGCACCAGATCGCCGGCACGCTCCTTGTGCATGGCCTCCAGCACCGGACGCAGCGCCCGCGAGATCGGCACCGAAGGCCGGCGCTTTTTCGTCTGCTTCTTGCCGGGCACGGCGTAGTGAATGACGTTCGTCTCGAAGTCGACGCGGCCCCACGTCAGGTCAAGGATGGCCTGCTTGCGAGCGGCCGTCTCCAACGCCAGCCACAGGAAGCGCTCCCCGCGCGTCATGCGCTCGGCGCCAGGGTGCAAAGCCTTCGCCGCAGCGAGCATTGCCTTGATCTCGGCCGTTGTCAGCCAGCGGTCGCGAGGGTCGGCCTCTTCCGGCAGTTTGAAGATCGGCAGGTCCGTGTGCTCGAGCAGCTTCCTGCGGCCTCGCTCGGGCGCTGCGTGCCAGTTGAGACAGGCCCGGAGTGCGGCGAGCTCCTTGCGGACGGTCGACGACTTTGCGGGCCGTCCGATCCGGCCTTCCCCGCGGGCGTCGCCATAGTCCTCCGCCGTCGTCTGGTCGATCTCGCCGGGCGTCAGCGCGCCGAAGTGCGGCTTCAGGTTCGCCCAGGCGTATTCGATGCTCGCCGGCGCCGCAGTTTCCTTCTGGACGTGCTTGACGTCGTAGACGTGCCACAGCTCGGCGATCGTCAGCCCGACGCGGCCTTCTTGCGAGACCTGGCCTTTGTGCCCGCCGAGCGCGAGCCATTGGCCGAAACGTGTCTCTGCAACAGCAAGGTCTTTAGTGCCCATGCTCTTGCGTCGGCTACGTCGATTTTCGCTCCAGAAGGCGTAGAAGGTGCCGTTTTCGGCTGGTCGGAGTTCTGGCGTCGGCATTTCACGCTCTCCAGGTATGCACGCAGATCGGTTTCGTCGATCTTGATCGGCCGTCCGGGGATGTAGGTCAGCTTTCCGGACAATCGGAGCCGCTTAACGGTGCTCGCCGAGCACCGCAAGCGTTCAGCTACCTCTGCTTCGGTCAAGAGCATTGTCGGCCTGCAGCAGCTTCATGATCTCCAGCGCAGTCGCCGTTGTGACAAGACGGTTAACGCGGAGCCAAGCGACGTCCGGCGCGTTCGGGCTCACCTTCATCTCGATAGCCGGGATGTCGGCGTCGATCGCGCTTTCCACATGATTTGGGAGGATTTCTTCCGGCTCCACACCAAGAGCGGCCGACAGTTTTTGTAGGCTGAGCGGCGTCGGAAGCGATTTGCCGCGGACGTACACGGAAATGCTGTCGCGCGGCAGTTCGGACTGGCGGGCCAGTTCACTCTGGTTCCAGCCTTTCGCCAGCATCAGCGCGTAGAGACGCTTGCCAAACTCCTGTTTTACTAAGCTTTTCGGCGCAAGGCCTTGGCCGGACATAATGTCCTCAACAATGTGAGTACGCACCTCTCTAGGCATTTAGAACACTCCGGTTGCGAGTCGATACTGTATCTCGGTTGTATATCGCAATTTGCAGACACGCAAGACATTTTGTCCGACACGCCGCTTGACTGTCCGTTTTGTCTGTCGTATAGTTAACATACATCAGACATGCAGTTTGGCGATTTCGACTTTCGGCCAACTGGACAAAGAGGGTTATTTTCCTATCATGTTCGACACGGTCGGGTTTCTCAGGCAGCACTTTCAGGACGTGGATGCGCTTCTCGCTACCCTCTCTTCGTTCGGGCTGCCCGCGCCAAATCGCGAAACTGCAAGGAAATGGTTCACCAGGGCGTCTATCCCTAGCGAGTGGTTTCCCGTGCTGGTGTGTGCAGCGGAAATCGAGAATGGCGGGCCGATCACACATTCATCCGCTGCACCTCCGGCGAGGACTACAAGCCGAAGGTCTTCGACCGGAAGCGCAATCCGGTCCTCGACAAGGCTGATTGCCCGTCCGGCTCGCGCGGCTTTGCAGTCGTCAACGCCTTCACCTGGGAAAACGAAGAAAACGGCAAGGGCATCAGCTTCGGCATCTCCATGTTCCAGGTGACGAAGAAAGCCGAGGGCGGCGAGATCCTGGGCGGCACCGGCGGACCCGACCCGGACAAGTTCTTCGAGACGATCGACGACGAGGGCGACGCGCCCGCGTCGACGAAGACCGGCAACGGGGCGGCCAGTTTGTTTGGCTGATTTGTAGGTTATTGCGACCGACAATGGCCGACATTCGGCCATTGTCTCACCCTCAAACCAAGGAGAAATGAAATGTTTTCTGCTACTGCGGTAGGCCTTGCCGGCTCTGTCCGCGCCGATGCGCCTCGCACTTCTTCCGTGGAAATGCTCGGAAACGCCGTCGTGCGGCTCGGCGAGGTGTCCAGCCAGTCAGTGTCGATAGCGATGAAACTCGCTGGGGCGTGGCCGGACAACGGGGGCGCCAGCGGCGAAGCTCGCCATTCCGACGGTGTCTTCGACAACATCGAAGGCCTCGCTCAGATCATCCATCGCATCTGCGACGACCTCGCCGAGGCGAACGCAGCCGTGACCAGGAGGCTCTGATGTCGGAGATCGGTCACAACAGCAAGAATGCCGATGACGTCGCCGAAACCAGCCAGACGATCGCCGCCGGCCAGCTACGTTCCTTCGTCGAGCGCATCGAGCGCTTGCAGGAGGAAAAGAAGTCGATCGCCGACGATATTCGCGACGTCAAAGCCGAGGCGAAGGGCGTCGGGTTCGATATTTCCGCGATCAACGAGATGCTGAAACTTCGCGCCATGGACAAGGCCGAGCGCGACGAGCGGGAAGCCATGCGCGACCTATACGGCCACGCCTTGGGGATCTTCGGATGACCCACGTAATGCTTGACCTCGAGACGTTCGGCACGTTGCCGGGCAGCGTCATCCGATCGATTGGCGCCGTGCAGTTCGACCTGCGTGGCAACACCGGAAAGACATTTTACGCCAACATCGAACCCGAGAGCTGCAAGGCGGTCGGGCTCGTAATTGACCTGAGAACCGAACAGTGGTGGTCCGAGCAGTCGAAGGCCGCTCAGCAATCCCTGCTAATCGACCAGCTACCGCTCAAGGCCGTCGCCGTTGCGTTCCGCTCCTGGTTCCATGAGATCGGCGGAGAGCAGGTTTGGGGGCAAGGCGCCAACTTCGACATCCCGCTTTGGGAGGCCGCGAGCTTGGCCGTCTCTGTTCCTCCGCCTTGGAAGTTCTGGAACGTCCGCGATACGCGGACGGTCTACGACTTGTTCGACTTCGACACGCGCGAGCTCGCCATCGAGCGCGTCAAGCACAACGCCCTCGATGACGCGCGACATCAGGTTCGGCTCGTAGCAGCCGCGCTGAGGCACGGTCGCCCGCCAACGCCAGTCGTGGAGGACGTGTTCGGATGAAGAACGGCTTCGGACAGCAAACCCTGTCCGGAGACGTCGTGAAGGTGACGGACGGCGCCGTGCTGTTCGTCACCGATGACGGCTCCGAATTTTGGGTTCCACGGTCAGTCTGCCTCGATGGGCAGGCCATCGACGAGGGCGACACGGAGATCATCGTGGCGTCCTAGTGGCTGGAGCGGGAGGGGCACGCCTAGATGCCCTCGCTCGACGAGCTCATCAGGGAGGCCGCCCGCCGGGGCGACCTCCGCTCCCTGACTCTCTGGACGACCGAGCAGGGCTACCAGGCCAGCGTCTCCGCTACCGGCGTATCGGTCTGGCGGGTGGAGATCCACGCCGATCCCGTAGAAGCGCTGCGGCGCGCTCTTGGTGCGCCCGCGGTGTCCGTTTTAGCGAACGACACTAGTATTCAAGAGGACATTTTTGGATGATTGAGGTTTTGCAAGGCGACTGCCGCAACGTACTCGAAATGATGCCGTCGGCCTCTGTTCACGCCGTAGTGACCGATCCTCCCTACGGCCTCAGCTTCATGGGGAAGAAGTGGGACTGCGACGTGCCGGGCGTGGAGGTCTGGCGCGAATGTTTGCGCGTGCTGAAGCCTGGCGGCCACCTGCTGTCCTTCTTCGGGACGCGAACCTATCACCGCGGCGCGGTTCCGATCGAGGACGCCGGCTTCGAAATCCGCGATCAGATCGGCTGGCTATACGGCTCCGGTTTTCCGAAATCGTCGAACCAGGCCGGTGAGTGGCAAGGTTGGGGTACGGCGCTAAAGCCCGCATGGGAGCCCATTGTTGTTGCGCGCAAGCCGCTAGACGGCACTGTGCCGGAAAACCTGGCGCGGCACGGCGTAGGCGCGTTGAACGTTGACGGCTGCAGAGTTCCGTTCGCGAGCGAAGCGGACGAAGCCGAGAGTAAGCTAAGGAACCGACACGCTGACTTCGGAAGCGGCCCGATGACGAACCGGGTCTTCGGGAAATTCAGCAAAGACCGCGACAACTACGATCCGACCGGGCGTTGGCCGGCGAACGTCATTCACGACGGCAGCGCCGAAACGTTAGAAGCCTTCGAAGCCTACGGAGACAGTCGTTCCGGATCCGCAGCCCGGTTCTTCTATTGCGCCAAAGCGTCACGTTCCGACCGAAACGACGGCCTTGCCGACTTTGCCAAGAAGCCGCTCCTGTGGTCTACAGGTACGCAGAACCCCGGCTCCTTCCAATCCCCTGGCACCGAGAAGGCGGCGCAGAACCCGCACCCTACCGTCAAGCCGACGGACCTCATGCGTTATCTGTGCCGATTGGTGACGCCCCCTGGCGGCACGGTGTTGGACCCCTTTGCCGGTTCCGGCAGTACCGGCCGCGGCGCCGCGCTCGAAGGGCTGAGCTTCATCGGCATTGAGCGGGAGGCTGAGTACGTCGCAATAGCGCGGGCGCGCATTGCTGCTGCGTCTGTTTTGACGAACGACAAGCCCGTACAGGAGGACATTTTCGCATGAACTGGCCGGAATACCTGATGGGCTTTGCCCGACACGCAGCGACGAAATCCAAGGACACGACGCAGGTCGGCGCCGTGCTGGTCGGCCCGGATCGCGAAGTCCGGCTGACGGCCTACAACGGACCACCTCGGGGCGTGTTCGACATGCCCGAGCGCCGGGAGCGGCCGACGAAATATCTCTTCGCCAGCCACGCCGAAGCGAACCTGGTCGCGTTCGCGGCCCGCGAGGGCATCCGCACCAAGGACTGCACGGTCTACGTCACCCACATGCCCTGCGCGGCCTGCGCGCGGACGCTGATCCAGGCCGGCATCCGCGCGGTCGCCTACGGCCCTGGCACCACGTCCATGCCTGCTGAAGAGTTCGCGGCGGCGAGCGAGATGTTCGCCGAAGCCCGCGTGACGACGTGGAGGTGCGAATGAGCCGGAAAAGAGGCATGGGGAGCCACCAGTCGGCCGATATGAAGCGCGATGAATGGCTCACCCCTCCCGCAATCCTGGCGGCGCTCGGCCCCTTTGACCTCGATCCTTGCTCCCCGATCGATAGGCCTTGGCCGACAGCGTCGCAGCATTTCACAGTTACCGATGATGGTCTGACGCGGCCGTGGCGAGGTTTCGTTTGGTGCAACCCGCCCTACGGTCGAGAAACCGGGCTGTGGATGGCAAAGCTGGCGGCGCACGGCTCCGGCCTCGCGCTGATCTTCGCCCGAACCGAAACTGAGGACTTTGTACGCGAGGTTTGGGGTAAGGCCGACGGTGTCATGTTCCTGCACGGCCGTCTCTACTTCCATGTCAACGAAGACACGCTCGTCGAGCGCAAAGGGAAGCCGTCCAAACTAATCAGGCGGGGCGAAGCGGCGGACGCGAACAGCGGCGCGCCATCCTGTCTAGTGGCCTACGGCCAAGCTGCCGTGGCCCGGCTCGAGCAAAGCGGCCTCTCGGGGACGATCGTCAAGGGCTGGCGTGGCGAGGGGATTTTCGCATGACCTCCGGCCTTGAGATCGACTTCGAAACGCGGTCGGACGTCGACCTGAAAAAGCATGGCGTCTACCGCTATATGGCCTCGCCGCACACGGAAGCCCTGCTGGCCTCCTACAAGATCGACGGCGGCCCTCGCAAACGTTGGCGCC
This sequence comes from Aminobacter sp. BE322, assembly GCF_050433525.1. Lineage (NCBI taxonomy): Bacteria > Pseudomonadati > Pseudomonadota > Alphaproteobacteria > Hyphomicrobiales > Phyllobacteriaceae > Aminobacter > Aminobacter sp. BE322. Next base: position 4,264 of record NZ_JBNPXB010000008.1, on the reverse strand, counting down.
GCGGCGAGCCGTGCCCGGCTGACATCGACGAGCACGTCGAGAGCGGCGGTATCGTCTCGGCCCACAACAACAGCTTCGAGCGGCTACTTTGGCAGATGGTGCTGACGCCCCGCTTCGGCTGGCCGGTGCTGCGGCTCGAGCAGTGCCGCTGCACCGCCGCGACCGCTGCGGCCATGTCGCTGCCGCGCGACCTGGCCGGGCTCGGCGCAGCTCTCGGCCTGTCGACACAAAAGAACAAGGAGGGTATGCGGCTCATCCGGAAGTTCTCCATCCCGCGCCGGCCGCGCAAAGGCGAGGATCCGAACGGGCTCTACTGGAACGAGCCCGAGGACCACCCGGAGGACTTCGAGCTTTTCCACGACTACTGCGACGACGACGTCGAGGCGGAAGCCGAGGCCGACCGCCGCATGGTGCCGCTTTCCGACACCGAGCAGGCCGTCTGGCTGCTGACGGAGCGCATCAACCAGCGCGGCATCCGTATCGACCGCAAATCGGCCCGCGCTGCGCTCGCGATGGCCGAGAAGGCGAAGCGCGGGCTCGACCGCGAAATGCGGCTCGCCACCGACGGATATGTGCCCTCGACGACGCAGCCCGGCAAGCTGGTCGAATGGGTTCAGCGCCAGGGCATCGAACTGTCGTCGGCGGCGAAGGCCGAGATCACCGACCTGCTCGAGGCCGACGACCTGCCGGCAAAGGTCCGCAAGGCGCTCGAGATACGTGCGGAGGCCGCTAAGACGTCCGTGTCGAAGCTGAACGCCATGCTCGACCGTGCCAGCGCCGACGGCCGCGTGCGTGGCGGCTTCATATACCACCAGGCCGGCACAGGCCGCACGCAGAGCGTCGGCGTCAACTGGACTAATCTACCGCGTCCGCGCAAGGTCTATGACGACGAGAAGCCGCGCACGGACGTGCTGTTCCAGGCGTTCCGTACCGAAGAGCCGGGCATTCTGCCGCTGTTCTACGGCGACGAGCTCGGCCGTCCGCTGCACCTGATTTCCGACGCGATCCGCGGCTTCATTTGGGCCGCGCCCGGCCATGAGCTGGTGCAGGCCGACTTCTCCAACATCGAAGGTAACACCGTCGCGTGGACGGCCAACGAGCGCTGGAAGCTCAAGGCGATCCACGAACTCAACGCCGACCCGTCACTGCCGGACATGTATCGACGGACGGCCGCTTCGATCCTTGGGCTGACCACCGACGAGGTCACAAAGAAGCATTGGGCGCGACAGGCCGTCGGCAAGCCGGCCGAGCTTGGCCTGTCTTATGGTGGCGGCGTGATGGCGTTCGTCACCTTTGCGCGCGGCTATGGCGTGAAGCTGGACGGCATCGCCGCCGGCGTCATCGAGCGGGCCAGCGAAGAGCGGCTGGAGAAGGCCACGAAGCGCTACGAGGGGCAGATGAAGCGCGGCCTGTCCGGCACGAAGGACTTGTCGCGCGAGGCGTGGATTGCCTGCGAGATCATCAAGCTCGGCTGGCGCGCGCAGAACGCGGCGATCGCGCAGTCGTGGAAGGACGTCGAGGCCGCGGTGCGCGACGCGGTCGCCTCGCCCGGCACGGTCACGTCGGCGGCCAAGGTGTCGTACATCGCCGCCCGCGGCTTCCTGTGGGCTCGCCTGCCCTCCGGCCGCTGCCTGGCTTATGGCTCCCCGAAGCTGAAGGCGCAGGTTTGGGCCAAGATCAAGCTGCCGGACGGTGATTGGTCCGACAGCGAGGTCATGGACCGCGAAACGGCCGAGCGGCTGGAAGTGAAGGGCGAGGTCAAGATCGAAGGCAACACCTCCGACAAGGTGACGGCGCTCGGCGTCAACAGCGTCACCCGGAAGTGGGATCGTTCGGCCCTCTATGGCGGCCTGCTGGTCGAGAACAACACCCAAGCCATTGCCCGCGACCTGCTCGTCAACGGCATGTGGAAGTCCGAAGGGGCCGGCTATCCGATCATCGCGACCGTCTATGACGAAATCATCACCGAGGTGCCGCGCGATTTCGGCTCGGTCGAAGCGTTCGAAAAGCTGATCTGCGAGCTACCGGCGTGGGCATCAGGCCTACCCCTCACGGCCGGTGGCTGGCGCGGCAAGCGCTACCGTAAGGACTGACGCGAAACCCCGGCTCATCACCGGGGCTTCGTTCTATTCCACGATACCGAGCTTGGCCTTGACCAGGTCGTTGACCGCCTGAGGGTTGGCCTTGCCGCCGGTGGCCTTCATCACCTGGCCGACGAACCAGCCGGCCATGGTCGGCTTGGCGCGCGCCTGCTCGGCCTTGTCGGGATTGGCGGCGATGACGTCGTCGACGGCCTTCTCGATGGCGCCGGTGTCCGTCACCTGCTTCATGCCGCGGCTCTCGACCAGTTCCTTCGGGTCGCCGCCCTCGTTCCAGACGATCTCGAACAGGTCCTTGGCGATCTTGCCGGAGATCGTGCCTTCCTTGATGAGGTCGATGATGGCGCCGAGCTGGTCGGGCGACACCGGAGCTTCCTCGATGTCCTTACCGGCCTTGTTGAGCGCGCCGAGCAGGTCGTTGATGACCCAGTTCGCAGCGAGCTTGCCGTCGCGCCCGGTAGCCACCTTCTCGAAATAGTCGGCGATCGACTTTTCCGACACCAGGATCGAGGCGTCGTAGACCGACAGGCCGAGCGCCTTGACCAGGCGGTCCTTCTTGTCGTCGGGCAGCTCGACGAGATCCTTGGCGAGCGCGTCGACATAGGCCTGGTTGAATTCGAGCGGCAGAAGGTCCGGATCGGGGAAATAGCGGTAGTCGTGCGCCTCTTCCTTGGAGCGCATCGAGCGCGTCTCGCCCTTGTTGGGGTCGAACAGGCGGGTCTCCTGGTCGATCTTGCCGCCGTCCTCGAGGATGGCGATCTGGCGCCGCGCCTCGTATTCGATGGCCTGGCCGACGAAGCGGATCGAGTTGACGTTCTTGATCTCGCAGCGCGTGCCGAACTCGCCGCCGGGGCGGCGCACCGAGACGTTGACGTCGGCGCGCATCGAGCCCTCGTCCATGTTGCCGTCGCAGGTGCCGAGATAGCGCACGATGGTGCGCAGCTTGGTGACGTAGGCCTTGGCCTCGTCGGCCGAGCGCATGTCGGGCTTGGAGACGATCTCCATCAGCGCCACGCCCGAACGGTTGAGGTCGACATAGGACATGGTCGGATGCTGGTCGTGGATCGACTTGCCCGCGTCCTGCTCGAGATGCAGGCGCTCGATGCCGATGTCGATGTCCTCGAACTCGCCCTTGCGGTCGGGGCCGACCGAAATGGTGATCGTGCCCTCGCCGACGATCGGCTGCTTGAACTGCGAGATCTGGTAGCCCTGCGGCAGGTCGGGATAGAAGTAGTTCTTGCGGTCGAAGACCGATTTCAGGTTGATCTGCGCCTTCAGCCCGAGGCCGGTGCGGATCGCCTGGCGCACGCATTCCTCGTTGATGACGGGCAGCATGCCGGGCATCGCCGCGTCGACGAGGCTGACATTGGCGTTGGGCTCGGCGCCGAACGCCGTCGAGGCGCCCGAAAACAGCTTCGCCTCCGAAGTCACCCGGGCATGAACCTCGAGGCCGATGATGACTTCCCAGTCGCCGGTGGCGCCGGGGATCAGTCGCTTGGGATCGGGCGTGCGGGTGTCGATGATGGTCATGGTGATCCGAAAATCGCGTGTTTACGGTTTCGCTAGATCAATCGTTGCCGTGATGCAACCTGTCACGCTCGGAATTGCTACGGGCGCCCTGCTAAGCCGGGTCGTTTGAGCGCGGCGGCGTTGAAAGCCGCGGCCCCGCAGATATCAGTCTTCGACCTTTTCGAGCCTGCCGTTCTTGGCGCTATACCAAGTATCGGGCTCTATACCGTCGGCCCCTACAATACCGCAGGCGACTGAAAGGATGGGATAACCATCGCCGCCCCATTCGCCACGCTCGACGGCAAACAATGCGTTTCCTTTCGCGCCTCGCACCCGGCCGTTGCGGCCCGAGGCGGTCGCCGCGCCCTGATAGCCCGAGGCGGTCGCCGCGCCCTGATCGCCCGAGGCGGTCGCCGCGCCCCGAGTGCCCGAGGCGGTCGCCGCGCCCCGAGTGCCCGAGGCGGTCGCCGCGCCCCGAGTGCCCGAGGCGGTCGCCGCGCCCCGAGTGCCCGAGGCGGTCGCCGCGCCCCGAGTGCCCGAGGCGGTCGCCGCGCCCCGAGTGCCCGAGGCGGTCGCCGCGCCCCGAGTGCCCGAGGCGGTCGCCGCGCCCCGAGTGCCCGAGGCGGTCGCCGCGCCCCGAGTGCCCGAGGCGGTCG